>JAKFXT010000002.1 GCA_021731245.1 Patescibacteria group bacterium
CCAATTTAATCAAAGACACCATATACAGCTATGCCATATTCTCAGAATCAAACACTAATCAAACTTCAGTACTAGTAACAACTCAAGCTAAATTAAGTGAAGTAGAAGTAAAACCACAATTAACACCTACTCAAGGAACAACAGCTAAACCAAATACCAAATACACCTTTACTAGAGTATTAAAGGTAGGCTCAACAGGAGCAGACGTTAAACAACTTCAAATATTCTTGAACAACAATGGATTCATCATAGCTAAATCAGGTACAGGTTCACCAAACAAAGAATCTACTTACTTTGGACCTGCAACGAGAGCAGCCTTAATTAAATATCAAGAAGCCAATAGAGACATCATCCTTAAACCTGTAGGACTTACCAAAGGCACTGGACTATTTGGTAAGGGAACACTTAGGGCGATGAATGGGGAATAAATAGTAAGTAATCGCCAATAATGTTTTTTATGATAGGGTAATATATTCGTATGCCTTTTTCGTTTTCTATTAATAAAAAATTAAAAAACTCCTTGGGTAGAGCCGGAGTAATTGAAACACCTCATGGGGTAATTGAAACCCCAGCTTTTATTGTTGTTGGAACTAAAGCTACTGTTAAATCTGTGACAACAGAGCAACTTAAAGAACTTGGAGCACAGTCTGTTTTGGCGAACACTTATCATTTGTATCTTCAGCCGGGAGATAATCTCGTAAAAGAGTCCGGTGGACTTGGAAAATTCATGGCATGGGACGGACCTACTTTTACAGATTCTGGTGGCTTTCAAGTTTTTTCACTTGGGGCTGCACTTGGAAAAAGTGTTGGTAAAATTGCTAAAGGAGAAGACATTGCTAACTATGAAGAAAGAAAAGACGAAGAAACTGGTTCCGAGGGTGATAAACCAAAATTAGTTTCAATTGATGAAGAAGGAGTTGATTTTAAATCTTTTCGTGATGGCTCAATGCATAGATTCACCCCAGAGCGTTCTATGGAAATACAGCAAAATTTAGCTGCGGATATTATTTTTGCATTTGATGAATGTACGTCTCCGAACGCTCCGCATCAATATCAAAAAGAAGCCATGGAAAGAACTCATAGATGGGCCAAGCGTTGTATTGATTCACATACTAAAGAAGATCAAGCTCTTTTTGGTGTAGTACAAGGTGGGCGTTTTGAAGATTTACGTAAAGAAAGCGCCACGAAAATAGGAGGAATGGATTTTGATGGATTTGGAATTGGTGGCTCTTTTACCAAAGAAGATATGGGAACCGCAGTGAAATGGGTGAATGAAATTTTGCCAGAAAATAAACCAAGGCACATGCTCGGAATTGGAGAGCCCGAAGATTTGTTTCTAGGAGTAGAAAATGGCTGTGACACATTTGATTGTGTGGCGCCAACTAGACTTGCACGTGGCGCATCAATGTACACAAAAAATGGCAGAATGATTATATTAAATAGTCAGTATAGAAATGATTTAAAACCAATAGAAGAAGGTTGCGGTTGCTACACTTGTAAGAATTTTAATAGAGCGTATCTTGGCCATTTATTTAGAGCTAATGAAATGTTAGCCTCTACACTTGGTTCAATCCATAATCTTTATTTTATAGTTAATCTGGTTAAGAAAATAAGAGAATCAATATTAAATGATACATTTTTTGAGTTTAAGAAAAGTTTCTTAGAAAGTTATGGAAAATAAATTTAAAATAAAAAGTGAATATAAGCCAGCAGGGGACCAGCCAAAAGCCATAGATGAACTTGTGAAAGGGTTAAAGGATGGTTTGGAAAAACAAACCCTTCTTGGTGTGACGGGCTCAGGTAAGACATTTACTGTTGCCAATGTGATTGAGAAAATTCAAAAGCCAACTCTAATTATTGCTCACAATAAAACATTGGCAGCACAGCTTGCTCAAGAGTTTCGAGATTTCTTTCCAGATAATGCAGTGCATTATTTCGTCTCTTATTATGATTATTATCAGCCAGAAGCATATATGGCTGTATCTGATACATATATAGAAAAAGAAGCTCAGATTAATGCTGAAATTGAAAGACTGCGTCACGCCTCAACTCAAGCGCTTTTAACAAGAAACGATGTGATAATCGTCGCTTCAGTTTCTTGTATTTATGGTTTGGGTTCTCCCGAAGAATATAAAAAAGTAAACGTTTTAGTAAAGGTAGGAGATAAGGTGTCTCGTGATGATTTGATTCGTAAATTAATCGGAATTTATTTTGAAAGGACAAATGCTGATTTGGAACCAGGGAAAATTAGGGCAGTTGGAAATTTCTTAGAAATAATGCCAGTAAATGAGAAGGTCATATATAGAATTTCTTTTGAAGATAATAAGGTTTCTCACATAACAATAATTGATGCGATTTCAAGAAGTATAAAAGGAGAAGAAGGTAGTTTGTTTATTTTTCCAGCGCGTCACTATGTAACACCAGAAGATGAAAGAGACAGAGCTGTAAAAGATATTAAATTTGAGTTAGAAAATCAACTTAAAAAGTTTGAAAAAGAGAAAAAACTTTTGGAAGCCGATAGATTAAAAAGACGAACGAATTATGATTTGGCAATGATAAAAGAAATTGGTTATTGCAATGGTATTGAAAACTACTCAAGACACTTTGATGGGCGAACTGAGGGAGAGCCACCTTTTACACTTATCTCCTATTTTCCTTATAAGAAGAATGGAGAACCAGATTTCCTTACTGTCATAGATGAGTCGCACGTAACAATCCCACAAATTTCAGGTATGCACGGAGGAGATGCTTCTCGTAAGAATTCTTTGATTGAATTCGGCTTTCGTCTACCGAGCGCTAAAGATAATAGACCGCTTAAATTTGATGAATTTGAAGAGCGTGTGGGTCAAGTTATTTATACTTCTGCTACACCTGGAAACTTTGAAAGAGATTATAGTCAGAAAATAGTAGAGCAAATAGTAAGACCTACAGGACTCTTGGATCCAGAACTTGAAGTGCGAGGAGTAATTTCCAAAGGCGAATACAAAGGACAAATAAAAGATTTTATTGTTGAAACAGAAAAAGTTGTTAAGCGAGGTGGACGTGTCATAGGCACAACTCTTACCAAAAAGATGGCGGAGGACCTCAGTGCATATCTAAAAGATAAGGGAATAAAAGCAGAATATTTACACAGCGACATAATGACCATTGATCGCATAACCATTCTCACTGATTTTAGAAGAGGGGAATTCGATTGTTTGATTGGGGTCAATCTTTTACGTGAAGGGCTAGATTTACCAGAAGTGGAACTTATAGGAATATTTGATGCTGATAAAGAAGGATTTTTGCGTTCAGAGACATCTCTCATCCAAACTATAGGAAGAGCTGCGCGAAACGTACTAGGTAAGGTAATTTTGTACGCGGATACGGTGACAGGATCTTTGAAAAGGGCTATGGATGAAACTAATAGACGCAGGGTTGTGCAAATTGAATACAATAAAAAACATGGAATAACACCTAAAACTATAATAAAGAAAATACATGACATAACAGCGAGTATGAAAAGCGATCAAGAAAAGGCTGTTTCAGCTTTGATCGCGATAGATATGGATATTTATAAGAAAGCTCCTAAGAAGTTTGTTACTCAAAAAAGAAAACAAATGATGGAGGCCGTGGCCAAACTTGATTTTGAAACCGCCGCTTTAATCCGAGATGAGCTTGCCACTTTAACAGGAGAGAATAGGAAAGATAAAAAGCATTATCCCCAAAGAAAAGACAAGGGTAAGAATAAGAGATAAATTTTCTATATAATTGAAGGTGTTAATGGCACTTCAATAAAAAAGTGAGTAAAGACGAAACAAAGAGAATCTCTATAGATTCGGATGGCGAATCTATAATTTCTAAAGTCAAAAAACACAAACTTCTTATTGTGGTTTTTATCTTTGCTTCATTTATTTTAGCCATAGGCATCTTTGGGGCACTTGCTTTGCAGGGTATCTCCAGCGCCTCTGTTAGCTTTGCAACTAAAGATGTTCCTGCTATATCGGCAATGTACGAACTTGAAGAACTTTTTACTAAAGAAAATGTTTCTATAAATCGACTTATTCCGTTAACAGAAATAGATAAGAAAAATGCAGATATAAATATCAAGGTAATTAATGAAAGTAATAATAGTGTAAATAATTTACTTTCAAATTTGGAAAAAATAATAACAAATGAAGAAGAGAAAAATAGTCTAAAAGAAGCCACAGAAAGATTTGACTTGCTAGATATTAAAAGTTCTGAATTTTCTAAAGAAGTGAGAGAAGGAAAAATGTATGAAGTAGAGGCTAGTCAGCTGCTTTTGAGTATGCAAAGTCTAGTCCTACAAACACAGGAAGAACTTTTTAATTTATCTCATATGATAAGTAGGCGAGTACATGAAAATTCTCTTGTACTAAGAGATAAACAGGCATTTATGCGACGCAACATACTCTTACTTTTAATTTGCGGTTTATTTATAGCTGCGCTCGCAGGATTATTTATTGGTAAACATAGTGTATTGAAGCCGATGGCATCGACCGAAGAGCATGTAAAAGAATTGGCAGAATTAAATGATGAACTTAACAGGTCAAATAAATTACTTGTACAAAGAGACACTTCTTTGTCTGAAGTAAATGATAGATTACGGCAGCAAGATACTGTTCGTTCGGAATTCGTTTCAACTGTAGCCCATCAACTTCGAACGCCACTTGCGGGTATAAAGTGGACCATAGATATGTTGGTAAATGGTGACATTGGTAAGTTGAACGTAGATCAAAATACAATGTTATTTAAAATAGCTGATAGTAACGACAGGATGATTAGATTTGTTAACGACCTTCTCTCCTTAAGTAGAATGGAAAGCGGTAGATTGGAATATAATTTTGCACTAATAAATTTACAGCATGTAGCCGAAAGTGTTTTACTTGATTTGTATCCTGTTGCGAACAGAAAACAAATAAGTATAAATTTTCGTGGTAAGGGAATTAACTTACCAGAAGTAATGGCTGATAAAGATAAAATGAGAGTTGTATTTCAAAATTTACTTGAAAATTCAGTTAAGTATTCTCCACAGGGCGGTCATGTCACAATTGAGCTTAGAAATAGAGGTATGGAAGTATTGGCTTCTGTGATTGACGAAGGTATGGGTATTCCTAAAGATGAACAGAAAAATATTTTCAATCGTTTTTATAGAGCGCCGAGCGCCGCAAAAGCTGAGTCAGATGGGTCTGGTTTAGGTTTGTATTTAGCTAAAAATATTGTCGAGGGTCATGGTGGAAAGATATGGTTTGAAAGTGAAACTGGAAAAGGAACTTCTTTTTACTTCACCATTCCCGTTCCAAAAGGAGGCACAGTTTGATACAATTAACCTAATAAAAGGGAAATGAAAGATAAAATACTCGTTATAGAAGATGATGTTTTCTTAGCAGAAGTTCTAGTGAACAAGCTGGTTGCAGCTGGATTTGAAACGGATTTGTCTGTAAATGGAAAAGACGGTCTTGCTAAAATAAAATCACTTAAACCAGCCTTAATTCTTTTGGATATTATCTTGCCTGAAATGAATGGTTATCAAATTCTTGAAGAAAAACAAAAAGACCCAAGCATAAGAGATATACCGGTAATAGTAGTTTCTAATTCAGGGCAGCCTGTCGAAATAAAGCGAGCGCTAGCTTTAGGGGTAAAGAATTATTTGATAAAGGCAGACATTAATCCTGATGAAGCTGTAGAAAAAGTTAAGGCAGAGATCGCCCGTTCCAAACTTCCAAAAGACAATGTTTCTATTTCTGCGCTCGCACACAAAGGGGTGCTTTCAGGAAAGAAAATTCTTTGGGTAGAAGATGATAGATTTCTTAAAGATATTGTTACTTTAAGATTATCAAATGAGGGGTGTCAGCTTCTTCATGCGGGTGATGAAACAGAGGCTCTAGCTTTTATTGAGAAAGAAACTCCAGACATAGTACTTTTGGACATATTACTCCCGGGTTCTGATGGATTTGAAATTTTGAGAAAAATCAAAGCAAATGAAAAATGGAAAAAAGTGCCTGTAGTTCTATTATCTAATTTAAGTCAAAAGGCAGACATAGATAAAGGTAAGGAGCTTGGAGCAGTTAAATTTTTAGTAAAGTCCACTGTGACTCTTGATGAAATAATAAACGAAATCAGAAGCGTAATCGGTAACTAACTTCTTTTTTTGGTGCCTCTCTTGTGATAGAGTATTTTGTATTCCCCCTAATACGACAAAGAGGGGGACTTTAACGTATTCATTATGGATCCCGTAGTAGAAAATGGCATTAGAGGATACGGGAAAAAATAAAAGATTATTATGCTGTCGAATATTAGAAACATAATCAAGTTAAGTGGCTATACAGCTCTATAAAGAGCGATGCCATTTTTCACTACCGGATGGATAAAAAAGACGAAAAAATAATAGTTAAGGGAGCCCGTACTCACAACCTTAAAAATATAACAGTTGAAATGCCACGAAATAAAATGGTGGCTATTACCGGTTTATCTGGTTCCGGCAAATCTTCTTTAGCTTTTGATACTATTTTTGCAGAAGGTCAGCGTCGTTATGTGGAATCCCTCTCTGCATATGCCCGACAATTCCTCAATCAAATGCAGAAACCTGATGTAGATGAGATTGTCGGTCTTTCACCTGCTATTTCAATTGATCAAAAGTCTCGCTCTAATAATCCTCGTTCCACAGTAGCTACAATTACTGAAATTTACGACTATATGCGTATTCTTTATGCACGCGTTGGACACCCCCATTGTCTTTTGTGTGACAGGCCAATAAAGAAACTTTCAACTGATGAAATATTGGAAACAATACTTAATACAGTAGAAGAATTACGTGAAAGCACTAAGAAAGAAGAAGTGATGGGTGTGCCCATAACTAAAGCAAAAATCAAATTATACGCACCACTCGTTGTCGGAAGAAAAGGTGAATATTATCAAATGCTCTATGACTTACTTGGTAAGGGATTTGAAATAGCAAACATTGATGGAGTTGATAAGAAGCTTCGCGAAAGAGTGGTTATTGAAAAAAACAAAAAACACGATATAGATGTTTTAGTAGACAGTTTTTTCTTTAGTGAACTTAGTGATAAGGATAAGAAAGCAGATTTACGTCTTCGTTTGTATGAAGCAATAGAAAGAGCTCTGCACGAATCAAATGGCCTTATAAAAATAGAGACTCCAAAGGAAAAACGCCTTATTTCGGCTAAGTTTATGTGTCCATATGACGGATTTTCTTTTCCGGAAATTGAGCCACGTCTATTTTCTTTTAATTCCCCATATGGGGCTTGTCCTGCTTGTAATGGACTTGGTACAAAACATTTCTTTGGAGAAGAGGTTTGTGATACCTGTAAGGGCGCAAGACTTAGACCCGAAGCATTACATGTTTTCTTGGGAAGTGAATCTAAAAGGAAGAATGTAGTAGATGTTACGAATATGTCTATTAAAGATGCTAATGAATTTTTTGAAAGTTTGAATTTAACTCCAAATGAAAAAAGCATTTCTAAAGTAATTTTAAAAGAAATTGGTGCGAGATTAGTTTTTCTTTTGAATGTTGGTCTTGATTATCTCACTTTGAACAGAAGAGCCCATACGCTCTCAGGTGGGGAATCTCAGCGTATTCGTCTGGCGTCACAACTTGGTTCTGGTCTTGTGGGGGCGCTTTACGTACTTGATGAGCCAACAATAGGACTTCATTCGCGTGACAATGATCGCCTTATAAAGACACTTCAACACCTGCGCGATATTGGGAATACCATTATTGTCGTAGAGCACGATGAAGATACTATTTTTTCATCCGATTACATTATAGATATTGGTCCAGGCGCCGGCGTGCACGGAGGAGAAGTGGTTGTGTCAGGAGATTTGGATAAATTACTGACCGCTAAGAAAAATGATTCAGGTTCCCTCACCTTGGCATATTTGCGTGGAGAAAAAAATATTAATCTTCCAGAAGCGAGGAGAACTGCGGATAAGGGAGCTCTTAAAATAAAAGGTGGAAACTGTTTCAATGTAAAAAATTTAAATGTGGATTTACCTCTTGGTAAATTAGTTTTAATTACAGGTGTGTCTGGCTCAGGTAAATCCACATTTCTATATGAAATAGTGCATAAGAATTTACAGGCGCGTTATGAAAAAAGATACAGAAGTAATAAAACATATAACTGTGGAGAATTTTCAGGAAGTGAATATGCAAGTCGTGTGATTCTTATAGACCAGTCTCCAATAGGTAGAACCCCAAGAAGTAATCCTGCAACTTATACTGGGGCATTCACCTTTATTCGTGAAATGTTTGCAGAAAGCTCGGAAGCGAGAGTCCGTGGTTGGAAAGCGAACAGATTTTCATTCAATGTAAAAGGTGGACGCTGTGAGGCTTGTCAGGGAAATGGAGAGATTGCAGTTGAAATGCATTTTCTACCGACTGTCTATGTCCCATGTGATGTATGTAATGGAAAACGCTTTATGAAAGAAACTCTTGAAGTGCAATATAAAAAGAAAAATATATATCAGGTTCTAAATATGACAGTGGAGGAATCTATGAAATTTTTTGAAGATATTCCAGCGATTTCAGATAGATTGAAAACTCTTTATGATGTGGGACTTGGATATTTGCGATTGGGGCAATCTGCAACAACTCTTTCCGGTGGGGAAGCGCAAAGAGTAAAAATTTCATCTGAACTTTATCGTGCACACTTACAGAAAACAATTTACCTACTTGATGAGCCAACCATAGGACTTCATTATGAGGATGTGAAAAAACTTATTGAGATTTTGCAAAAGTTAGTGGATAAAGGAAATACTGTTGTTGTTATTGAACACAGTATGGATGTTATAAAGCAGGCGGATTATATTATTGATATTGGGCCAGATGGGGGCGTTGGTGGAGGTCTTGTTGTAGCAAAAGGAACTCCAGAAAATGTAGCCAACAGTCCGAAGTCGCACACAGCTAAGTATTTGAAAAGAGCTTTGAAAAATTAATAAAAAGATAACCGGCGCGTTTTGCGCGCCGGTTATGTGTGTGTCTTGATCCCTACTGTTTGACGAGAAGGGAGTCCAGGATTTCCCTGAGCTTTGGTCCCATTACACTGTAGGGACCTTTTTCCAAGGTTTTTACTTCAAGTTCTTTTGCCCTTACCTCGATTTCTTCCGTCAAGGTTCCGCTGACTAAGACTATAGGTGTGTCTTGTCCCATAGCTCTTATCTGCTCGGCCACCTCGATGCCATGCAACTTTGGCATTTTGTTGTCAGTGACCAGCAGGTCATACGGAAGAGGAGAGGTGAGTGCGTCTCTAAAAAGTGCTAGCGCCTCGGCCCCGTCTCTCGCTTCGGTTACGCTGTAACCGAGCTTGAGGAGTATTCCCACGGTGATGAACCTGACGCCTTCACTGTCATCGGCAACCAAGGCTCTCAAGGTATTATTCAAGGTGCATTCTCCCTTTAAAAGTTTTCAGCAAATTCTATTATGTAACTTTATTTATAGAAAGTCAAATGTTTGTGTTTTACTCCTAATCGGTAGAAAATGAAAAGGGCGCGCTTTGCAGCGCGCCCCGGGAATCACTTCGCTTGGCTGGTTTGGGCCGTCTCTTTTCTCCCTAGATACAGATAGAGCTTATCTAAAAGCCAAAATAGGAGACGAATGCCACGCCCTAGGAGCCAAACGAAAAGCCATATGGTACCCATCGCGAGAATGGCCGAGAGGAAGACAAGCAGCAGGAGGAGAATCAGAACGGCCAGTTTTTCACTGCTGAGAATCAAGCCGAAGATTGTTCCCATGAAAAATATGAACCAGTGCAATGAACCTTTCTTCTCCTCAGCTTTCTCAGCGGGCTCATCGTCAAACCACGGGTTCTGAACGTTCCCTTCTGGCTTGTGGAGGGAGAGTCTCTTGCGGCTACTTCTAAGGCTGAATACTGCCATTGGAGGCCCTTTCATTTAGATGTTCGAATCAAGTTTAATTATATCACACAATATATACAAATGTCAAGTATTCAAAAACAAATAAAAAATTTACCAGAAACTGCTGGGGTTTATTACTTTAAAGACCTTAAAGGAGAGGTTCTTTATATTGGGAAAGCCACATCTCTTCGAGATAGAGTGAAAAGTTATTTTAGCCGTGATATCGCCCTTGCTCGCGGACCGCTCATTGTACAAATGGTGGAAAGGGCTAAAAAAATTGAATTTGAAGAAACCGGTTCTGTTTTGGAAGCGCTACTTCGCGAAGCGCAATTGATTAAGAAATATCAGCCACCGCATAACACTGATTTAAAAGATGATAAGAGCCACAATTATATAGTTATAACTAAAGAAGAATATCCGCGAGTGCTTTTGGTTCGTGGAAAGGATTTGCCAGTCTTATTTTCTCCTGAAAAACGTTTGTATATTATTGGGCCTTTCCCACAAGGGGGAATATTAAAGTCGGCGCTTAAAATAATTCGTAGAATTTTCCCTTACCGAGATACGTGCACTCCACAAAGCGGAAGGCCTTGTTTCAATGCACAGATTGGATTATGTCCTGGGGTTTGCAGTGGTGCCATTGATAAAAAAGGATATAGAAATGTGATTAAGAATTTAATTTTGTTTTTTGAAGGTAAGAAGTCAAAAGTAATAAAGACATACGAAAAGCAAATGAAAGCGTTTGCTAAGGCGGGGGATTTTGAAGCAGCACAGATAGTAAAGAAAAGATTATTTTCATTGCAACACATTCAAGACATTTCACTTTTGAAAAGAGAAGAATATCAAAGAGGACAAAGTGGAGAGAATAATTTTAGAATTGAGGCTTACGACATTGCTCATATGGGTGGCAGTGAAATGGTGGGTGTTATGACTGTAATAGAAAATGGTTTGGCTAAAAAAAGTGATTATAGAAAATTTAAAATAAAAGGCTTTAAGGAAGCCAATGACCCCGGTGCCTTGAAAGAAATGCTTACGCGACGTTTGAAACATAGCGAATGGCCATATCCAAATTTGATAGTGGTGGATGGAAATATAATTCAGCAAAACGTAGCGACTTTACTCATTAAAGAAAATAAAATTAATACAGAAATAGTGGCCGTTGTGAAAGATGAAAGACACAGACCGAGAGCCGTATTGGGTGAGCCAGCAGTAATTGAGAAACATCAAAGAGATATACTTTTTGCCAATGCTGAAGCGCATAGATTTGCTATAAACTTTCATCGCTTCCGCCGTTCCAAAAAGTTTTTGAATTAATTTTTTGTTATTTCCTTATACTAGTGTTTTGCAAAACACTAGTATAAGGAAGGATGTTTAAAGTATTCTGTAATTTCGCAGAATGTTGGAATGTTACGGAAATGTATTCCCTTATTCGTGCGAATAAGGGAATAGAGGAGATTTAGAAATAAATCACGCCCGCTCCGATTTCTCGAGAGCGGGCGTTTGCGGGACCGGCAGTCACTTCTTTTTCTTGTTAGATCCTTTCCGTTTTTGGGATTCACGGGAGAGACCTCGCATGACGTCATCGTAAACCTTTAAGACCCCCCTCGTCTTTTCTCTGGGCCAACCTAGCCATCTCTTCGCAATTTTCTCTATCTCTTTCTTGGTTGGTTTTTTGATTTTGGCTTTCGCCATGGTCTATCTCCTTTTCCGTTTGGTGGTTTTTCTTGAAAGGCCGTGCCTTTCAAGAAAGGTTTCGGGATGAAGCGTTATTTTGGGACCATCTTTTCCTATCGGTGCTGTTCCGGATCTTGGTGGCCAATTTTGGTCAGTGGGGCCGAAACTACTGCAAGTACTTGGTCCTTGGGCGCTCTCCATTCTTCGGATTCGCCGATTTGTTTTTGCGGTGTTCACAGCGTTCTCCTCAAATAGGTTTGTTAGGGGGGACAGCTATTGTGTACAATATCATTATGTTAAAAACTAGGGTAGCGGTACTCCGCGGTGGACCATCGAGTGAATATGACATTTCTCTTCAGTCAGGGAAAGTTGTGTTGGATAATTTATCTGAAGAACATTACAGCCCACAAGATATTTTTATAGATCGCTCTGGTGTGTGGCATAAATCAGGGCTTCCAAAAGATCCGCACGAAGCTCTCCGAGACATTGATGTCGTATTTAATGCTTTGCATGGAAAATATGGGGAAGATGGAAAGCTACAAACAATACTAGATCAATTATCTATGCCATACACAGGTAGTGGGGCACTTTCGTCTGCGCTTGGAATGAATAAGGTTTTGGCGAAAAAACATTTTACACAAAAAGGACTGAAGACCCCGTATTATAAATTACTCGGCGTTGAAGATGCTCATAAAGAAAAATTAATAGAAATATTTCGTACTTTCCCGCACCCATCAGTTGTGAAGCCGTATGACAGCGGTTCTTCTTTGGGAGTTTCAGTTGTAAATAGTTTCGCTGATTTGCAAAACGCTTTAGGAAAAGCATTTGAATATTCAAATCAAATATTATTGGAGGAATATATAGACGGAAAAGAAGGAACACTTGGAATAATAGAAAATTTTAGAAATAAGGAATATTATCCACTTTTACCAATAGAAATAAGAAGGGATAAAAACAGCGTTTTCGGATTTGATACAAAATATAATGAGGGGGGAGTTAGAGAATTATCTCAAGGTAAATTTACTAAAGAAGAATTAGAACAAATTGAAAAGGCGGTGATAGAAGCGCATAAATCAATTCATGCGAGACACTATTCTCGAACTGATTTTATAATTCATCCGCGCCGTGGAGTATATATTCTTGAAGTAAACACTTTGCCAGGTCTTACTAAAGAATCTTTGCTACCAAAGTCCCTTGAAACAATAGGTGTAAAAATATCCGATTTTCTGCATCATCTTGTAGGTTTAGCTTTGAAAAGACCGCAAATAAGCTAATTGCCCGCTATCTATTTTTGGGTTAAGCTTCTTTGTGTTACCAAAAGGGCCCGTAGCCCCTCACATGATATATGTTTTACGTTTATGTGATAAAAAGTGAGAAAGATGGTAGTTTATATATCGGTTATACAAATGATTTGAAAAGGCGTTTTGTTGAGCATAATGACAGGAAAAACATTTCAACAAAAAACAAAGCCCCTTTTCAGCTCGTTTATTACGAAGCGTATAAATCGCGAGCTGATGCCAAACACAGAGAAAGCATGTTGAAACGTTTTTCGGGGTCCACAGTGCATCTCAAAAAACGCCTCAAGAATTCTCTCATGTGAGGGGCCCGTAGTTCATCTGGTAGAACGCCTCATTTGCAATGAGGAGGTAAGCGGTTCGAGTCCGCTCGGGTCCACAAAAGACAGAAATACCTGCCACACGGCAGGTTTTCTGCTTTTGTGGAAGCCGGAGTTATGTTTTTCTAGTAAGAAAAACGAATGAGGCAGGGTCGTGAAAATTTTGCTGCGACTGGCAACAAAATTATTCCTGACCACGCAGTGGAGGACGGGGAGGCGAGTCCAGTTCGGTAATAAAAACATCCCCCTCTATAATATTCGGGGGGGATGATTTCGATGAGGTTCTTCAGGTGATATCTTAATTTATCATATTTACGTACGGATTGACAACCTGTACGTAATAGGATAGACTATTAGGTATATGAAAATTGAAGAAAAAAAAGAAAGGTTTAAACGTTTGGCGACGCAGCGCACCAACTCCGTACTTAAAAAGATTAAAGTTCTTGGAAACTGTGCAAATAGAAGTGCCTATGATTATAGCGAAGAAGATGTTAATAAGATTTTTTTGGAAATTGAAAGGCGTCTAAGAGAAGTAAAATCAAAATACCACTTTCCGAAAAATAAGGAATTTAAACTTTAATTTAAATTGTATGGCTATTCATCCTAAAATTTCACCGCGCATTATCAACTCAATCGCAACGCTCTACAACGACGTGAATCGTATTTTCATGGAGTATATCGATAATGCAATAGACAGCGCGGATCAGAATTGGTTTGATGAATCCAGTAATGCATATTCTCAACCCATTGAAATAGTGGTGCATATCAAAGGACGCGGGCACAAAGATGCTGAAGTAACAGTAACTGATAATTGTTTTGGTATTACAAATTTCACAAAGGTGGTAGAAAGTATTGGAGATTCAGATAAAAAGGCTCAGGGGTTCACCAATGGTCAATTTGGCTTCGGCATATATTCATTTATGGCTGCATGTTCAGATCTAGAGCTCATTTCAAAGGAAGTTGGCAAATCAGCTCAGCACTTACCATTAAACAGAGAACAATTCGACAAAAAGGCAGTTGAAGATGTAAGAATTCCAAACCCAAAAGAGACAAAACATTTTCCCCACAGTTCTGGTACTCAAATTAATCTACATGGATTTGATAAAGATGTTTGGAGAAACGTGAATGGAAAGTCATTAAAGGAAGAGGTCGAAAAACACTTTGAACTCATTTTGCGTCGAGGTAATTTAACAGTGAAAATTTTAGATCAATCTGGTGAGGAAATGTTATGTGTACCTTTTGATTACAATAATTTTGAGGGTGAGGTTTATGAGGATTATATAGAGCATTTTGATCTTGAGAGTGGTCGTAGTCATAAAGTTAAGGAAATTTGGAAGTTGAATAACCCCGTCCATATATTTTTAAAAATGACGAAAGGGATTGTTCTTAATAAACCTCCAGTTTTTGTTTCCAAAGGAAGAAGAATATGTGAAATCAAAGATGTTAAATCTTTTAAATCAAAACACAAAAGCGATATTTGGGGGCATGCAAGTGTCACTGGGTTTATAGACCTAAAAGATCTATTGGGACCTACAATTGCTCGAAACGATTTTAAAAGTGACAAAAATTCAAGAGCACTATTTGCTGAACTTGTGGAACTTGAAGAATTGATTATCGATTATGTAAAACGCTCCAATGAGCATGCTGATGAAAAGCATTATCAACAATTAGAAGATACGCTAAATAAAGCGCTTTCTAAGCTAGCGAGAGTAGATGCAATGAAATTTCGGACAACTTATCTTTCTGGTGGAGATAAGAATCTTTCTGGCGGATCAATTGGAACAGGATATGAAGAAGGATCTGGTGATAGAGATTTTGGCGACGGGGAGATTGAAAATCCAGGGGAAGGAGTTGGAGAAGACGAAGGTGAAGGACTTGGAACCAAAGAAATAGGAAGGGATCTTCCTGGAGGAAGCACGGAAGGAGACCAAGCGAAAAATGAAGAACTTTTTGCAGATAGTGAGTTTAAAGGTAAAGAAAGGAAGAAGAGTGGTTTCAATATTCACATTTCAGACGCTGAACCGCAAATAGATGTTGAAACCCAGAAACAATTACGCTCACTTTTGTCTGGTGATCAAATCGTGATATTTAAAAAACATCCAGATTTTCAAAAACGCGTTCGTCCCGGGAGACAAGGTGATTCAAAAATAACTCACAGATTGCTTGCTTATATTTCAGGAGAGATAACTGTTCATTACAAAGATCAGTTTTATAATAAGCACGAGAACGGTCAACCAGAGTATAATAAAAATATGTTTGTGGGCATGGCGGAGTTCATCTATCAACTTGAGGAAATGTTATCACCTCTTGATAATAAAAATCTCTCAGAACTTTCATAATATATGAATTTAAATGAACTTATAACAAAAATTATACCTTTCTATAATTTTCATAGAAAGAATCAAATTCGTCTAAATGGGACAGAAGCTTTGGAAAATATATGGGAAGTTGGAGATTTACTAAAAAACTACCTTAACGAAAATAAAAATATTGCACCACGCACCCTTTATCATCAAATCTATGGAAAATCAGAGCAAAAAACCAATATTTCCCAAAAAAGCTATATAACGAGAGACTTTCTTGATCGTGCGTATCGTGTGAGAAGAATTTTTAAAACAAAGAATGCTATCAAGAAAAAATTACCGACACTTCAGAGGTATCGTTTATTTTACAAATCAATGCCCTTTTTTGATGAAGGTCGTTTTAAAATGAGTGAGTTAGACCAGAAAAAACTACTTTCACTATTAAATTCCTCTCGGACTTACAAACAAATCATTACCGAGGTAGAAAGATTGAAAATAGAAAGGATTGGCTTGAAGATACCTCGTGACAGTAAACTAAATGAACTTGAAAATGAGAAAAAAATATTCATTACAACATACAACTTTGTTTTCAATGGAATAAAGGAGAGAGTTTATGAAAAAGTTGTTAAGGATTTGGGTGGAACTGACATGTTGTTTTTTAAGGACTTGTCTATGAATGTTGGGGCATTGTCTAGCGACCAACTAAAAATGTCTCCTTTTGTGATACCAGGTACTGTCACTGGCATATGGAAAGAGTTTTCAGAAATGATAAATAAATTAGCTTTGCAGAAAGATGCAAAAGAGCGTCGTCGTTTTCGTCGTCTAATACCACCAGAAAAAATGACCCGTTTGTCTGAAATGGTTTATGCCTTGAATAGTAAGAGTGATTTTATCAAGTTTCGGCTATAATCAATGACATGAAGAAAAATAATAAGCTTGACCTAAATTCTATTGACGTAAAGGAAGTGCAAAAGGCAAAACTAAAGCAACTCTTTCCTGAGGTTTTTAATAAAGAAAAAGTTGATTTTGAAAAATTGAAACTTTCTTTGGGCGAGAATATTGATACGGGAAGAGAGAGGTACGGAATGAATTGGCCGGGCAAGGCACAGGCTATAAAAGTGGCACAGCTCCCAAGTGATGCAACACTAAAACCAGATGAAAAGGCATCTGTTGATTTTGATACAACCCAAAATTTGTTTATAGAGGGCGATAATTTGGAGGTATTAAAACTACTTCAAAAGTCATATTTTGGAAAGATAAAAATGTGCTATATAGACCCACCATACAATACTGGAAAAGAGTTTATATATCCTGATAAATATGAAGAGGGACTTCAGACATATCTTCAATACACAGGACAGATAGACGCTGAAGGCAAGAAGTTTTCAACAAATGTAGAAGCGGATGGTAGATTCCATTCTAAATGGATGGATATGATGTGGCCAAGACTATTTTTAGCAAGGAATTTATTGACTGATGACGGAGTGATTTTTATTAGTATCGGTGATGATGAAGTTAGTAATTTGATCCATATTTTAAATGAAATATTTGGAGAAGAAAATAAGGTCGGGATATGCTCAAGGTTAATGAAATCGGGTAGTAATCAGGGTAAATTTTTTTCAAAAAACATTGATTATGTATTAGTGTATGCAAAAAATATTGATTGTTTGGGAGAATTCAGGGAAAAAATAAGTGACGAGTTAATTAGTAAAGTTTATACCCAAATTGAAAAAGATGGTGCCAAGAAAGGGAATAAATATCGAACAATGGGTTTATATCAATCCAGTTTAGAAGAAAGAATCAATCAAAGATTTTGGATAAAGTGTCCTGATGGTTCCTTGTGTATTCCACCAGGAGAATCTATGCCAGAGGCAAAAGTTGAAGGAGATAAAGTTATTCCAAGTGCTGGGGAAGGTGTCTGGCGATGGACCTATGGAAGATATTCAGAAGAATTTTTAAAAGGTAACATCGAATTCAAAGAGACAAAAAATTCCCCATTATTAGATGAAAATGGTGGAAATTCTAAATGGAATATATATACCAAGATTTGGCTTGAGGATAGGTTGGAGGATGGTAAAATTCCAGTTGATTTAATTACAAAATTTGAGAATAGGCATAGTTCCAAAGAGATTCAAAAAATGGGAATACCATTTGATTTTGCCAAACCAATTGGCTTAATCAAATTTCTTATTGAAATTATTGATTCTAAAAATGATGACATTGTTCTTGATTTTTTTGCAGGGTCTGGGACTACGGCTCATTCTGTTATGCAGTTGAATGCGGAAGATGGGGTTAATAGAAAATTTATTTTAGTTCAATTACCAGAAGTTATAAGTGTAGATTCAGAAGCATACAAAGCTGGATATAAATATATAACTGAAATAGGAGAAGAGAGGATAAGGAAGGCTGGAAAAATGGTTTTGGAAGAAAACAGGGGCACTGAAGGATTTGATGAAAAAAAGTTTGATAATGGATTCAAAGTTTTTAAATTAGATAAAAGTAATTTTTCTGTTTGGGATGGAAATATTGATGGCGACATACAGAAAAAACTAGAATTGCATGTAAACAATACAGACCTCAAAAGTAAGGAGGTGGATATACTATATGAGATTCTAATAAAATCAGGTTTTGAGTTATCTGAAAGGGTAGAGGAGATTAAAATAGATGGTAAAAAGGTCTATTCTGTATCTGATGGGCAACTTCTCATTTGTCTAGACAAAACACTTGATAAGGATTTTGTTAGAAGTCTGGCAGAAAAGAAACCAAAACAGTTTATTTGTTTGAACTCCTCTTTTAAGGAAGACGCTGACCTTACTAATACGGCCAAGATCTTGGAAAATAATCAGATAGAGTTTAGGACGATTTAATTTATGAAATTAAAATTTGATTCCAATCAAGAATTTCAGAAAGACGCTGTCAATGCAATTGTTGATATATTTGATGGACTTCCATTAAATGACAGTGGAATCAAAATCAGTCTGAAGAATAAGGGAGAAGGGTTATTTGAAAATTTACAGCAAAACGAATTAGGTATAGGTAATAATCTCTCACTTCCTAATGGAGAAATATTGAAAAATATTCATAAAATTCAGGATAGAAATGATATCAAAAGAACTCCTAGCTTGCAGGGGATGGATTTAAGTGTAGAAATGGAAACAGGTACGGGTAAAACGTATGTTTATTTACGAACAATTTTTGAACTTAATAAAAAGTATGGATTCAATAAATTCGTGATCGTTGTACCAAGTGTAGCTATTAGAGAAGGAACTTTAAAAAATCTCCAAATTACACAAGAACACTTCAAAAATTTATATAATAATGTTCCGTTAAATTATGCTGTTTATGATTCCCAAAAGATGAGTATTGTTAAGAACTTTGCCACAAGTAATGAACTTCAGATTTTGGTTATAAATATAGATGCTTTCAGAAAAGATTTCACAGAAATAGACGGAGAAGATAAAGGGGTTTTGTTTCATAGACCAAATGAAAAGTTAAACGGCTATAGTCCTCGTGATTATGTTCAAGCTGTGCAGCCTATAGTGATAATTGATGAACCTCAAAGCGTAGATAATACACCCAAAGCAAAAATGGCTATTTCCTCTCTTAATCCATTATGTAAACTTAGATATTCGGCAACACATATCAATCCATATAATTTAGTGTATAAGCTGGATCCGATAAAGGCTTCAAAGTTAAAACTCGTTAAAAAAATATCAGTGGCTTCAGCTCGTGGTATGGATGAAGTAAATGATGCATATATAAAAATGATCAGTTGTGACAACAGAAATGGAATTAAAGCTAAGCTTGAAATTCAGGTGCAAACACCTACGGGACCAAAAAATAAAACGGTTACGGTTAAGGGAGGAAATGATCTTTATGAAGTGTCTAAAAATAGAGAATGCTATAGAAATGGTTTTCAGGTGGGTGAGATAAATTGTGAGCCCGGTAGTCAGTTTATTAAATTTTCACCTAGCGATATTAAGTTGTCAGTAGGTGAAGAAGTTGGTGGGTATGGTGATGAAATAAAAAAAATACAAATTAGGAATACTATCAAGGAGCACTTGAATAAATTATTGCAGACTAAAGATCGTGGGGTTAAGGTTCTCTCCTTGTTTTTCATAGATCGAGTTTCAAATTATAGAGTTTATGGAGAGGATAGGAATACAAGTAAAGGTAAATATGCTGTTTGGTTTGAACAGTTCTTTAATGAACTAATTAAACAAGATGAATATAAAGGATTACTAAATTATTCTTCTGATGAAGTGTGTGATGGTTATTTTTCTGAAGATAATAATGGTAATTGGAAAGATTCTAATGGAGCAACTAAGGCGGACGAAAGTACTTACGACAAAATAATGAAGAATAAAGAGAACCTTTTGTCGCTAGAAGAGCCGCTGCAATTTATTTTTAGTCACTCTGCATTGAGAGAGGGATGGGATAACCCAAATGTATTTCAGATTTGTACCCTAAACGAAACAAACACAGCAATGAAGAAAAGACAGGAGATAGGACGAGGTTTAAGGTTGCCTGTAAATCAAGAGGGAGAGAGAATTTTTGATGATTCAATAAATAAACTGGTCGTTTTTGCTAATGAATCATATAAAGAATTTGCTGAGAAATTGCAAAATGAATATGAAGAAGATTGTGGAATTAAATTTGGACAAATACCTAGAACAGCTTTTTCTGAAATAAATTATTTTGTAAAAGGCAAGGAAGCAGAGACAACACTCGACCAGTCAGATAAAATATGGGTAAATTTAAAAGATAGAGAGTATATAGATAATGAAGGATTTCTTACTGACAAATTTAATCCAGATTTACCAGAATTTAAATTTGAAACACTTGAGGAGTTTAAGGACATAGAAAATGAGATTTTTGATATTGTTTCTGGTTACATGTTGGATAGGCACATAACAAAATACCAACAACCAAAAAAAATTCGAATAAATAAACAAGTTTATTTGGATGAAGAATTTAAAAAAATGTGGGAAAAAATAAGTAAAAAGACTACTTATTCTGTTAATTATTCAAGCAGTAGACTTATAGAGAGTTCCTCAAGAAAGATTAAACTTATGCCAAGCATTGAGCCGATCAAGATACAATTTATTAAAGCAGACTTGGATCTGGATAATATGGGTGTTGGAACTAGAGAAACAACAAATCGTATTGTTGAAGTTGATAATAATTTCTCTCTGCCAGACATATTGTCATATCTACAAAGAGAAACCAATCTGATCAGAGGCACAATTTATAAAATTTTGAGTGGATCTGGTCGTTTAAACGATTTTAAGGTAAATCCCCAGAAGTTTATTGATCAGGTTGTTGAAATTATCAAAAATGAGCTAAGCGATCTTATTATTGAAGACATTAAGTATGAAAAGATTGGTGACAAAGAGTACGAAATGAAATTATTCGAACAGGGAGAACTAACAAGTTGCTTGGATAATTTGCTAGCTTCTAATAAGTCAGTTTACAATCTTGTTGAATATGACTCTGAGGTTGAGAAAAAGTTTGCTAGGGACCTTGAAACTAAAGAAGGAGTAAAATTGTTCGTTAAATTACCTGGATGGTTTACAATTGAGACTCCAATTGGAAAATATAATCCTGACTGGGCTATTGTAAAGCATGATGATGGCACTCTTTACTTTGTTAGAGAAACAAAAGGAACTCTAAATTTTAGTCAGTTAAGAAATAGTGAGGCCTACAAAATCAGGTGCGGGGAGAAGCATTTCGAGGAATTGGGTGTTGATTTCAAAGTGGTCACAGATGCGAGCGAGATATAGTTAGAATTATTCCTAAAAAGATACAAGATTTGTTCATGGAAAATGACTGTTAAATATGCTCAGTTCCCAAAAAACTAAAGAATTTGTTGATCTGATCCTAGCTTCAAATCGGAGAGAGAGTGAATTTAATTTATTTATCGAATCACCTAAATCAAAAATTGATTGGTTACATTCAAACTTCGGTTCTGACATAAGGAGAATCTGCGAAGTTGATGTTCCCGAATCTATGCTAATTACAGAAATTTTGTGGGAATATTTTCACTCAGAGAAAGAAATAGGAGAAATTATTAAGAGTAAAAAATAATTATGTCTGAATATTACAATCCAAACAGAATGGAGTCGTGGAATTACGGAGGAAAAAACTGGAAACTTTCTCGTTCAAAAATTGATTTGTTTTCGTCTTGTCCACGATGTTTTTATATAGACAATAAGCTCGGCGTGAAGAGAGTACCCGGATTTCCTTTTTCTATAAACAGTGCAGTGGATTATCTTCTCAAGCAAGAATTTGATTCGTATCGTTTGAAAAATGAACAGCACCCGTTACAAAAAGAATACGGAATTGATGCAAGACCAATGCCTCACGAGGAGCTTGATGAGTGGAGGAGGAATTTTGGTGGTATTAGATATTTACACGAGCCGACAGGGCTTTTGGTAACTGGAGCAATTGACGATTTATGGATCAATGGAAAAGACGAATACATTGTCGTAGATTATAAAGCTACTGCAAAGGATGAGGCTGTAAAAGCGTTGGATAAAGAGTGGCAGGACGGCTATAAACGCCAAATGGAGGTTTATCAGTGGCTACTAAGACAAAACGGTTTAAAAGTTTCTGATATTGGATATTTTGTATATTGTACTGGAAAAATGGACAGGCAAGCGTTTGATAAACGAATTGATTTTGATATAAATTTGATTGAACATAAAGGAGACGATTCTTGGGTGGAAAAAATCTTGTTTGAAATTAAAAAATGTTTAGATAGTGATGTAATTCCAGCAACGGGAGAACATTGTGATTGGTGTGCATATTGGAACGCAAGAGATGAGCTTGAGAAATAATATGGACAAAAATAGCACAAAAGAAACTCTTGAATCACTTTGGGAATATTGTACTTCAAATAATCGGATGTGCCCTATACCGATGAAATGGAATGATCTTTTTGGAACGCTAAAAAATACAAAACAAAACCCTGATGGGGGTTGGACACCTTCGCTCCCCTTTATTTTAAATGGATGGGAAATGTCCATGCCATTTCAAAAATCAATGAGATTTAAAGAACATATCCAGTGGGCAGCGGACAATAACCAATTGGAGGAAGTTGGAACATATTTGAGGACGCTATCAGAGACAGAATGGGCTCACTACGGGGAAATGTAGTTGTGAAATGTGGCAAAAAATGCTATACTATAAGTAGGTTCATTGATTAGAAAAAATTGAGTTCGCCAATTGTGCGAACCGTGCATGTCTCTCCAAAAGGAGTAGGTAACTTGGGAAATCTGCGAGGAACCAAAAGTCATATACGACTAACCATTAAAGCGGTTGGGAGATTTCATTGAGCAGTCGAAGCTCGATTAAATCTCTTAGTCGCTTTTTTGTTTGCCTAGTCCGTAAACTCTTGCTCTAAGAGTATTAGTAGATTAGTAAACAAAAATATGGAAAAAATAGACAAAGTTGTCCTATACGTTGAAGAAACAGATATAGACAGCAAAGATGAATGGGTAAGCATTCAAGATAATGGTGATTTACGCCTTGATGTAAATGATTGCGGGCAAACCCCTCTTAAATACTGGGGTGATATCGATTACGAGTATTGGCTCAATGTTGATAAGGATTGGAAAGATACGGTCCTCCTCTTACTTATCAAAGAGAAGTTCAAAAGATTTTCTGATTTAGCAAACTGGCTGGAAGAAAATAAAATTCCAAACACTTTCGGAAGTTGGATATAGGCAAAGCAAACAACATTAACAAATTAACAAATAAAAATATATGATTTACACAACAAAAATACAAAAAGCTATCAATTATGCAATTGATATACACGAAATAAAAGAAAAGCAAAAAAGAAAAGGCAAGGATATTCCGTATATCACTCACCCTTTAACTGTCGGCCTAATCTTGGCACAAGCAGGGGCAAGCGAGAGTGTTATAGCGGCTGGGATACTACACGATGTTATTGAAGACGGCATTAATTATGCTGAAGAAACTGGTGATATAGGTGCAACCTTTGTAAATAATCTGAATAGAAATGTAATGCTCGAAGATTTAGGAATTAACTTTGGCTCGGATGTAGAAAGTGCTGTACGAGACGTTACGGAATTTAAAGGATTTTCATGGGAAGTGCGAAAAAAGGATATGTTAAAACGCATAGAAACATTTTCTCATGACTCACTTCTTGTTAAATCTGCAGACATTATAAGTAACATGTCGGAACTCTTAGATGACTATCAAAAAGATGGAGAAAAGGTATTTGACCGCTTCAATGCTGCTAAGGAAAGATTGCTAGAGAACACTTATTGTTTTATTTCAGCAATTTGCAAACAATGGCCAGAAAGCCCGCTTGCGGAAGTCTTATTAAATATCAAAGATCGACTTGTAGATATTGAGGATCGCTAAGTTGAAGGTCTATAATTAATATAATATATGAAAAGAAATTTTAAATATAAAAAGATGGCTCCCTTGACCCCATCCCCAAAAAAAGCGAAAATACCTACATAACTTAATATATAAATACCAATGACCGGACTATTTTTTGTACTCATTTTATCTCTAATTGCTGGATTTCTAGGAAGCTTAGTATTGAGGATTGCTGTAATAGTGGAGAAGAAGGTAACTGGGTCAACTGAAAACTACGATTTACTTCTAGCTTATTGCCGAATAATGAAGGCGGAACACATTCTCTTAGATGACGCTAAGAAGAATAGATTAAATTTGGTAATAAATTTTGCCTACAATAGTATTTTCGGAATATTCATACCGCTTGTTGTTTCTCTTTTGGTACCAGCGACAATAATAAGCTCTAGCGCAGGAGTGGCTTTTATATACTTGGTCTTACTTATGGTTGTCTATTTTATTATTGTTCACATAATCAATCTCGCTTTGTTGTCTTTCGTCTTGAATAAAGAAAATCCTTTTTGGAAATGGGGGATTAAGGTCAATATGATTGAAGCGCTCAAGAGATTTATATTTTCTATTGCATCTGTATTTGCTTATCTTTGTTTGAGTATGGCTTATTTGTTTGTGGTTTTGTAAATTATTAATAATAAATAAAATTATGGGAATGGAAGCATTAGATTTTACTAAAGACAAAGAGGGAGAGTCCAATGAAGTGGACGTATCTTCTGCCAATAAGCTTTTGGAAGATATTAAGGCACTCGAAGGTTCTGGTAATCAAGAAGGACAGGTTGGTTTAGTTGAAGAAATTAAATTGAAAATCTCAGACTTAGAAGATATACAAAAATTCGCACCAAATTCTCAAAATGTAAGAAAAGCTCTTTCAGAACTACGAGGACACCTTCAACGTCTAACTAACTAGGAATTTACTTAAATTCACCCCCAAGCCTAAGGCCCAGCCTTATGGCATGAGGACAGTGGGATTTTATCTCCACTCGAAGGAATCCACGGCCCAGTGTGCTAAGCGGGCAGTGTCGGCAAAGTTCTCATTACTTTTCAATACTACAAATACTAGATAGCCCTTTTTGTTGGGGGCTTCTGTGATGAGGGCTAGGTTTTTCTTAGCATTTGGTGTTTCGCCGGTTTTACCTCCTAAAATAATAAGAGGGAATGAGGAGAATCGTAAAAGTATATTAGTACTCGTTGCAGTTATGCTTTTTGACCTTTCTATATCATAGGCAATGAATTCATCCTGTCGGCTTACTTCTATGATCTTAGGATATTTCTTCTGTATATAAATGATGAGCTTTGCGACTTCATCCGCGTTAGACATATTACTTTTTTCTTCTTCAAGACCACTTGGATTTACGAAACTTGTATCTTTTAGACCAAGTTCAAATGCTTTGGCATTCATTTTGTCTATAAATGCTCTGTATCCGAAAGTATTAGCAAAGCTCTCGGCTGCGTCATTGTTCGATGGGAGCAACATCAGGTGAAGCAGGGAATCATAGCTCCATTTTTCACCGCCTTTGAAAAGAAATGAAGAATTTCTATCATTTGCGACCGTTTCTGTAATAGTGATTGGCATACTCTTGTTTACATTTTCTTCAGCGATGAGAGCGGTCATCAGCTTGGTGACGCTTGCAATAAGGCGAATTTCTTTATAATTCTTTTCAAACAAATCTTCTTCATAACTTCCGTCGGTTGAGACAAATCTTATTAAAGCGCTCTCAGCTGTAATCTCGGGAATTTCTGTTACCGGTTTCTTGGTGATAGTTATTTCCTCTTTTTCATCTATTGGAGCAGCTTTCTCTTTAGGAATAAAAATGGCAATCAAAAAGGCTATTATAAAAATAGCGATGAATAGGAGTATTAATTTTTTCAAAAGATACATAAGTGTTCCCTTATCGTATCTCTAGTTTAACCCTTAAAAGTTATTTAGTGGAATTACCCAAGAATCCCCAAGCCACTCCCATTTGTCACTCATACCGCCATATATAAACAATTTATCTTTAAATATTGTGGCTCTATGATCTTCTCTTGGTGCCCAAGCGCCATCTGGTATTTTGTTCCAATCGCGTCCATTAAAGCTAAACCAAGTATCTGCTGTGCCTAGATTTGTCTTGGCATCAAGGCCACCAACTAAGAAAAGAATGTTTTTGTAAGAAACAAGGACTTGCCCTTGGATTTTGCCAATCTCTGAATCAGATGATACGAGAGTCCAATTTATAGCGTCAGGTGAAGTCCATAAATCATTGAAGCCAACATCTCCTGTGTCCATTCCGCCATATAGAACGAATTTGTTATTAAAATAAGCGACATCATGATCCCAGCGAGAATGCCACGGAGCGCTTTCTGTCAAAACTTCCCAATCAAAACCGTTCTCACTAACCCAAACATCATTGAATCTTTTGTGTTGCTCATAATTTACTCCACCGAAGACATACATCTTGCCCTTAGAAACGAGCATACGTCCACCTTCACGCGCACCAAACTCTGGTCCTTTGTCTTCTTTTTTCCAACTTTTTCCGTCTTCACTTGTCCAAATATTCTTGTTGTAACCAATGGTCGGACCCCAACCACCCATAAGGAAAATTCTCCCTTTGAATGGAACTATAGACATAGAGCGCATCGGCGGGAGATTAGAGCTTTCTTTTTCGAGAGTCCAATTTATGCCATCTGCGCTTTTCCAAATGTCATTGTAGTATTTTGCCTTTTCATAATTAGGTAAGCCATTTACAAATGTGCCTGTAGCGTCGAGGCCACCAAATAAATAAAGATTGTCGTTCCACTCATATATTTCATGAGAGTCACGCTTACCCCAAGGAGAATTTTGGCTTATTTGTGTCCAAGATAGATTTTCTACACCACTTCTTTCTAATCCTTCTATTGACGCTAATAATCTCTCTGACTCTATTTCATAGGTTAGAGATTTATCACTTGAGATGACGAAAATAATAGCAAAAGCTACTACTATGAAAAATAGTCCGTTTACAGAAACTTTGTGGGGGATTGGTTGGTGCATTTTAATTTTTGTTTAAAAACTCAATCATTTTTTCTAATGCTATTTTACGCATTGATGTTTTATGTTTTTCGTCATCTGTCATTTCTGCCCATGTTTTGTCATATCCTTTTGGTATAAAAATCGAGTCCCATCCAAAACCCGCTTCTCCTTTGGGTGTTTTTGCAATAGTACCTTCCATTGAACCATTGAATGTGTGTACTTCCTTGCCGTCATAAATAGCAAACTGTACTTCAGCAAATGCATTTCTATCATGAGAACCTGCTAATAATCCACAGAGGCCCTCGTTACCCAAGGTATCCAAGAACCATCTTATTAATGGCCCTGGAAGAGCCTTAAGGGTGACGAAAGTCAGAGAGACATCTTCAACTAACACTGGTGATTTTACTATTTCGTAAGCTCGTCTAGCCTTATCTTGGACTACTTCTTTTAGGTCAAGAGACTGTATTTCTTTTAAATCCAGTTTTTTATGTTCAACAGGTAAATGGAAATAATCACTCAAATATTTTGCTTTTCCTGCATTTCCCGTTATAAAAGTAAGTTTTTCCATAATTTTTCGCACTGGTGGACCTATGGGGAATCGGACCCCAAATTCGATCATGCCATGATCGCGTATTACCACTATACTATAGGCCCTTGAACAAGCTTTTAGTTTTTAGCTACTAGCTTTTAGGAAAGAGTATACTAGAAATTATTACCTTTCAAATACTTGACTTGAAAGTATTAGGGGGGAGATAATTAGAATATGAAGAAGAATAAAACAGAAATGAATATGAATGATCTCGCTATTATGGTGCAAAGGGGATTTGCTGAAACTGCTACAAAACAAGATTTGCACGAATTAAGGCTGGAAATTAAGGATAACTATGCTACCAAAGCGGAGTTAAGATTGGAAATAAAGAATCTTAAAGATGATATAGAGATTATGATGAGTAAGTATATAGGTAGTTTTCGTAAAGATTTCGATGATTTGGCAAAGAGAGTAAGGAAATTGGAGGATAAGGTTTTTACTAACCGTTAGTTATTTTTTGTATGGGAGTAAGGACTCATTGGTACAACGGGTCTTTTTTTTGTGTCTTTTTTAAATAGTAAATAGTTTTATATTCAGAAGTATTCGGACTGAGGATTTGTGAAAGAGCGAGCTTGTCTCCAGATGTTTTGTCGGAACATCTGTAACAACTCTTTTGCAAAACCAATATGTTTAGAATACGCGGGGCATTGGGTCTTGGTTTAACAATAATAATACTCCAAAACCTTGTGCCAGAGATCTTCGGAGCTTTTAGCAAAACTCTTCTCACTTTTTTCAATGTGTTCATTAAGACATTGGAATTAGTTGATTTGAATTCGGTTGCAGATGTGAACCGTTTTCGCTAGAAGTTACATCGTCCCCGCGCAACTGCCGGGGACTTTCGTATTTAGGGGTTTTTTGCTACAATCTGTCTTGCCCATATAGTGTATTTTGGGCACTTTTTATTGTATGGATCCCGTAGTAGAAAATGGCATTAGAGGAAGGCGGGGGATACAAAATATTACAATGGAGTCGAATATTAAAAGCAGAATTAATTTGAGTGGTCATATTGCTCTATAAAAGAGCGATGCCATTTTTCACTACCGGATGGACCATATTCACATATCACTTGCGGCCGAGAAAATAGGCGAAATAGCAGGATTTCCCATAACTAACGCTCTTTTAATGTCTTTGATTGCGACGGCTATTTTGACCACATTTGCTTTTTTACTCCTAAAAAATATAAAACTTATTCCAAGTCGATTGCAAACGGCAGGAGAAATGGTGGTAGGAGGGATTTATTCATACACAGCAACAACCTTAGAAAGTGAAACAATGGCTCGTAAGTATTTCCCAATAATAATTACAATTTTCTTTTTTGTATTAATTTCAAATTTTTTACATTTTCTACCTGGAGTTGGAAGCATTGGATTTTACTCTGAAGATCATGGAGTTAAGGTCTTTGAGCCACTTTTCCGATCAGCGAGTACTGACCTTAATGTCACTCTGGCTCTCGCTTTGATTGCTTTCTTTACTATTCAAACAGCTGGTGTAAAAGCTTTGGGACTTTTTTCATATTTAGGTAAATTTTTCAATTTCAAATCTCCTTTAGGTTTTTTTGTTGGCATGATAGATTTGTTTTCGGAACTCGCTCGTCTTATATCATTTTCTTTCAGATTGTTCGGTAATATTTTTGCAGGAGAAGTTATTATTGCTGTTATTATATTCTTTGTTCCCGTGATATTGCCGGTTCCCTTGATGGCGTTTGAAGTGTTTGTGGCACTGATTCAGGCGGCCGTATTTGCTTTACTTACTCTATTTTTTATTAAAGTAGCAGTAACGGAGCATCATTAGAAGGTCGATTATTATTATTTCCGCCATAGGCGGACCAGCTTGTGGCTGGAGTTAAAACAAAAAATTTATGGATATTGAAGTAGCAAAGACACTAGGAATGGCATTAGCCGTTGGTCTTGGTGTTATAGGTCCTGGTATTGGTATTGGTCTTATTGTGGCTCGTGCCCTTGAAGCTATTGGACGAAACCCAGAAGCATCAGGAAAGATTCAAGCAACTATGTTCATTGGTATTGCCTTTACTGAAGCTCTTGCGGTTTTCGCTTTGGTTATCGCTTTTATCGTGAAGTTCGTGTAATTAAGTAAAATAGTCAGATTAAAAAATAAAAATGGAATCCTGTAGTAGAAAATGGCATTAGAGAGAAAGTGAAAATATAAAAAATTATGTTAAAGTCGAATATTAGTAATTTAATTAAAATAAACTGGTAACAGCTCTCTAAAGAGCGATGCCATTTTTCACTACGGGATGGAAGAATTAGCTAAAGTATTTGGTGTAGATTGGAAGCTCCTTTTGGTGCAGCTAATTAACTTTGGTATTTTGCTTTTCATTTTGCAAAGGTTTCTTTATAAGCCACTACTTAAAATAATTGATGATAGGAAAGCTATTGTTGAAAAAGGAGTGGGGGATGCAGAGGAAGCGAAGGTTGCATTAGAGAAAGCCGGAGAAGAAAGTAGTTTAATAGTTGATGGCGCTAAAAAGGAGGCGCGCGACTATTTAAACACTACTAAGAATGACGCCGCTTTAATTAAAGAAAAGATTATGGCGGATGTAGAAAAGGAGAAAGAGAGAGTGTTAAAAGAAGCGGCAATTTCTGCAAAGAGAATGGAGGAAGAGGCGATTTTGAAATCAAAAGAATCAATTTCTAAAATGGCTGTTCTCGCAGCAGAAAAGATATTGAAGGAGAAACACTAGTATGAATAAATATCTTTTAGCTGATGCTCTAATAATGAAAGGAAAGGAATCCGCGAGCTCACTCGAGCATTTCCTCACTAAGTTGAATTCTTATTTGAAGGAAACACATAGAGAGAAACTTCTTAAAGATACACTCCTACTTTTAAAGTCAAAAAGAATTAAGTCACAAAATAATGCCAAAATTCTAAGCTCTAAAGAACTTACTGAAAAAGAAATAAAAAATATAAAAGAAAAGCACGAAGATATTTTAAAAGAAAAGAATTTGATTTACGAAATAGATAAAGATTTAATCGGAGGGTACAGAATTGAGACGATAAACACTAGAGTGGACACCACATATAAAAGAGAACTCAGTGATTTGTACCAGCTTATGAGTAAAGAGTAAAAATATGGATCCCGTAGTAGAAAATGGCATTAGAGAATGGTAGAAAATATAAAATATTATGATAAGGTCAAACATTAGTAATTTAATTAAAATAAACTGGTAACTTGCTCCAAAAGAGCGATGCCATTTTTCACTACAGGATGGATGATAAATTAATACAAAAAATAATAGATAAAATAGAACACTTCACTCCTACGAGTGGGAATAAGGAAGTGGGCTCTGTTATTACCGTTGGAGACGGTGTGGCTGAAATAGAAGGCTTGAGTGGCGCCATTATGTCTGAAATGGTGCTCTTTTTGGAAAATGACAATAAGTCGCTTGAAGAAAATTTAAAAAATAAGAAACAACTTTTTGGTCTCGTTCTTAACTTGGAAGAGCGAAGTGTGCGCGTGATTATTTTGGGAGACTCCAGTCGTGTGAAAGAAGGAATGAAAGTAGAAAGATTACACAAAGTTCTTTCTATTCCTGTTGGTGAAGGATTTTTAGGAAGAGTGGTAAATACTTTAGGAGAACCGCTTGATGGTAAAGGTCCTATTAAAGAAAGTGCAGTTTATCCGATTGAGAGAGACGCATATGGAGTTATTGATAGACAATCAGTGAACACCCCACTTCACACCGGATTAAAAGCAATTGATGGAATGGTTCCGATTGGTCGCGGACAAAGAGAGTTGATAATTGGAGACAGAGGATCCGGAAAGACGGCAATTGCAATTGATGCGATTATAAATCAGAAACACGAAGAGGAGAGCAATAGACCAATTTGTATTTATGTTGCTATTGGTCAAAAAGAATCAAAGACAGCGCGCCTTGTAAAAGAATTAGAAGAAAAAGGTGCTTTGCAATACTCAATTATTATTTCAGCGGGAGCAAGTAATCCCGCCGCTCTTCAATTCCTAGCGCCTTACGCTGGGGCAACTATGGGAGAGTATTTTATGGAGAAAGGGAAAGACGCTCTAGTTATTTATGATGATTTGTCTAAACAAGCTGTAGCTTACAGACAATTGGCTTTGATTTTGAGACGCCCACCAGGACGCGAAGCATATCCAGGAGATGTGTTTTATCTACACTCAAGATTGTTGGAGCGCGCAGCCAAACTTTCTAAAGAAAAAGGAGGAGGCTCTCTTACAGCACTTCCTATTATTGAAACTCAAGAAGGTGATGTGTCAGCCTATATTCCGACAAACGTAATCTCTATTACTGACGGACAAATTTATCTTGATATGGATTTGTTTAACAAAGGATTGAAACCGGCAATTAATGTGGGAATTTCTGTGACACGCGTTGGAAGTGCGGCGCAAACAAAAGCTATGAAAAAAGTAGCGGCAAAAATTCGTCTAGAGCTTGCACAATTCCGCGAACTTGAAGCGTTTATGCAATTCTCACAAGACTTGGATGCGGAAACCAAAGCACGTATTGATAAAGGACGCAGGCTTTCTGAAATTCTAACTCAATATAAATTGGAGCCAGTTCCATTTGAAACACAGGTTGCTGTGATTTATGCTGGAGTATCTGGTTATTTTGATAAAACTCCAATTGAAGAAGTGCGAGACACTGAAAAGAATTTACAAATGCACCTTGAGTCACGTGGGAAGGATGTTCTAAAAGCTATACGCGAAACTAGAGATTTGTCAGCTGAAACTGAAACGGCATTGAAAGCTACTTTGACTCAATTCTTCTCATAAAATATGTCACTAAAACAGGTAAAATTAAAAATAAGGGCAGTAAAGAAGACAGAGCAAGTCACTAAGGCCATGGAAGCTGTTTCTGCTGCCAAAATGCGTAAAGCGCAAGAATGGGCACTTTCCGCACGACCCTACGCTTTTTCTGCTTTTAAGATTTTAAAAAGAATTCTTTCTCAAAAAGAACCTGTGAGACATGTTTTGATAGAAAGTAAGGCTGAGTCTGTAGCGAAAAAGGCACTCTTTATTGTTTTAACAAGTGATAGAGGTTTAGCCGGAAGTTTGAATAGTTCAATACTAAGGTTACTGACTAATCACTTGAAGGAAAATAATTATGAGAACAGTGATATTTCTTTCATTACTGTTGGACGAAAAGCATCTGAATTTGTTTCAAGAAGAAATTATTCTAGTATTTTTTCTCAAAAGTCATTTGAGGATAAGGCATCCCTTGGAGAAATAGTGAATATAAGAGAGCTGGCTGAAAAAGCATTTCGTAATAAAGAATTTGATAAGGTTTATATTGTTTATACAAATTTTATTTCTACTTTTGAACAAAAGGCGATTTTTCATCAACTTTTCCCGTTAAAAATTACAGAAGTAGAATCTGTTTTAAATAGTGTGAGACCGAACAAAGGTAAGTTTTCAAATTTGTTTAATAAAGAAAAAGAAGAGAAGCAGACTATTTATAATTATGAGCCAAGTGCAGAAGGTGTTTTGGATAGCTTACTTCCTTTTTTGGCAGAAACAATTATTTTTTATGCAGCACTTGAATTTAAGGCATCAGAGCATTCAGCGAGAATGGTAGCGATGAAGAGTGCGGGAGACAAAGCCAAGGAAGTAATCAAAGATTTAACTAGAGATTACAACAAAGAAAGACAAAGTATTATTACAAGAGAAATGTCGGAAATTGTAGGAGGAATAGAAGCATTACAAGTAAAAAACTAAAAATATGAAAGGATCAGTAACACAAATAATCGGGCCAGTCGTAGATGTGTATTTCGATAAAAAGGTACCTGCCATTAGAACTGCACTTCATGTGAAGAATAAAGCGGGAAAAAATATTGTTTTGGAAGTTGCTCAGCACATTGGAGAGAATAAAGTGAGAGCAATAGCGATGAGTGATACGGCAGAACTTTTCCGAGAAGCGGAAGTAACTGATACTGGGGCTCCAATTAGTGTTCCGGTTGGTGAAATTGTTTTGGGAAGACTTTTTAATACGCTTGGAGAAACAATTGATGGAGGAAGTAAAATATCAGAAAAAGAAAAACATAATTCAATTCACCAAGAAGCACCACCTTTTAAAGAACAAAGAACTAAGGCAGAAGTATTTGAAACTGGAATTAAAGCGATTGACCTAATGACTCCTTTTATAAAGGGAGGAAAGGTTGGTCTTTTCGGGGGCGCGGGAGTAGGTAAAACCGTCTTAATACAAGAACTTATTAGAAATGTGGCTACAAATCACGGTGGATATTCTGTATTTGCCGGCGTAGGGGAGCGTGTGCGTGAAGGGAACGATTTGTATCATGAAATGAAGGATTCTGGCGTTTTACCAAAGACAGCGCTTGTATTCGGGCAAATGAATGAAGTGCCAGGAGCACGTGCCAGAGTGGCCCTTTCTGGGCTTACTATGGCCGAACACTTCCGCGATGAAATGGGTAAGGACGTTCTTTTCTTTATGGATAATGTATTTCGCTTTATTCAGGCAGGTTCTGAAGTGTCTGCTCTTCTAGGACGTATTCCTTCAGCTGTGGGATATCAACCAACTCTTTCTGAAGAAATGGGTCAAATGCAGGAGCGTATTGCATCAACCAACAAAGGTTCTATTACCTCTGTGCAAGCAGTTTATGTGCCAGCGGACGACCTTACAGACCCAGCTCCAGCCAACACTTTCGCTCACTTGGACTCAACAGTGGTGCTGTCACGTCAATTAGCTTCTCTTGGAATTTATCCTGCTATTGATCCATTGGAGTCCGGCTCAAGCGCTTTGGACCCAGACATTGTTGGAAAAGAGCACTATGAAACTGCACTTGCTACAAGACGAATACTCCAACGCTATAAAGATTTGCAAGATATTATTGCAATTTTGGGAATTGAAGAATTGTCGGATGAAGATAAAACTGTAGTTTATCGCGCTCGTAAAATTCAACGTTTTCTTTCTCAACCATTCTTCGTCGGAGAACCATTTACTGGAATTAAAGGAGAATATGTTTCAAAGGCAGATACTGTAAGAGGCTTTGCCGATATTATTGCTGGAAAATATGACGACAGGAATGAACAGGACTTCTACATGAAGGGCGCTTTGAAATAAAAATGTTTACACTGACTATTACAAATGTTGAGAATGTGCTTTTTCATGGACAAGCCAAGTCTGTGACAGTGCCAGGAAGTGAGGGAGAAATGACAATACTTCCAAATCATATTTCACTTGTAAGTGGATTAAAAAATGGACAAATAACAGTAAGAGGAGAAGAAGATTCTTTTTTCAAAATAGAAAAAGGCGTGATCAAAGTTTCTCCAGAGGAAGTGCTTATCTTGGTGTAGTTTTTCTGCTAAAATTATCTGTATTATGTTACAGAATTTTTTATTCAAATCACTTTTAAAGAGTAAGTTAAAAGATGTGCCTGCTGAACAGCAAGAAAAGATTTTTTCTGCGATTGAGAAAAACCCTGATTTATTTACAACAATAGCTAAAAAAATTGAAGAGAAAGTAAAAAGTGGTCAAAGCCAGCAAGAAGCTGCTATGAGTGTAATGATGGAACATCAAACAGAAATTGGAGAAATGATGAAATAGTTATGGTTAATAAGAAAAAGATACTAGTTCTTTTGGGCCACCCAGATTGGGATTCTATGTGTGGTTATCTCGCTACTCGTTATCAAGAGGGCGCGGAAGAAGCTGGACATGAAGTAAGAAGAGTAAATATTGGGGACATACAATTTGATCCAATTTTGCACAAAGGATATAAGGTGATTCAAGCGCTTGAGCCAGATTTGATTTCATTACAAAAAGATTTTAATTGGGCAGATCATATTGTCGTTTTGTATCCAAATTGGTGGAGTACAATGCCTGCAAAACTTAAAGGACTTTTCGATAGGTTCTTTCTACCTGGTTTTGCTTTCAGAATAAATAAAGGAACAATAATTCCTTCTTGGCAGAAATTACTAAAAGGGAAAACAGGAAGAATAATAATAACGATGGACAGTATTCCAATTCTTATAAGAATTTTCGTGGGAGATTATAGTAATGAAATAAGACGAGGTATTTTTTGGTATTCAGGTATTTGGCCAACGAAAGTGACTCCTATTGGTCCTATTCAAACAATGGGACCAGAAAAAAGAACCGCTTGGGGAGACAAAATAGCTCAGTTTGGCAAAGAAGCAAAGTAAATAAGTTTGTGATATAAATCGACCTCTATGTCTTTATCTGTTGGAATTGTCGGTTTACCAAATGTGGGGAAATCCACGCTTTTTAATGCATTAACTAAGAACTCTGTTCCTGCAGAAAATTATCCATTTTGTACTATTGATCCATCAGTAGGGATTGTACCCGTGCCTGATGAAAGACTTTGGAAATTATCTGAATTTTCTAAATCAGCTAAGACACTTCCTGCGGTAGTGGAATTCGTAGATATTGCGGGATTAGTAAAAGGTGCATCCGAGGGGCAAGGTCTTGGTAATAAGTTTTTGGCAAATATAAGAGAGACGGACGCAATACTGGAAGTGGTGAGAATATTTGAGAATGCTGATGTGATACACGTGGACGGAGGGATAAATCCAATAAGAGATATAGGTGTAATAAATCTTGAATTAATGCTATCGGACTTGGATACAGTAAATAAAAGACTTGGAAATGTGGAGCGTGATAAAAAAAGAGGTGAAAAAAGTGCTGTAATAGAATTTGATGCATTAGCAAAAATTAAAGCAGCTTTAGAATCTGAAAAAATGGCACACACAATTACACTTGATGAAAAAGAGCAACCTTTGATAAAACAATTAAACCTTTTGACCAATAAGCCAATTCTCTACGCTCTTAATAAACAACAGGGTGGAAAAAACATTGATGAGAATAATAAAGAAGAATTTAATAAATTAATTGAATATATAAAAAGTATAGGTGGAAATTATTTAGTATTTGACGCTAAGACAGAAGATGAACTCAAAGAGTTTAGCGAAGAAGAAAAAAAAGAATTGCAAAGCAATACCGATATTAGCGGAGTAAACAATTTGATTAAGAAATCTTACGAGTTACTTAATCTCATTACTTATTTCACAACAGGTGAAGATGAAAGCAGGGCTTGGACTATTAAGAAAAATTCAACGGCACCAATTGCGGGCACGGCCATTCATAATGATTTCAAAGATAAATTTATAAGAGCAGAAGTTATTTTCTGGAGTGAATTACTAGAAAGTGGCTCATATGCAGTCGCTCGTGAAAAAGGATTAGTCAGAATTGAAGGTAAGGAATATATAGTCAAAGATGGGGACGTCGTAGAGTTTAGGATTTAAAAAAAGAAACCCCACCGAAGTGGGATTCAATAGCCGCCTTCTGTTTTCGGCTTCTCAAGCTCTGATATCTTTTCTAGCCAATCCGTTTTTGATACCCGGTACGATCCAGGGAGGACATGGGTGACGAATCCTTCTTCGTCTTCATCGGGAGTTGCTAGACGAGTACGGTAGAAAATCGCAGAAGCAATTTTCCCATCCCAGAAGGTGTTTTGCCAGTCTATCGAACGCCCTGTTTCTTGTACTCTAGATTTTACTGATGTGGGTGGACATAAAGGTGCGGAGTAGTTCCACCAGTCGTATTCTTCCATCATCCTCATGGAGGTGTCTCCTTGTGGCTGTCTTATGCCAATAAAACATATAAAATATCTATAATCAAACTAGGAAAAATATTGTCATATTGCCTATAAACAAGTATATTTTCTTAATGATTTCGTACGACCATAAGAAAATTGAAAAAAAGTGGCAAGCTATTTGGGAAAAAACCAAAGCTTTTAAAGCTAAATTTCCTTCAAAAACAAAGAAATTTTATGGTCTTATAGAATTCCCGTACCCATCAGGTGATGGACTCCACGTGGGGCATATTAGAAGTAATACCGCTATGGATATTATTTCTAGAAAGCGTCGTGCTGAAGGATATAACGTACTTTACCCAATGGGCTGGGACGCCTTCGGACTTCCTACAGAAAACTATGCGATTAAGACGGGAATTCATCCTGCTATTGTCACGAAGCAAAATACAGACACATTCCGAAAACAATTAAAAAATTTAGGATTCTCTTTTGATTGGGATAGAGAAATAAATACAACGGACCCAAAATATTATAAATGGACACAGTGGATTTTCTTACAATTATTTAAAAAAGGCTTAGCTTATAAAGCCACTATACCTATTAATTGGTGTTTGAACTGTAAAGTTGGTTTAGCGAACGAAGAGGTGGTAGACGGAAAATGCGAAAGATGTGGGGGACCAACAGAAAAAAGAGACAAAGAACAGTGGATGCTTGCTATTACTAAGTATGCTGACCGATTGGATAAAGATTTGGATTCCGTTGATTATTTACCGCAAATAAAAACACAACAGAGAAATTGGATAGGGCGTTCTGTAGGGGCTGAAATTGAATTTAAAATAAAAGGGACTGATAGTAGTTTAAAAGTTTTTACTACAAGACCAGATACGCTTTTTGGTGCCACATATGTAGTAATTGCACCAGAGCATAAAATTATAGATACGCTTAAAAATAAAATTAATAATGCTCTTGAAGTGGGTATGTATGTGCAACTTGCAGCCAATCAAAATGAGATGGAACGTCTTGCAGAAGGTAAGGAAAAAACAGGTGTAGAAATAAAAGGAATTAAAGCAATTAATCCTGCAAATGGAGAAGAGCTTCCTGTTTATGTAGCTGACTATGTTTTATCTACATATGGTACGGGGGCAATAATGGCAGTTCCAGCGCACGATGAGAGGGATTATGAATTCGCTAAGAAGCTTAGTTTGCCAATCAAAGAAGTTGTAATACCAAGCAGAATAGATAGAAATAATCCACCGCGTAAAGAAGGTAAAAAAACAGTAGAAAGGACCAATGTTCATGCCATTATTAGAAATCCAAAGAATGGAAATATTTTGTGTTTAAAATGGAAAAAACAACCGTGGATTACTTTTCCTATGGGTGGAGTTGAAAAGGGAGAGGATTTGGTGGAAGCGGCTAGACGTGAGGCACGAGAAGAAACCGGCTATACCAACTTAAAGTTGGTGAAAGTCATGGGAGGTCTTGTTAAAGCTGAATATTTTGCGACGCATAAAAATGAAAACAGAGTGTCTTGGACCAACGCCGTAATGTTTGATTTAAGTGATGAATTTCAAGAAGAAAGGAGCGAGGAAGAAAAAAATAATTATGACCTTGTTTGGTTTTCTAAAAATGAAATAACTTATCCAAAAATAGTCCACGCAGAACTCGATATATGGTTATCACGTTGGGATAAAGAAGATTTTACATATATAGAGGAGGGTGTACTTATAAATTCTGGAAAGTTTGATGGAATGGAAAGTGAAAAAGCTAAGTCAGAAATTACAAAATTTGTTAAAGGTAAAAAAGTTACTAAATTTAAACTCCGTGATTGGGTTTTTTCCCGTCAAAGATATTGGGGGGAGCCGATACCTGTAATTAATTGTAAGAAATGTGGGCTTGTTCCAGTGCCCGAAAAACAACTTCCTGTATTACTGCCTGATGTAAAAAATTATAAGCCAACTGATAATGGAGAATCTCCACTTGCAAATATTAATTATTGGGTAAATGTGAATTGCCCAAAGTGTAAAGGTAAAGCAAAAAGAGAAACTGATGTTATGCCAAACTGGGCCGGGTCCTCTTGGTACTTCCTTCGTTATACGGACTCAAAAAATAATAAGGAATTTGCCTCTAAAAAGGCGCTTAAATACTTCACGCCCATTGATTGGTACAACGGAGGAATGGAACACACTACACTACATCTTCTTTATTCAAGATTTTGGCACAAGTTTTTGTTTGATTTGAAATTAGTGCCAACAAAGGAACCTTATCAAAAAAGGACTTCACATGGACTTATTCTTGCAGAAGGAGGAGTTAAAATGAGCAAGTCAAAAGGGAACGTTATTAACCCAGACACAATAGTAGAAAATGTCGGGGCGGACACTCTTCGTTTGTATGAAATGTTTATGGGTCCATTTGATCAAGCTATTGCTTGGAATGAAGACAGTATGGTTGGATGCCGCAGGTTTATAGAAAGAGTTATAAAACTAAGTGAAAAAATTAAGAATATACCAAATAAAAATGGAGATGAAACACTTGAAGTCTTAATAAATCAAACTATAAAGAAGGTGACTGAAGATATTGAGAGTATGAAGTTTAATACTGCCGTGAGTGCCATGATGATACTCTGTAATGAATTTGAAAAAAGAGAATTTATTTCAAAAAATGAATTTGAAGTGTTTATAAAAATACTTTCTCCATTTACACCGCACATAACAGAAGAGCTCTGGCAGAACATTGGCAATAAAGGAAGTGTCCATTCTGTAAAATGGTCCGTATTTAATAAAAATAAATTATTAAATGATGAAGTTAATATTTCAGTTTCGGTGAACGGTAAAAGTAGGGGAATCGTAAAAGCAAAAAATGATGCCACGGAAGAAGATGTTATACGTTTAGCAAAGAAGAATTCTGAAATAGAGAAGTGGATTAAAGAGTATGAGAAAGTTATATACGTTAAGGGTAAAATTATAAATTTCGTAACAGGTAAATAATATATGGAATCGTTTTGGGGTCTGCTTTTTTTCGTTTTTAGAATGGGGTTCTTTTTCTTATTTGGGATTATTATGTTGCCGGCTATGGGCCTAGTACTAGTCTTTTGGGATCCTTGGATGAGCCTCATTGAGGACTAAATGTTGTGTAATTTGGTACCCTTGACGAAGAAAGGTTGAGGTGGTAGAAATAGGTCTGTTACGAGATTCTTTACTCCGTATTCATGTCTATCAAACTTACATTTAAACCAAAACAAGTAGTCAAAAGGCTTTTGTCAGCCCTTCCTCCACGTGCCTCCGACGTGGTTGTTAATCGTTATGGTCTTGGAAAAACACCAGAAAGAATGACACTTGAAGCTATTGGAAAGAACTACAAAATCACCAGAGAAAGAGTTCGTCAGATTGAGAATTACTCTTTTGGTGTTATAAGGAAATCTCCACTTTATAATAAAGAAAAAGCTATTTTTGATGAGTTACAAACAGTGGTGGATGAGATGGGCAATGTCGTTTCGGAACATCATCTTTTGAAAAATATTTCTGAAGATTTGAGTACGCAAAATAATATACACTTTCTACTAGTGTTGGGAGATGCTTTCAAGAAAAGAAAAGAGGATGAACATTTTAATCACCGCTGGTTTGTGGATGATTCTTTGGCTAATAAAGTTGAAACGGCTTTGAAGAAACTTTATGAGACACTTGAAGATGAGGCTATTATACCGGAGTCAGAAATGATCTCTACATTTTTAGATAGTTTGAAAGAAATTTCAGAAAAATACAGAAACGATGAAATAGCCAAAAGATGGCTAGGTTTGTCTAAAAAAATTGGACATAATCCACTTGGAGAATGGGGCATCTCTCATTCTTCAAATATAAAAGCTAAGGGTATGCGTGACTTCGCCTATCTTTCTATTCGTCGTCACGGATCCCCAATGCACTTTACTGAAGTTGCCAAGTCTATAAAACAGCTTTTTGATCGTGAGGCTCATGTTGCAACATGCCATAACGAACTTATAAAGGATAAGAGGTTTGTTTTGGTTGGACGTGGGCTTTATGCGCTTTCTGAATGGGGCTACTCATCTGGTGTTGTAAAAGATGTTATTCGCGAAATAATAAAGAAATATGGGCCACTTAGTAAACAAGAGGTGGTAGATAAAGTTTTGAAAGAAAGATATGTAAAGGAAAATACTATTGCCGTGAACTTACAAAACCCAAAGTTTTTCAAAAAGAATAAAGAGGGTAAGTATAGTATTGTTTAATAAATTGTAATTTAATTAGTTAACAAAAAATGACTCCTCAAGGGTCATTTTTTGCGTTACAATATTGGGAATGGATATTTTCATAGAACTTTTTAGAGAGACTATCAGTGTCTTTACAGGACCTGAGTTTGCGCTTGCTTATAAGTTTGTTTATGTCACCTCTCCTTTTTGGCTACCTTTTTTCTTAGCAATTTCTTTTTGGTATGTTTGGGTAAATTATATTAGATCGCGCTACATAGCTTCTTTGGAGTATATTTTACTTGAAATAAAATTACCACCAGAGGTATATAAATCACCGCTTGCAATGGAATTAGTTTTAAATGGTCTGTACACCACTGCGGGAGAGACTGGTTGGTATAAACTTTATATAAGAGGTTCGACGAGAGCTTACTTTTCTTTTGAAATAGTTTCTCTCGAAGGGAATGTTCATTTGTATGTTTGGGCAAGAAAAATAACTAAAAATATAATTGAATCACAATTTTATAGCCAATATCCTAATATAGAAATTACAGAAGTGCCTGATTATACAGATATGGTAGCTCATTATGACCCCAGTATTTATAATTTGTGGGGTGCGCATTATAAATTGAAATTACCTGACCCATACCCAATAAAAACATATTTAGATTTTGGATTAGAAAAAGACCCGAAAGAAGAATTTAAGGTGGATCCCTTATCGGCTGTTATTGAATATCTCAGTGTCTTAGGTAAAGGAGAATATGCCTGCTTCCAGTTTGTATTCCGTGCTCATAAAGAGAAGGCAAAAGGTGGGTCTTGGTTTAAGAAAACTACTTGGCAAGATGAGGCGCGAGAGATAATAGATGAGATTTATGAAAACATGGAAAATGTTCAAGAAACCGAAGATGGCGAAAGGCGTTTTAGGCGCTCTCCTACAAAAGGAGAGAGTATGGCACTTGAAAGATTGGAAAGAATTATAACCAAGCCCGCTTTTGATGTCGGTGTTAGGTCTTTATATTTTGCTAAACCGGAAAATTATAAAGGTGTTAATATTCCTGGACTTGTTAATATTTTTAAACAATTCGGTGGGGTTACTTTTGATGATAAGTCTCACAATCTAGCTTACTCATATAACACTTTGGCTATTTCAGGGGCTACTGATTATGACTACCCTTGGCATGATTTTAGAAAAATAAGAGAAATGTCTAATCGTTATGAAATAGTTGACGCCTATAGAAGAAGACAGTTCTTCCATACTCCACATAAGATGGATGAAGTTTTTGTCTTAAGTACGGAAGAATTGGCGACTTTGTTCCACCCAATTGGAACTGTATTACAGACATCTAATATTGAGCGTATTTCTTCACGCAAAGCTGAGCCGCCAAGAAATTTACCGAGATAGTTTTATGCCCGAGTTCCTCATAAACAGGAAGCGCTTTTTCATCGCCCATTTCCTTTCAATGTGTTTTTTCTTATTTATTTTTTATGGAGTTTTTTTAAGTGCGCCTTATAATTTTCCAGTAGACAAAATGGTAGTTATTCCTAAAGGAACGACGGTTTTAGCTGCTGGGGAATTATTAAAAGAAAATAGAATTATTTCTTACCCATCAATTTTTTCAATGATTGTAAAAATTACAAGTCCTAACGATGCGATTATTGCTGGAGGATATATTTTTAGAGAGAGAGAAAGTGTCATAACTGTCGGTAGGCGCCTTGCCACAGGACGTCATGAGCTCGACACAATTAAGATTACCTTTCCTGAGGGTCTTACTGTTAAGGAAATGGCAAAATTATGTAAAGATAATTTGCCACTTTGTGATGAAAAAGAATTTATAAAATTGGGGGCCTCACTTGAAGGATATCTATATCCTGATACTTATTTTTTTATTCAATCTTCAATTGCTGAAGATGTTATACAAATGATGAAAGATACTTTTAATCAAAAGATTCTACAACTTGATAAAGAAATAAAATCTTTCGATAAATCAGAGAAAGATATACTTATAATGGCTTCTATTTTAGAAAAGGAGGCACAAAACTTTGAAAATAGAAAAGCGGTGGCCAGTATTCTTTGGAAGAGAATTTCTATAGGTATGCCACTACAGGCTGATGCTACGCTTCAGTACGAAACTGGTAAAAATACCTATCAACTTACAACAGAAGATTTGGCAAAAAAATCTCCTTACAACAGTTATACAAGTAAAGGTCTTCCTCCAACCCCAATAGCAAATCCTTCAATTGAATCTATAAGGGCGGCAATAACTATAAAACCAACTAAGTATCTTTATTATTTGACTGATAAAAGCGGTAATTTCTACTTTGCAGAAACCCATGAACAGCATGTCATTAATAAGCAGAAATATCTTAATAGCTTTTAGGCGCTAGCTTTAAGAAAAGAATAGGGTAATCTAGGTTCCGTATGAATGTTAAAGGAAAAAAAGTGTTTGTTGGTATGTCAGGGGGCGTAGACTCATCGGTTTCAGCCTATCTACTTAAAAAAGCGGGATATGACGTTACAGGTGTTTTTATTAAGGTTTGGCAGCCAGACTTTGTTCCATGCACATGGAAGGAAGATAGATTAGATGCTATGAGAGTGGCGGCCTCTTTAAATATTCCTTTTAAAACACTAAATCTGGAAAAAGAATATAAGGAAGGAGTTATTGATTATATGATTGAAGAGTATAAAGCAGGAAGAACGCCTAATCCAGACGTTTTTTGTAATAAAGAAGTTAAATTTGGAGCTTTTTTAAATTGGGCAATTAAGAATGGGGCGAATTATGTGGCTACGGGTCACTATGCTCAAAATAAATCCCAGCTTTTAAAAGGGAAAGATGATAGTAAGGATCAGAGCTACTTTTTATGGACGTTGACGGAAGAACAGTTAAAACATATTTTATTTCCAGTAGGGGGTATGAAAAAGACTGAGGTGAGGAAAATTGCAGAAAAAGCCGGACTTGCCACTGCAAATAAAAAAGATAGTCAGGGATTATGTTTTATTTCAAATATTGATATGAAGCAGTTTCTTAAGCATTTTATAAAAGAAAAAAAAGGAAACGTTATTGATGAAAAGGGGAAAGTTTTAGGCAAACACAGTGGAGTGGTGTTTCATACAATTGGTGAAAGAGGGGGATTTGAAATTAATGAGGCAGCTCCGGACAATAAACCCTATTATGTAGTGAAAAAAGATGTTTCAAAAAATGAAATTATTGTTTCCCATGTTCCACATGCGGGGGAATCTTTCAAATCAAAATTTTTGATTAATAATATTAATTTTGTATCAAAAAAAGAAAATGACTTTAATTGCGTTGCTCAAATTCGTTATCATGGAGAATTTTTGCCGTGCCAAGTTTCACTAAATAAAAAAGAAAATACGGTGACTTTCAAAAAACCCACACTTGTTTCGTCTGGCCAATCAATTGTTTTTTACGACAAAGAGGTTTGCTTGGGAGGAGGGATAATAAATTAGCAGCTTTTTTACATATTGCTATAATGTCTGAAATGAAAAAACCTCTATTGGTTCTAAAAGAAAATGGTGAACTTGAGGCATTTGATGCTTCTAAATTTGTACACTCTCTTCATCGCTCCGGTGCGTCTGACAAGACAATTACCACTCTTTTAAAAGAAGTTAGGAATGAATTACATCAAGGGATGCCAACCAATTTAATCTATAGGAATGCTTACGACCAGTTAAGAAGACTCGAGAAACCGGCTGCTATGAGATATTCGCTTAAAAGAGCGGTACTAGACCTGGGACCATCAGGGTTTCCTTTTGAGGATTTTATAGGGGAAATATTTAAAGCTAAGGGTTTTAGCGTAGAAACGGGAGTTATGATGCAAGGATCTTGCGTTGAGCACGAAGTTGATTTGGTGGCTACAAATGAAAAAAAGTCTATCGTTGGAGAAGTGAAGTTCCACAATGAACTCGGAATGAAATCCGACTTAAAAGTAGCTTTATATGTTAATTCGCGTGTTGAAGATTTAAAAAAATATAGAGCGGAGAGAGGAGAAAGGGCCATTGACGAAGGTTGGCTTATAACTAATACCAAATTTTCAAAACCCGCCGTGCACTATGCAAACTGCAAGGGCTTAAAAGTTTTAAGTTGGACATACCCTCGTTATGGGAATCTACAAGATTTAATTGAAGAGACTAAGATACATCCAATAACGGCACTAACGACACTTTCTAGAGGTGAGAAGAATCAACTTTTACAAAACAAAATAGTTTTATGTAGAAATATAAATGAGAATGAAAAAGCACTTAAATCAATTGGCATAAGTGGTCTGAAGCTTGGGCGCGTGCTTGAAGAAGGTAAAATGATGTGCGAAAATACTTTATAATATGTTGGAATCTTTCTTTGCATTTAACATTCCATTACTAATAAAACTTTTACTGGCTATTTTACTTGGTGGCTTGATTGGTGTTGAAAGAACCATGGCCAATAAAATGGCGGGGCTTCGAACCTATGCATTCGTTTCACTTGGCTCATGCTTGCTTATAATTATTTCTTCTCTGACAACTGATAATTTTGTTAGTGTTACTGATTTTGACCCCCTTAGAATTGCTGCAGCCATAGTAATGGGAATCGGTTTTATTTGTGGAGGGGCTATCATTTATCACGATAATAGACTTTCAGGCTTAACTACTGCTGCTGGTATGTGGGTAGCTTCTGGTATTGGGGTTGCTGTTGGTTTTGGGTACTTTTCTCTTGCGATAATGACGACAGTTCTTACTTTATTTATTTTCTCTACTCTTTGGGAGGTAGAGGAGAAATTCAAAAAGAGTGAATAATTGTAAGCATGTTATAATTGCTTACAAATGGCTTATAAATCAAGAATAACCACTCGAGGTTTGTTTGAAGCTAAGGATACAAGTCCCTATAAAATTTCTAGATCAAAATTGGATTTATTTTCTGATTGTCGTCGTTGTGCTTATTTAGATATGAGATTGGGCGTGAAGAGGCCTTCGATGCCAGCTTTTACTTTGAATAATGCCGTGGACGAACTTTTAAAAAGAGAGTTCGATATACACAGGGCTAATGGAACGGTCCACCCACTTCTTAATAGTTACGGGGTAAAGGCAATTCCATTTAACGATGAGCGAATGGATGAGTGGAGAGACGCACTTCGTCGTGGCATATCTTATTTTCACGAGCCAACAAATATAATTTTAAGAGGTGGCGTGGATGATGTTTGGATAAATGATGATAAAGAAATAATAATTGTTGATTATAAAGCAACAAGTAAAAAAATTGGCCCATCATCTGGTGAAGATCTTTATCCTTCATATAAAAAACAAATGGAGATATATCAGTGGCTCTTTAGGAAAAATGGATTCAAAGTTTCGCCAATTGGATATTTTGTTTATGTAAACGGTAAATCTGATGCCAAAGCATTTGATGCCAAATTAGAATTTGATTTGAAACTGATTCCTTATGAAGGAAATGATTCTTGGATAGAAGAAATGTTGTTTGATTTAAAGAAAACATTACTCTCTGATCAAATACCAGAAGTTGGGATTTCGTTTGGCGGTGGCCCTTGCGAATATTGTTCTTACAGAGAGGATGCGGGTAAGATTTTAATGTCAATTCATTCTAAAAATAAAAATGGTAAAAAAGAGTCTATTTAAAGAAAGGGTTCAGAGAGCCGTAAGAAGTATCCCGAAAGGGAAAACTTTTTCTTATGGGGAAATTGCCAAAATGTCTGGTAATCCAGGCGCTGGAAGAGCTGTCGGAACTATAATGGCTAATAATTTTGATAAAACCATTCCATGTCACAGGGTTGTGAAAGCAGGTGGAAAAATTGGTAACTACAATCGCGGAGGAATTAGTAAAAAGATAGAATTATTGAAAAAAGAAGGAGTTGAAATTAAAGCTGGCAGTGTGGTAAAACAATAAAATGACTTCTGAAGAAATACGTAAACGCTTTTTAACTTTTTTTGAGACTAGAGGGCATAAAATTATACCCTCAGCTTCACTTGTGCCAGAAAATGACCCCACTGTCCTTTTTAATACAGCGGGAATGCAACCTTTAGTCCCGTATCTTATGGGAACACTTCATCCTGCTGGAAAACGCCTTGTAGATGTACAAAAATGTGTTCGCACTGGAGACCTTGAAGATATAGGCGACAATAGACATTTTTCTTTTTTTGAAATGATGGGAAATTGGTCTTTAGGTGATTATTTTAAAAAAGAAGCAATAACCTGGAGCTACGAATTCCTTACTTCTAAAGATGAAGGTTTGGGATTAGACCCATCTCGTCTTTATGTAACTTGCTTTGAGGGCGATGACAATGCTCCGAAGGATGATGAATCTCCTAAGATTTGGATGGATTTAGGAATTCCTAAAGAAAGAATTTATTTTTTAGGAGCCGAAGATAATTGGTGGAGTCCAGGAGACAATGGTCCGTGCGGACCTGATACTGAGATGTTCTATGATTTTACTGAAAAAGGTACGGGGAAACTTTCTAAAGAAGAGTTTCTTAGTGCTGTAAAAAGTGAACATCTTATTGAAATCTGGAATGATGTTTTTATGGAGTATCAAAAAAAGGATGGAAAAGTTATCGGTAAATTAACTCAAAAAAACGTAGATACGGGCGCTGGGCTTGAGCGTATAAGCGCTTTGATGCAGAAAAAGAAAACGGCATACGACACAGATCTTTTTGAAGGAATTATGAGTAAAATAAAGGATTTTTCATTGGAACCAAATACCAAATCAATGAGAATAGTAGCCGATCACATTAGAACTTCTGTTTTTCTTATAGCTGATGGAGTTACTCCTTCTAATACAGACCAAGGATATATTTTGCGTCGACTTTTGCGTCGGGCTGTCACTTCCGCTGATAAACTTAAAATGAAAAGTGGAGATATTTCACTATTGGCCGATGTAGTTATAGAAAAATATCAAAATATTTATTCAAATCTTAAAGAAAAAGAAATTGATATAAAACGCGAGATAAATGAAGAGGAAACAAGGTTTAGAAAAACTCTTACAGAAGGATTGAAGGAATTCAAAAAACTTTCAACAGGTAAGATTACAGGACATGAAGCTTTCACCCTCTTTTCTACTTATGGCTTTCCATTTGAAATGACGAGAGAGCTGGCTATTGAATTTGGCAAAGAAATTGACGAGAATGCTTTTAAAGAAGAAATGATGAAGCATCAAGAAATATCGCGCGTAGGAGCTGAACAAAAATTTAAAGGGGGTCTTGGAGACACGAGTGAAGTGTCTGTTAAATATCACACAGCTACTCACTTGCTTCACCAGGCACTTCGAGATGTTTTAGGAGACAAAGTTTATCAAAAAGGAAGTAATATAACACCGGAGAGATTGCGTTTTGATTTTTCATATGGAGAAAAGATGACTCCAGAGCAGAAAAAATTAGTAGAAGATTTAATTAATGACAAAATAAATCAGTCTTTACCTGTAACATATGAAGATTTACCAATAGACGAGGCTAAGAAAAAGGGGGCTATCGGATTATTTGAAGAAAAATATGGAGATAAAGTAAGAGTTTATAAAATAGGGGATTTTAGTTTGGAATTTTGTGGAGGCCCTCATGTCAATAACACTAAAGAACTTGGTATTTTCAAAATAGAAAAAGAGGAAGCAATTTCGGCTGGAGTAAGAAGAATTAAAGCAACCCTTAAATAAAGAAAATACTAACAGTTGGAAGCTGTAAGGGGTTCACTTATCTTGCTATAATTTATTCATGGCATTTTTCTCTTTTCTTGAAGATAAAAAAAATACTAAAATAAAAATAGTTCTATTTTTGGACGCTGGCAAAGGCCATGCGCGCGGTGCGGTTGTTGAAATGCGCAATGATATACCCCATATTCTTTATTCCGTTTCAGGAGAGAAAAAAATAGGACTACCTGAAAGTAAGGAGTCTTTGTCTCTCGCTATGTCTTCACTAGAAGAGGTTTTGCAAGACATAGCGAGAGCTCTTCAAAAATCAGTATTTAAAAATAAAAGTTATGTTGCAGAAGAAGTTTGTTGTATTTTAGCTGAGCCATATTATTTATCGCACACATCTCTAATCACTGAAACACAAAAAGAACCATTTACTGTTACGGAGGGAGTTATAAAGAAAATAATGAGCTCGTATCACGAGTTGCTTCCAGAAGCTCACAAAGAGGTTTTACTGGACTCCAATCCTGATGTAATTCATGAAAAAATAATTGAAGTTCGTATAAATGGATACCACAGCGATAATCCATACGGAAAAATGGCTAATGAATTACAACTTGCGGTATTTAGAACAAAAATAAATAAAAATATTGTAGATTCTATAATTAAAATCGTAAAAAAAGTCACACCAGCTCCTCTTTCTGTAGAGCCGTTATCCCTTGCCGCCTTTATCACTGTCCGTAATAGACTGAGCACAGATAAAGATTTTATTCTAGTTACTGTGGGGAATGATGTTTCCGAAATTTCTTTGATTAGAGATCACGCTCTACTTGAGACAGTTTCATTTCCTTTTGGTAAACACTCTTTAGCAAGATTAATTGCATCTAAAATCTTTGCCACCCCAGAAGAGGCCTTAACAAGGTTGGGGCTTTATCACGATAAAAAACTTTCTAAAGAAAGTGAGGCGGCGTTTTTCCCAGTTATGGAAGAAACTCAGGCTTTGTGGTTTTCATATCTTGAGAAATCATTAGTAAGTCTTTCAGGGGAAGTGATGATACCGGAAAATATTTATATATTTGTAGACACGGATCTTAAAGACATGCTCGGATCAAACATCACACAAAAAGGTTTTGCGAGTCAAACACTTGTTCCTAATGGATTCATTATTAATACATTAGATACAAGCGCTCTTTCTGAACAGTGTACTTTTGGGTTGGATATTCGTTTCGACACCATACTAGCTATAGCAGCATCGTTCGCTGGAGCATCCAAAGAATCTTTAAGTTAGTAATAAATTTGTGATAAAATAGATTTCTATGAAGAGAAAGATTGTACAAGATGTAATACCACCTAAAGAAGGACGAAGTATAAGGAATATTCCCATACCACAACGTGTTTCTAAAAATGAAACTTCAGAGATTGAGAGCCGTGTTAACAATAATGTGATTAGGCAGGAGGCTGTTATTGGCGAAGATGTCTCTACTCAAAATCGTAAGAAAAATATAGAAGTTACCACTATACCAGCTGTCGAAAAAAAGAATTTCAGCGGTAAGTTGAAGTTCGTCTTTTTTATTTTAGGAACAGCTATTGTTTTTGGTGGAGGATATTTTATATATCTATTTTTTAATATTGGGGCTGTGGTAACAGTCACTCCTAAAGAAAAAGAGATTTACGTAGATAATTCCTTCGTATCTAAAAAAACCGCTAAGGAAGGAGAGTTGAATTTTGAAGTAATCTCACTTGTGGAAACTATGGAAAAAGCTGTGCCTACAACGGGAGAGAAGAAAGTTGATAAAAAAGCAAGAGGAGAGATTGTCGTATATAACGATTATAGCACCCAGTCTCAAAGACTTATAAAAAATACTAGATTTGAAACCCCGGAAGGTTTAATTTTCAAATCAGAATCATCTATCGTCGTACCGGGTCAAACTAAAAAAGATGGTAAAAGTACACCTGGTAGTGTCGGAGTTGTCGTTGTTGCTGATGAATCTGGAGAAAAATACAATGTGGATTTGAAAGATTTCACTATTCCTGGCTTTAAAAATGAACCCGAGTATGAAAAGTTTTACGCTCGCTCAAAAACAGCCATGACAGGTGGCTTTAGTGGAATTATAAAGACAGCTTCTCCAACAGATATAGAAATTGCTCGCAAAGAATTGACCGTAGTGTTGAAAGAAAAAGTACAGAAGGCGGTAAGTGAGAAAGTTCCAGCAGGATTCATTTTATTCGATAATGCTTTTTTTACATCATTTGAAACATTATCAAACCCGGAAGACAGTAATGTTTCAATGAAAGTTTTAGCAAATGCCATTATCTTTAATAAAGATAATTTAGCTAAAATATTGGCGGGATTAAAAATAGATGACTATAGGGGAGAAAATATAACTTCTAATGTATTAGACAAAATGTCTCTGAAAGTAGATCCTAAAGAGGCAACACCTTGGATTACGGGGGTATTTCCAGTCACTTTTACAGGAACAACTACTTTAACTTGGAATATTGATACGGGTAAACTACGAAAAGACTTGGTTGGTGTGCCCAAAAACTTTGTCAACGATATATTTAAAAATTATATAGGTATTGATAAGGCTGAAGTTGCTCTAACTCCAACATGGAAATCTGTTTTTCCAGAGGACGAGGGTAAAATAGAGATAAAGATTAAGCCGTCCCTAGAGTAGAGAACCTCAAAATACTAGGCCCCTTGCCGTATATAGCCCTTTAATGCTAGTCTATTTGAACTGCAGTCAATTTTGCTGTTTGCTCTGTTTTTATTGACGATTGCAGTATTTTTGTGTTAGGATTCTAACTTCGTTCTACAAATACTTTCTAATGGGTACTGAAAGAGAAAAGGAAAAAAAAATCGGTATCGTCCTAGAAGCGCTTCCAAATACGCTTTTTCGCGTTGAATTGAAAGACAGTAAAAAGGTGATACTGGGCTATTTGTCAGGAAAAATGCGACTTCATAGAATCAGGGTCCTTATTGGAGACACTGTAGAGGTAGAAATAGACCCGTATAACGAGGAAAAAACAAAAATAATAAGACGTTCATAAAAATGAAAGTAAGAACCTCTGTAAAAACAATCTGTGCTAAATGCAAAATGATTCGAAGAAAAGGTCGGGTCTGTGTAATTTGCGCTGACCCAAGACATAAGCAAAGACAAGGTTAATTTTAAATATATATTATGCGTATTGTAGGAATAACACTTCCAGATAATAAAAGAATTGAATATGCCCTAACAGCTCTTTATGGTATTGGAATTTCTACTTCTCGTTCTATTTTAGATAATGCAAAAGTGGATGCCACTAAAAAAACAAAGGAATTAACTGCGGAAGAAGAGAATTCAATTCGTACCTTGATTGAAAGTATGAAAATTGAAGGAGATTTGCGCAGAAACGTCGCTTCAAATATTAAACGTCTCAAAGATATAAAGTCTTATAGGGGGAGTCGTCACACAAAACATTTGCCAGTAAGAGGACAAAGAACGAAGACAAACACTCGTACAGTTCGTGGAAACGTTAGAAGAACTATGGGATCTGGTCGTCGTGCGGTAGAAAAAACATAATATGGGTAAAAAACGCGTAGCTTCAAAATCAGGTGGTGAAGTGGATCAAGGTCTTCGTGCTAAGTCCTTGTCTAAGGGTGCTAAAAAAAGAATTGATATCGGTGTTCTATATGTTGAATCAACTTACAACAACACCCGTGTTCTCTTGGCTGATAAAAGTGGTAATGCAGTTTGTGCATCATCAAGTGGCTCTCTAGGGTTTACCGGAGCGAAAAAAGGGACTCCTTTTGCTGCAGCTAAAGTGGGGGAATTGATTGGGGAAAAGGCAGTAGCGGTTGGGGTAAAAAATGTAGACGTGATAATAAAAGGAGTGGGGTCTGGTCGCGAAGCAGCAGTTAGAGCCTTCACAAGCAAAGGAATAGGATTACTTTCAATAAAAGACGTTACACCAGTGCCACACAATGGACCAAAAGCTAAAAAGCCAAGAAGAATTTAAATAAAATATATGATAGTAGGACCAAAATATAAAATAGGTAAAAGATTAGGCGCGGGTGTTTTTGAAAAATGCCAAACTCAAAAGTTTGCCATATCAGAAGCTCGTACTGGTAAGAAAAATAAAGGCCGCCGTGGTGGTCGTAGTGATTACGCTAAGCAATTTTTGGAAAAACAAAAAGTGCGTTACACCTATGGAATTATGGAGAAGCAATTCAAAAATTACATAATAAAAGCTAATGACACTAAAAATATAAAGCCAGCCGATTATCTCTATCAAATGCTTGAACAAAGATTGGATAATGTTGTCTATCGTTTGGGTCTTGCAAAGACAAGACGTGGAGCAAGACAAATGGTTTCTCACGGCCACATATTATTGAATGGAATTAAAGTAACTGTTCCATCAGCTAATGTGAAAGTCGCTGATGTGATTAAAATTCGTGAAGGAAGTAAAGTCAGTCCACTTTTTACAAATCTGGAAGAAAGATTTAAGGAATACACAATGCCAGCGTGGGTCTCATTCGATGTTAACAAGGGAGAAGGCATAGTAAAACAGAATCCAACTTACGAAAGAATGAGTCTTCACTTTGACCTTTCTCCGGTTTTGGAGTTCTACAGTCGTTAAGCATTGATTATTACTAACTTTTGTTGTAAAACATTATTCATTATTAATTTTTAATATATGTCAGAAATAAACGTTATATTGCCATCAAAACCTAAGGTTGTAGAAGAAAGTGCAACTAGTGGAACTTATGAAATAGACGGCCTTTACCCTGGTTATGGCCATACGCTTGGAAATTCTCTAAGAAGAATAATTCTGTCTTCTCTTCCGGGTGCGGCTATTACTAATGTAAAAATAGACGGCGTTAGTCACGAATTCTCAACTGTTTCTGGCATAAAGGAAGATATAGTGACCGTTCTCTTAAATTTGAAGAGAGTTCGCATCAAGATGTTGACTGATGAGCCACAAACTCTAAGTATCTCTGTCAAAGGGGCTAAGAGTGTTGAGGCGTCTGACATAAAAGCGCCCGGTCAAGTTGAAATAATTAACAAAGACCAGCACATAGCAACTCTTACAGAAAAATCATCTTCTTTTGAAGTAGAGATGAGAGTAGAAAGAGGGATTGGTTTTGTTTCTAAGGAAAACATACAGAAAGATCGTGTTGAAATTGGCGCCATTGCACTTGATGCAAGTTTTACTCCTATTCGCCGTGTTAACTATGAAGTAGAGAATATGCGCGTTGGAGACAGAACTGACTTCAATAGATTGAAATTATTTATAGAAACAGACGGAATAATCACTCCTCATGAAGCACTTGAAAAAGCTATTGAAACAATGATTAATCAGCTTCGAGCTATTGTTGGTTTCAAAGAAGAAGATTATGCTCTTCCTGCAAAAGAAGAGGTTTCAACTTCAAAAGAAGTTAAAATTTCAATTGACCCAGAACTCCTTAAAACTAGAATTGAAACTATGGATCTTTCACCAAGAACAATAAACGCCCTTAATACAGCTAATATAAGAACACTAGGCGGACTTGCTCGTAAAAGAGAGGAGGACATCTTGGATATAGACGGCTTGGGAAGTAAGGGGATGCAAGAAATTAAAAAGGCATTAGCGGGTTTTGGTATCGGTCTTAAGTAATATATAGAAATAATTAAAATTTTATGAGACATCACAGAAAAGGTCGAGCTTTCGCAAGAAAGGATAATCAAAGAAAAGCATTGCTAAGATCTTTAGCGCGTGGACTTATTCTTAATCAAAAAATGGAAACTTCTATTGCTAAGGCAAAGGAAATTCGTCCTATTATCGAAAAACTTATAACCAAAGCTAAGATAAATAATCTAACCACAAGAAGACTTCTACAGTCTCGTTTGGGGAATAATGATTCTTCAATAGATAAATTATTTGAAACAGCTAAACGTTTTGAAAAAAGAAACGGTGGTTATACAAGAATAATAAAATTACCAATTCGTAAGAGTGATAGTAGTGAAAGAGCTATTATTGAATTTGTTTAGTAAATTATTTATATGAAAGAATATACAATAGACGCTAAAGAACAAAAACTAGGACGCCTTGCAAGTAAGGTAGCGGTTATTCTTATGGGTAAAAATGTTACAACTTTTCGTAAAAATCTTTTCCCAAGTACTAAAGTTCATATAATAAACGCATCAAAAATTTCTATAACTGATCGTAAGTTGGATGAAATAACTCATAGTCGTTATTCAGGTTATCCAGACGGACTTAAACAAAAATCAGGAACAATTATACGTTCACAGAAAGGAACGGAAGAACTCATCCGTCATGCTGTATCACGTATGTTGCCTAAGAACAAACACAGAAGTGGTATGCTTAAAAACTTAAGTGTTTCAGAGTAAATAAATTTAAAGTATTATGGATACAAATAAAAAAGATAAATATATAGAAGGTGTAGGTCGCAGAAAGACAGCCATTGCCAGAGTTCGCATTTCCAAGAATTCAAAGCCAACGTTTGCTGTGAATGGCAAGAAGCTTTCTGAATATTTTGATTTGAAAGAACACCAGCATATAGCCCTGGAATCTCTAAAAAAGGCTTCTATGGAAGATTCTTTCTCTATTTCGGCTAAGGTATTAGGAGGCGGTATTGCCGCTCAAGCTGACGCAGTGCGACACGGTGTAGCGCGTGCTTTAATAGATTTCAACATAGACCTAAGACCAGACTTAAAACACGCTGGGTTCCTTAAGAGAGATCCACGAGCTAAGGAACGTAAGAAATTCGGTCTTAAAAAAGCAAGAAAGGCACCTCAGTGGAGTAAGCGCTAAAGAAGAGAAATTTCCTCTTGACTTTTGGGTTAGTTTTTAGAAAAATAATATTTTTTGATATGACAAATGAATTTTCTAAAAAATATGATACGGGGGTAGATGGAAATGATGGGGTGATTTCTAATGATGCACCCGAGGAAGCTTTTGTATTAGAAGAAGGAGAAGAAGCTGATATTAAAGCTACGGAAAAACTTCACGAACTTAGAGATAAGCTGAAAGCTTGTGAAAAAGAAAGACTAGAATATCTTTCTGGCTGGCAAAGAAGTAAAGCTGATTTTATAAATGCAAAGAAAGAAGTTGCAATAGAAAAAGAAAGCTTCATCTCTTTTTCTGAAGGCGCTTTGATTAAGGACCTTTTGCCCGTGCTTTCTAGTTTCAGCGCCGCTATGGCTGACAAAAAAGTCTGGGAAGAAGTTCCTCTTAATTGGAGACAAGGGGTTGAATATATATATAGCCAATTAATGCAGGTCCTCTCGACAAGGGGCCTTGAAGTAAAAGAGCCGAGGGATGAGAGGTTTGACCCAAACTTACACGAAGCTGTCGGAGAAGAAATAGTTGATACTGAAGACAAAGATCATAAGATATTAAAAACACTTTCACCGGTTTTTTTACAAAAAAGTAAAGTGATTCAGCCAGCAAAAGTGATAGTTGGAAGATTTCCCAAAAAATAATGAGCGCAGTGACTATATTTTTTGAGGACCCAGCACCTTATTGCGATAAATAAACTTATTAAGTAATATGTCCATCATCAAACAAAATAAAATTAAACATTTAATAACTTAAAAGGTGCTGGGTGATGATTTTTATAGTCGTTACCACTCCTTAAAAATTAATCATATGTCAAAAATACTTGGAATAGATTTAGGAACAACAAATTCAGCGATGGCCATAATAGAAGGGGGTGAACCTCGTATTATAGAAAATGTGGAGGGAGTTCGTACAACGCCTTCTATTGTTGCTATTTCTAAAGCTAATGAGCGTTTAGTAGGACAGCTTGCCAAAAGACAAGCTGTAACGAATCCGGCCAATACTGTATACGGTATAAAGCGTTTTATTGGACACTCATTTGAAGAAGGTGCTGTGCAACAAGACAAGAAAACAGCTTCATATAAAATAGAGAAAAGTGAGAACGGTGGAGTAAAGGTTCAACTCGGAGGAAATTGGTTTACACCAGAACAAATATCAGCTCTTATTTTGCAAAAATTAAAAACTGACGCTGAAAGTAAATTGGGAGAAAAAATAACAGAAGCCATAATTACAGTTCCTGCGTATTTTAATGACGCCCAAAGACAAGCAACAAAAGACGCAGGCGCAATTGCAGGACTTGATGTAAAAAGAATCATTAATGAACCAACTGCCGCCGCTCTCGCATATGGGTTTAATAAAAAGAAAAATGAAAAAATAGCCGTCTTTGACTTTGGTGGTGGAACTTTCGATATCTCTATTCTAGAAGTAATACATGACGCTGAAGGGAATGACACAATTGAGGTTAAATCAACCGACGGGGACTCACACCTGGGTGGACGCGACATTGATCAAACTATAATGCGCTTTATTGCCAGTGAATTTAAAAAAGAAAGTGGAATTGATGTGATGAACGATCCTCTTGCTGTTCAAAGACTTGATGAAACTGCAGAAAAAGCAAAACACGAGCTTTCTACTACAATAGAAACAGAGATAAACATTCCCTTCATAACTTCCGGCGTATCAGGTCCTCAACACTTATTAATGAAATTAAGTAGAGCAAAACTTGAAGAATTAACAGCTCCTTTTATAGACAGATCTATCGAAATAAGTAAGAGGGCAATGGATGCTTCTGGAATATCATTTGGAGAATTGAGCGAGGTTATCTTAGTTGGCGGACAAACTAGAATGCCAGCTATACAAGAAGCGGTAAAGAAACTTTTTGGCAAAGAACCAAATAAGTCTATTAATCCAGATGAGGTGGTGGCAATAGGCGCTGCAATTCAAGCGGGTATTCTCCAAGGAGATGTAAAAGATGTCTTACTTTTGGATGTTATACCGCTTTCTCTTGGAATTGAAACATTGGGAGGAGTTGCAACTCACTTAATCGATAAAAATACTCATATACCAGCAAGTAAGTCGCAAGTATTTTCTACTGCGGCTGATAATCAAACTTCTGTTGAAATTCATATAACTCAGGGCGAAAGACCTCTGGCAACAGATAATAAAAGTTTGGGAAGATTCATATTGGATGGTATTCCACCATCGCCTCGTGGTATGCCGCAAATAGAAGTTACCTTTGATGTGGATGTTAATGGAATTCTACAAGTTAAAGCGAAAGATAAAGCCTCTGGTAAAGAACAGTCTATAAGAATAGAGGCTCGTTCTGGATTAACGGATGATGACATTGAGAGAATGAAAAAAGAAGCTGAGGTTCATAGCGAGGAAGACAAAAAGAAGAAAGAAGAAATTGAACTTAAAAATCAAGCCGAACAACTTATATATGTTTCCGAAAAGTCTTTGAAAGATGCGGGGGACAAAGTAACAGCTGAACTTAAAACAAGTGTAGAATCTAGAATTGCAGATTTGAAAAAAGCTAAGGATAGCGGTACAGGTCTTAAAGAAGCGCTGGATTCTTTGTCAACGGAGCTTTCAAAAATAGGAGAAGCTATGCAGAAAAACACACCTCCTCAAGAAAATAAAACTGATGATAACAAAGGTGAAGGAGAAGCTCCTATACGTGACGCTGAAACTAAGTAAATTCAATTAAATTTGATAAAAAATATTGAAGTCGTATAATAAAAAGTATGGCTAAAAATTACTACAATATTTTAGGTGTAGAAAAAAGCGCTACTAAAGACGATATAAAGAAGGCCTTTCATAAAATGGCTCATAAATATCACCCTGATAAAAAGGGGGGTGATAGTGATAAGTTTAAAGAAGTGAATGAGGCCTACGCCATACTTTCAGATGAGAATAAAAGAGCCGAATATGACGCTTATGGACAAACTTTCCAGAGCGGAAATGGCGGTGCTGGTTTTTCTGGTTTTAATGGATTTGATTTTAGTGGGCAAGGCTTCAACACAGAAGATCTGGGAGATATCTTCGGGGATATTTTTGGTGGTGGGAGAGAAAAAGTTAATCGCGGGCGCGATATCTCTATTGATTTGGAACTTTCTTTTGATGAAAGTATTTTTGGGGTGGAGCGTAAAGTTTTGATATCAAAATTATCTACTTGTGAAATATGTAAGGGAAGTGGCGGAAAACCAGGAACAACGCTCGATAAATGTAAAACTTGTAATGGAAATGGGAAAATTCGTGAAAATCGTCGTTCGTTTTTCGGTTCAGTTAGTGTCACTCGCTCATGTGATACCTGCGGAGGAACTGGCAAAATGCCAAAGGAAAAATGTGGAACTTGCCATGGAGAAAGGGTGCTTAAAAGACAGGAAGAAATTACAATTGCCGTTCCAAGAGGAATTGATCATGGGGAGGTTATACGCTTAACCCAAAAGGGGGAAGCTTCTCCAAATGGCGTTGCGGGAGATTTGTATGTGAGAATTCACGTAAAAAACCATGCAACCCTTAGAAGAGATGGTAATAATTTAATTACGAATATATCTATAAAGCTAACGGACGCACTACTTGGCTCAGAATATAAAATAGAAACTCTTGAGGGTCCTCTTACAATAACAATTCCTGCCGGTATATCTTTCGGAGAAATATTAAGAGTCAAAGGCAGAGGTGTGCCGTATGAAAAGAATCATCGTGGCGACTTACTTATTAAAGTGTCTATTGCTATACCACAAAAATTATCTAAAGAATCTAAGAAACTTTTGGAGGAATTAAAAAAGGAAGGCGTTTAAATGTGGAGAATAAATTCAATAAATAACAATTAGTGTAGTAAAATATAGACTATGTCTGTCGATATTATTGTTCTAGTTGTCCTGCTTTTTTTAATATTAGGAGGAATACTCCATTTTGGTAAAAGTGTTGGCGTTGCGATTATTTTTTCTATACCCATAACAGCTTTCCTCTATGACAGACTTCCATTTTTAGAAAAAATTACAACCTTTGCCAAAGGTTCCGTTGGAATTGAGGTAGTTAAAGTTTTGGTTTTTATAATACTCTTACTTGTCGTATATATAGTGGTTCGTAAAGCTGTGTCAGTTGTATTCCCTTGGAATCCACTGCCAAAAGTGTTTGAGGGCTCTGTTATAACAATAATCGTTTTTGGTCTTTTAGTTACAACTCTATCAACTTACATTGACCCGAGTTTCATAACTTCTCATCTTCCTTTTGTTTCTAAAATCCTCAATATACCGAACATCCTCTTTTGGTGGATGGTCGGCAGTATGTTTTCTTTGATTTTTATACTGAATCAGAACTAAATACATGATACCGGCCCTTATACCCTTTTTACTTCAAAATTTAATTTGGATACCAACTCAACTCTTTTTGAGAACTTTCGGACACTTTAAAGTCTCTGGCTTAGAAAATTTAAAAGATCTCAAGGGCTCAGTCATTTTTGTCAGCAATCATACGAGTGAACTTGATCCAATTCTACTCCCAGCATCCCTCCCCTTATTTTCTAGGTTTTATCCAATTTTCTATGTCTCTCGCGAGAAAACTTTCTATAACATAAGACAGATATTGAAACGTATTTTTTATGGAGGTTTTTTCTTTGAAATATGGGGTGCTTATCAAACTCACGTCGGAATACATAATTACGAAGAATCTTTGAAAACTCATATAAAAATTTTAGAAAAAGGACACTCCCTTTTTATATTCCCAGAAGGAAAAAAGAGTGTCGATGGTAATTTACAAGAGGGGAAAGGCGGAGCTACTTTCTTATCCCACAGAACAAATACACCAATTGTCTCTATTGCTATAATAGGAGTATACAAAACAAACTTAATGGATTTTCTTCTGTTTAGAAATAATTTTAAGTTGATTTTTGGTAAGCCAATTTACCCTAATGAGTTGTTTGTAAATAAAATTGATAATTATCATCAGTATAAGACGATTATCAATGACAAGGTGATGCCTTGTATTCAAAAATTGTTAAGTGAATCTTCTAGAGAATAGCAGCTTATTGATGTATTATTTTTATGATGTTAAGCCAAGAAGCCATAGAGGTAATTTTAAATATTAAAGGTAAGACAGTTACTACGCCAGAAGATATGGCGGACAGACTAAACATTACCTTTTATCCCTTATCTAAAGATCGCACCATATCACCTCAAATGGAGGAGTTTAGTGCTAAATTAAAAGAAGTATTTGAAAAACTCAAAGTTAATGTAGTACCTTACTCAGAGTCCCTAGAAGTAGTACCCCTGAAAAAGCGCCTGAAGCGTGGTGTGTATATTCTATTAAATAATTTTCTATATTTATTCGAAAAAACATATGGAAAAAAAGAAAAACGACACTATTTTGACGTCGAAACATTCAAAGGCATATTAAAAAATCAAAGAATTAAGCCAGGAATTTCTATAGTTGCTTGTGGAGAAAATGATATAGGTAATCTTCCTATTGAAAAAACTTCAAGTTTTCGTCACAGCTCTGTAATTACTATTTTGGATAAGCCAATAACGATCAATAAAGATAGTAACTTCTACGATCATTTTGACACCGCAATGTCTCTTTTTGCTTATCACATGACTAATATAATTATATTAGTTGATAAAGAAGAATGGACTCTCTACAATTTTAACGCGTCACACCCTACATATAACTTAACCAACACTTTTGAAAAGGGAGTTCTTTATGGACTAATTCCTAAAATAGTAGCGCCAATTTTACCCTATAGATTTTCTGATTTTATTGTAAATAAAAACTCTTTTAATATTGATGATACTAACCATTCTTATATCGTAAGAGATTTAGTGGAAAGCGGTAAATTATTTGAACAATCTGGACTTTACCCTAAAGGTAAGAAAATTGACGATCTCCCTTTTCGTAATACATTTCATCGTTGGATTGGTAAAATACATCTAGATAATAGAAGTGGTATGAGTTATGGATTCTTGGCCTATCAAATCCCTGCGAGACTCTCGCCTCTAATTCCTTACAATGATAAGGAAAAGATTTTCGGTAAAAACACTAAAATAGATAAAGATTATTTCTTCTATAAAAATGAACTTTATGCACTTATAGAATTAAAGGATGGTAAGTTTTTTATGAAAATTCCAGAAGTTTGGATTCTAAGCCAACGGTCAGGATCTGATAAAACTAATATAAATCCTAACAAAGATTTGGTTAAGCTTGGCTTAAAAGATGGAGAGATGTATCTCCAAACACCAAAAGGATTGGCATTAAAAAATGATTATAAACCATCTTTCGATACGGGGGTTATTCTTTCTCATGCTGTAGGTAATGCCATAGTTGCATCAATACTTAATCACTATGATTCGAATGATGCTTTTGCAAAAAGAGTCTCTAACAAGGGCCTTTCTATAAGTCATTGGCATGGTTATATAAATCCAAAATTTATACCAGAAGGTTGGTTTTTATATGGTGAAAATAATCCAAACGTATCTTGCTCCTCTCCTCAATCAGCCATATATGCGATCGACGGTAAATTTAAGGTATTTTTAGAAGCTCTTCGAGAAAATAAGAAGTTTCTTGGCGATATTCACATAGAACCACATCACGGTACTAACATTTCATATCCGTCACTAATAGAATTAGGTAGTTACTTTGTAAAGAATATAGAAGCGGCTAGCTTAGGAAATAAATATTTATCCTCTTATGAAAGCAAGGAAAATGTATGATTCTAAATTTTGCTATTAACTATTATAGTGTCTCTCTTTTTATAGGCGGTTTTGTTGCTCTTCTTTCAGGAGCCGTAGTCTTTTTGAATGATAGAAAAAGTTTTACAAATTGGAGTTGGCTACTACTAAATATAAGTAGCTCCATATGGAGCTTTGCTTATTTTCTAATGATTACCGCAGGAGATGTAATTTCTGGATACAGGTACAATGTGATATTGCACTGGGGGGCTATTTGTATACCCTTCTTTTATTTTCTTTTTATACTTGGAATAACAAAGACCTTAAGTAGGTTTAGGACACTTGCTTTTGTCATAGGAACCATTGCTTTATTTTTTTCAGTAATAAATCAATCTCTACTATTCGTTGATAAGGTTCTTCCAAAATTTGTTTTCAACTATGCACCAAATGCAGGTCCATTTTATATATATTTCACAATTTATTTTTTCTCAATAAATATAATTGCGGGATTAATTTTACTAGAAAAAATATTAAAAAATAAAGACTCTAAAGAGGCCTCTCAATTAAAGCAGATACTGTTTTCTTCTGCAGCTGGGTTCATTGGAGGAGGGAGTGTTTTCTTTCTCACTTTCAATATAAATCTTCCACCGTACCCAATAATTTTATTTGCTCTTTACCCGATAATAATTGCTTACGCAATCTCTAAATATAATCTATTTAATGTAAAACTGATTGCTACAGAACTTTTAATATTTTCAATTTGGTTAATATTAACTGTAAAGATGGTACTCACTCAGAGTTTCTACGATCAATTAATAGACGCCACTCTATTACTAATTACTATTGTCCTAGGAATATTCTTAATAAGGAGTGTTTTGAAAGAAGTTAAGCAACGTGAAGAAATTGAAAAATTAGCAAGTCAATTAACAGCCGCCAATGCACGATTGAAAGAACTTGATAAATTGAAGTCGGAATTCGTTTCCATTGCCTCCCACCAACTTAGAAGTCCACTTACGGCCATAAAAGGTTACGCCTCACTCATCTTGGATGGCTCCTACGGAAAAATTACTTACGGAGTACATGAAGCGGTAAACAAAATATTCCAGTCCAGCGTGTCACTTGTCATAATGGTTGAAGACTTCTTAAGTATTTCTCGTATAGAACAGGGAACAATGAAATATAATTTGGAAACTATTGATATTGAGGAATTAATTAAAACGGTAGTAGGGGAACAAGAGGCAAATGTTGAAAGGGTGGGGCTCAAGATTAGTTTTTCAACTGATAAAAAACCACCCTATCTTGTCAGTATTGATATAAACAAAATAAGACAAGTGATAACAAACTTAATAGATAATTCTGTTAAGTACACACCTAAGGGTTCCATCTCTGTTCGTCTATATAAAGAACCATCCAGAAATAAAATTATGTTTTCTATATCTGACACCGGTGTTGGAATTGATAAAGAAACCATACCTCAATTATTTGCTAAATTTAGTAGAGCTAAAGATGCAAATAAGGTTAATGTTGTGGGAACTGGGCTTGGATTATACATAGTTAAAGAAATTATAATGGGTCACAAGGGCCGTGTCTCTGTAACGTCCGAGGGTAAAGGGAAGGGGTCTAATTTCTTTGTAGAACTAGATGAGAATTTAGATGCCGCGCGCGTAAACAGGGTTAATGAGTTTGCAAAAAGTGTTTAATTTAAATTAAAATTAAAAGATGGAATTTACAACAACATTCTTTTTCATAGTAGGAGGGACACTCTGTCTTGTAACTTCTATTTTCTTTTTCATTTCATATTTTAAGACAAAACAAAGAGCAAGTCTTTCCCTCGCTTTTGTATCTTTTTGGATAGCGCTACATGCTTACGCTTTTTCACTACCAACAATAATAGACCCGGGTAATCTTGAACTCCTAGCGGTTGGATACATAGTGGGAATTGCAGCCCTCTTTTTAGTACAGATTTCTGGTCTTGAAGTTCAAAACTTTATGACAAAACATGCTACTAATATTAATTTCCCAACAATAGGTAGTCTACTGATAACTCTAGTGGCCTCCATAACATTAATTATCATGTCTTATGACTTTAGAACACCCATATTTAATGATTCTGGTATTATTTTTTGGAATGTAAATAAAATAGCTCAGTGGCTTATTGGCTTATCTAGTCTCACATACGGTCTTTTTTGGAATTATGTTTTTTATCAAGCGGCTATAATAGTAGATGATTCTTACGCTCGCTTCAGATTGATGATAATAGGTATAGCAGGAACGAGTATGGGAACTACTGCTTTTTTGGTTCACACATCATCAAGTGAAATACAAACTCTCACTGGACATATAATATTCGTTATTTCAGGCCTAATGATCTTGGGTATATTCATAATCCCAAAGAGACTTTTCTCATCCAAATAGAGCTTCAAAAAAACGGCATTATACCCTTTAAATTAAGGGTCTTTTTTGTTAGGATGATGCAATGACTAAAAAGGTGTTGGTTTCAGGAATTCAAGCAAGTGGACGCCTCCACTTTGGCAATTATTTTGGTGCTATGAAACAAAATGTAGCCCTAACTGAAAGTGGAGAATATGAGTCTTTTGTATTTATAGCTGACTACCACGCCCTAACAACCTTAAAAGACAGGGATTCTCTATCGAAGGCAACGAGTGAGATAGTTGCAAGTTATATGGCCTGTGGATTAGATACCAAAAAAGTAGCTCTTTTTAAGCAATCGGATGTACCACAACATACTGAATTAGCGACAATCTTTAATAACGTTGTTACTGTTCCTTACCTTATGCGTGCCCACGCATTTAAGGACCACGAAGCAAAAAACAAAGAGGTGAATGTGGGTCTTTTTGATTATCCAGTTTTAATGGCAGCAGACATTTTGATGTATCAAGCAGATATCGTTCCTGTAGGATCTGACCAAAAACAGCACGTTGAATACGCACGCGACATAGCTGGTTTTTATAATAGAGCTTGGGGAGTAGATTATTTCAAACTTCCTAAAGAATATATTTTAAAAGATGTCGCAACAGTTCCAGGAATTGATGGACAAAAAATGAGTAAGAGTAAGGGAAATGTAATTCCACTTTTTGAAGATGAGGAAGAGCTTAAAAAGGCAGTAATGGGAATAGTAACTGATAGTTCTACGCCAGATGATAAGAAAAACCCTGACGAAAATATCATCTATAATATTCACAAGCTTTTCTTGGATGACAGTCAGAACTCTGAATTAAGAAATAAATTTGAAAACGGTGGATACTCATATAAAGAAGCCAAAGACGACTTACTAAAGACTATTATTGATTGGAGAAAAGGTAAAAAAGATATTTATGATGGACTTATAAATAATCCTGAAAAGATAAAGGAAATATTGAAAGAAGGTGGAGAAAAAGCTAAGAAAAAAGCTACGGAAACAATGCACGATGTCCGCTTACAAACCGGTTTAGACTTTTAAATTTATGGAAAGAATATTAATCAAAGATTTAAAAAGTGAAGTGAGTAAAAGTGTCCTTATTAAAGGGTGGGTTTCTGTACGTCGCGACCAAGGTAAAATGGTCTTTTTTGATATTCGTGACAGGTCCGGTTCAGTCCAAGGGGTGGTCTTACCTCAAGCGACAGAGGCTATCTCTGTGGCTAAAGAAATTCGTCCAGAATATGTAGTTGAAATGGAAGGGATTGTTAACCAACGTCCTCCTAAAAATATAAATCCTGAAATACTAAATGGAGATATTGAACTTGAAATCAAATCAATAAAAATACTTTCAGTTGCGGAGCCGCCTTTTGAATTGCAAAGTGAAATAAATATTGATACATATTTAGACCATCAGCCATTTACGCTTCGTTCAAGTCGCGCGAGAGACGTATTTAAAGTCCAGGAAACTCTTATTTCAGGATTCCGTGAAGGACTTAGAAATCAAGATTTTACAGAATTTCAAGCGCCAGCGCTTGTAGGAGGAGATGCAGAAGGGGGAGCGGCTGCTTTTACAGTTGATTATTATTACAATCAAAAAGCGTATCTAGCTACAAGTCCGCAATTTTATAAACAAATAATGGTTGGTGTATATGAAAGATGCTTTGCTACACCAAAAGTGTTTCGTGGAGAGAAGCATGCGACAACAAGGCATCTTTCAGAATATTCTTCATTGGATTTCGAAATGGGTTTTATAAATGATCACACTGATGTGATGGAGGTTTTAGAAAAGACAATAAATCACATAGTGTCCAGCATTAAAGAAAAACATACCGATATATTAAAAAGATTTAATGTAGAAGAAATATTATTGCCGAGAAAAATCCCAGTACTGAAATTACGTGAAGTACAAAAAATATTAGGTGTAGCAGAAGACCCAGATCTTGAACCAGAACAAGAGCGTGCGATTTCCGAATGGGCAAAAGAAAATCATAAAAGTGATTTTGTCTTTGTAACTCATTATCCTGTAAGTAAGAGACCTTTCTATACCTATGAGGATGAGAGCGATAAGGGTTTTACTAAAAGCTTTGACTTACTCTTTAGAGGCTTGGAAATTACAACTGGGGGACAACGTGTACACAATCACGATGAACTTATTGAGAGAATGAAAATGAAAGGGCTGGATCCTAAAAAATTCCTATTTTATCTAGAAGCTTTTAAGGTAGGCATGCCTCCTCATGGTGGCTCTGCAACAGGACTTGAGCGTCTTACAGCTCGTATATTGGGATTATCTAACGTAAAAGAAGCCACTCTCTTCCCAAGAGACATAAATCGCATAGACACACTTCTTTCAGAGTAATTACAAAGTCTTCCTATGACCGATTTTTCTGTAAAACTAGATCAATTTGAAGGACCTTTAGATTTACTTCTAAATCTAATAGAGGATAGGAAAATGCACATAAATGACATTTCTTTGTCTAAAGTAACGGATGATTTCTTGTCTCACGTTAAAGAAATAGAAGAATACAAGCCAGCAAAAGTGGCTCATTTTATTTTGATAGCGTCCACCTTACTCTTAATAAAATCAAAGTCACTCCTCCCAACACTTTCCTTAACCACAGATGAGCAGGCTGATATTAAAGATTTAGAATACAGACTCAAAATGCTTCAAAGAATGCGAGATTTGAGTTTGGGTATAAAAAAGCAGTTTGGAAAAAATATAATTTTTCAAAAATCAGAAAATAGATACTTTCAGCCAGTTTTTTCTCCAGAACCTGAGATTAATAAAGATGGGCTTTTGGAGTCAATAAAGAATGTAATAAATTCTATACAAATAAAGGAGTTGCTTCCAAAGGTTTTAGTTAAAAAGGTCATAAGTATAGAGGAAATGATTAATAGACTCGTAGATAGGGTGCAAAAATCACTCAAGACTTCCTTTAGAGATTTCGCTAAAAACCAAGGAGGAGGGGATGAACGGATAAATCTAATAGTGGGTTTCTTGGCAATGTTAGAATTAGTTAAACAAGGAGCTGTTTCTGTTGCCCAGCAAGAAGATTTTGGTGACATTGAGATAGAAACTGCTTCAGTTGGGGTTCCTAGAATAATATAAAAGCCATGGAACTCTCAAAATTAATTGAAGCTATACTTTTTTGGAAAGGAGAACCTATTTCTATTAAAAAATTATCTGAAATAACGAAAAAAAGTATATCGGATATTAATGAAGCTATAACAGTCCTAGAAAACTCTCTTTCTGAGAGAGGTGTCACTCTATTAAAAAAAGATGACGAGGTAATGCTTGGAACCAAAGGAGAAGCTAGTTCTTTAATTGAAAGCTTAATAAAAGAAGAACTTCAGAAAGACTTGGGTAAAGCGGGGCTTGAAACTCTCTCTACCATTCTTTATTTAGGACCGGCGACACGAAGCGAAATTGATTATATAAGAGGAGTAAATTCTTCTTTTATAATACGCAATCTACTTATAAGAGGATTAGTTGAGCGTTCTGAAAATGTCCCAAACAAAAGAGGTTACGCTTATAGTCCAACCTTTGATTTACTTTCTTATTTAGGAATTACTAAAGTAGAAGATTTACCAGAATACAAAGAATTACAGCAAGAATTACTTGAACGTAAAGATGAAAAGGAACGTGTTGATTATGAACAAAAATTATCAGAAAGTAAACAAGAATAAATATTATGATAATTGATGTTGTAAAAATATTTCTACCGACAGTCCTTTCCTTCGTTATAGGTATTACTTTGACTCCACTTCTGACTCATTACCTTTACAAATACCAAATGTGGAAAAAGAAAGCTGGTAAAATTGGGCTCGACGGAAAAGAAACTGTCATATTCAATCAATTACACAAAGAAAAAGAAGTGGGAACCCCTAGAATGGGAGGAGTCCTTGTTTGGCTCTCTGTTATTACAACGGCATTTATTTTATGGTTTCTCGATTATATTTTCTTTGGTTCTACCTTTGATCAGCTAAACTTCTTCAGCCGAAATCAAACTTGGATTCCTATTGCAGCCATGTTTGTAGGTTCATTGGTTGGACTTATTGACGATTACTTAGAAATAAAGGGGACTGGAACTCATTTTTCAGGGGGGCTTTCACTTAAAAAAAGATTATTAGCTGTCGCAACCGTGGCTCTTCTTTGCGCTCTTTGGTTTTATTTCAAACTTGAAGTTGCAACTATCTGGCTTCCAGTTTTTGGTGATTTATATATTGGACCATTTTTCATTCTTTTGTTTGTTATTGTTGCTATAGCTATATATTCAGGTGGAGTCATAGATGGTATAGATGGCCTTTCTGGTGGAGTTTTTGCAGCTATGTTTTCTGCTTATGCTGGTATTGCTTTCTATCAACAACAATTGGACTTAGCTGCCTTTTGCGGAGTAGTAGTTGGAGGAATTCTTGCTTTTCTTTGGTTCAATATTCCACCTGCTAGATTTTATATGTCAGAAACAGGTATGATGGGTCTCACTATAGCTCTATCAATTGTCGCCTTTATGACAGACTCTCTCGGAGAGGGAAACGGTCTCATAGTTTTACCAATTATTGCTTTCCCACTTGCTATCACAACTCTTTCAAATATTTTACAATTATTCTCTAAAAAAATACGTGGAAAAAAATTATTCTTAGTAGCGCCACTTCATCATCACTTTGAAGCATTAGGCTGGCCACCTTATAAAGTTACTATGCGTTATTGGATAGTTAGCGTTGTCTGCGCAATCTTTGGTTTAACCCTTGCCTTAATGCTTTAAAATAAATATGGGCTCAAACAGATATGACAGAGTTCTCTTTTTCATAGCAGCTGTACTGATTGTCGGTGGTTTCATAATATTTTCCTCAGCTTCTTTAGGACTTTTAGCACGCGAGGGGGCAAGTTTTGGCAGTATTGCTTTAAAACAATTAATTTTTGGTTTAGGCTTTGGAAGTGTTGCTTTTTTTATTGCCTTAAATTTACATTATAAAAATTATAGGAAATACGCCTTTTATTTTTTCTTATCGGCCATAATTTTAACCTGTCTTGTTTTTGTACCTGGTATTGGTTTTTCTCACGGAGGAGCTAAACGTTGGATTGAATTTGCTTCAATTTCTTTTCAACCTGGAGAATTACTAAAGATTGCTTTTGTAATATATTTTGCCGCTTGGCTTTCTGCTATAAAAGATAAGGTTCAAGTCTCTCGCTTTGGCGTAATACCTTACATAATATTGTCTGTAATAGTGGGCGGCATTCTTCTTGCTCAACCAGACACAGATGGATTTCTAATAATTGCTCTAACTGGATTCATAATGCTCTCCGTCTCCGGTGCTAATTGGAAACATTTTATTTTATTTGCAATTCTCGGAGCTGTCGCTGTAGGAGGTCTTTTTTATACTAAACCATACATAAAAGATCGTGTTTTGACTTTTTACAAGCCAGAGTTGGCTGATGACCTTGGTTCTGGGTATCAAATAAATCAATCCTTGATTGCAATAGGCTCCGGAGGGCTCTCTGGTCGGGGCTTTGGCCAAAGCATACAAAAATTTGAATATTTACCAGAACCGATAGGGGATTCTATATTCGCCGTTGCAGGAGAAGAATTCGGTTTTATTGGCACAACCACGCTACTTATATTTTTTATTATTTTTGCATTACGTGGAATTAAAATATCAAGCAACGCGAAGGACTCATTCGGGCAATTATTGGGTATTGGCATTGTCCTCCTGATTATCATTCAGTCCTTTATAAACATGGCTTCGATGATTGGTCTTTTCCCACTCTCTGGGACCCCTCTCGTATTTGTAAGCCAAGGGGGAACATCTCTCATGTTGGCGCTTGCTGAAGTGGGGATTCTCTTAAACATATCTAGATACCAGAAGAGCTAAGCAAATGAGCCAAAAATGGCTTTTTTTGATATAATTAGCCCTATACGGTCATGGATGAGGGAGTCTTAATTTAGCTTTAAAACCCAATGAAAATACTATTCACCGGTGGCGTCACGGGAGGGCATTTCTATCCTATTATCGCCATAGCCAAGGAAGTACAGAAAATAGCAAAAGAGGAGCATGCTTTGCCCCCTAAGATGTACTTTATGGCGCCCGGCCCATATGACACCAGGCTTCTTTTTGAAAATGAGATTGAATTTATTCAGGCCCCAGCGGGTAAAATGCGTCGTTATTTTTCTATAGCTAACTTTTTTGACTTAATAAAAACTTTTATTGGTGTAATTAAAGCGATAATATCGGTCTTCTCTGTATATCCAGATGTTGTTGTAGGGAAAGGTGGGTACGGTTCATTTCCAGCACTTTTGGCCGCAAGATTGTTTAATATACCAGTGATAATTCATGAGTCCGACACAGTACCTGGAAAAGTTAATTCTTGGGCGGGTAAATTTGCCACTCGCATCGCAACGTCCTACCCAGAAACTGTTAAATTATTTTCAGAAGAAAGAACTGCTTGGACGGGACAACCAATAAGATATGAAGTGACTCAGCCGATTAAAGAAGGTGCTCACGAATTTCTAAAACTTGAAAAAGAAGTACCGATAATTCTTATTTTGGGCGGCTCTCAAGGAGCTCAAAAATTAAATGATGTCATTTTGGATTTACTTCCAAAATTATTAAATAAGTATCAAATAATTCACCAGACAGGAGAGGCGAATTATAAAGATGTGATTAATACAGCTTCTGTTGTTCTAGAAAAACATGAGCACCCTACTCGTTACAGGCCATTTGCGTATTTAAATGAATTGGCTCTTCGAATGAGCGCAGGAGTCTCTTCCGTTATAGTCACTCGTGCCGGCTCTACTTTATTTGAAGTAGCAAGTTGGGGATTACCTTCAATTGTTGTGCCAATTGGAGAAGATGTAAGTCATGACCAGACTACAAACGCTTTTGCATATGCAAGGTCAGGTGCCGCAAACGTAATAGAAGAAAAGAATTTAACTTCAAGCATTTTGGATTTTGAAATTGATAAAATAATGAATAACAAAGATTTGCAAGAAAATATGAAGAAAGAGGCTTTAGCTTTTGCCAAACCGGACGCAGCAAAAAAAATAGCTAGGGCCATCTTTGAAATAGCTATTAAACACGAATCATAAAAATGAAAATAATTACCCGATTTCCACCGAGTCCAACGGGACTTCTTCATATAGGTAGTGCAAGAACCGCCCTTTTTAATTATTTATATGCCCAAAAAGAGGGGGGTAAAATGCTTTTGCGCTTTGAAGACACTGATAAGTCTCGTTCCAAAAAAGAATATGAGGAAGATATTTTCAAAGGGCTTGAGTGGCTTGGAATGGGGTTTAGTGAAGTCTTTCACCAATCAGAAAGAACTTTAGTTTATAGAAAATATTTGGAAAAACTTTTAGCGGAAGAGAAAGCTTATTATTCTGATGAAAGTAAGGTCACAGAATTTAAAAGTGAGGGAGATGAATCAGAAAACCCAGCTGAAACTCTTATAGACGCTCCACTTCGCGTGATAAGACTTAAAAATCCTAAAAAAGTCATAACTTTTAATGACGCTGTGCGTGGCGAAATCTCAATTGATACTACTGAACTTGGTGATTTTATTATCGCAAGAAGTATAGAGGAACCCCTATACCACTTCGCGGTCGTGGTAGACGACTTTGAAATGGAAGTAAGTCATATAATAAGAGGGGAGGACGGAATATATAATGCACCAAGGCAAATATTGATACAGGAAGCAATCGGTGCACCTCGCCCCGTTTATTGCCATATACCATTCGTTTTAGGCGAGGATAAAAGCAAACTCTCTAAAAGGCATGGTGCAGTGTCCGTGAATGAATACAGAGCCATGGGAATTCTGCCGGATGCCCTTTTAAACTATTTAGCACTTCTTGGCTGGAACCCAGGAACTGAAAAAGAAATATTTACTCGTGAAGAGCTTATAAAAGAATTCTCTTTCTCTAAAATTCAAAAGAGTGGAGCTGTTTTCAATCTCGAGAAGCTCCGTTGGGTAAATAGAGAGCATATAAAAAATATGCCTCTGCCTGATTTCAAAAAGTTAGTACTTTTGTGGATTCCTAAAGAAATAACGACACTTCCTGAGTGGAGTGATGATCGTCTTAATAGATTTCTACCAGATTTGAAAGATAGAATTGCTGTTTTAAAAGAAATAAATGATTTGGCGAATGCAGGCGAACTTTCTTATATATTTGATAAACCACAATATGAAACAGAACTTTTATTACCTAAGAAGGGCGAAAAAAGTAAGGAGGTGCTCGTCTCACATCTAGAAAAAGTTGTTGATTTTATAAGCACAATAGATGCTACAAAACTTTTCAACAAAGATACTGTAAAGGAAGCAATTTGGGATTATGCAGGAGAACAAGGTAGGGGGAATGTACTCTGGCCAATGCGTGTTGCCCTTTCTGGTAAGCAGAAATCACCTGACCCATTTACCCTTTCAGAAATTTTTGGAAAGGAGCAGACCACAATCAGATTGCAGAGCGCTATAGCATTGCTCAAAGGTTGAGAAGTTAAAATCAAATTGTAAATTTATGTTTAAAAAAGCTCTTCACAAAAAAATAAAAATCTTCTTCTCAGCAACTATTTTACTCTCAGTTCTTTTTCCTAATATACTCATATCAGTGAGTGCCCAAGTATCGACAAGCACCCTAACCTCAGTAGAAGAAGCTGAAGCGGCACTCAAAGCCGAGGAAGACGCTCGCCTTCAAAAGGAATCTAGTATTTCTCAAATAAAATCCCAAATAAGTACCAAAAACCAAGAAATAGCGGAACTGGAAAAAGAAATAAAAGAATTCCAAGAACAAATACAAAAGACGGGCACAGAACAAAAAACCTTAAATAATGAGCTTAAAACTCTAGAATTAACCCGCAAAAAACTAGCGGCGGATATTTCTCTTACTAATAAGAAAATAGAAAGTACAAATCTTACAATTCAATCCTTAACTAAAAATATTTCGCAAAAACAAAGCGCTATCGGAGTCCAACAAGACGGACTTCGTTCAACCATAAAAAAAGCTAAAGAAGCTGATGACTTTTCATTACTTGAGGCACTTCTCAAAAATCAATCACTAAGTACTTTTTGGAATACAAAAATTGAGCTTGCTGAACTCCACGAAAGCATGTCGGCTCGTGTACAGACGCTTCTTGCCATAAAAGAAGACCTGACTAAAACCAAGACAACGACAGAAGTAGAGCAAAAAAAACTAACTAAATTAAACAGCCAATTGGGAGATCAGAAAAACATTGTTGAAGTAAATAAAAAACAAACAGATCAAGTACTAAAAGAAACAAAAAATAAAGAGTCGGAATATAAAAAGCTATTAGCGGAACGCGAGGCACGTCGTCTTGCTGTAGAAAAAGAAGTTAGTGACTACGAGTCGCAGCTTCGCCTCATCATTGACCCAAATAGTTATCCAACACCAAGCAAAGTGCTTTTTGCGCCACTTGATATTTTACTTATGACGCAGGCTTTTGGTGACACTGACTTCGCAAGACAAAATGCCGGTGTTTATAGTGGTAAGGGTCACAATGGAGTGGACTTCAGAGCATCTCCCGGAACTCCAGTAAAGTCCGCCGCATCCGGCATTATCCTTGGAACAGGAAACACTGACACAGTGTGTCCTGGGGCCTCATACGGCAAATGGGTATTTATAAAGCACGGCAACGGTCTCTCCACCATTTACGCCCACCTCTCGCTTATAAAGGCCGTGGAAGGGACTCAGGTTGAGGCAGGGGAACTCATTGGATATTCAGGTAATACTGGATACTCCACTGGCCCACACCTACACTTTGGATTATTCGCTTCTCAAGGAATTCAAATAACAAATCTTAAGAGTAAGGTTTGTCGTGGTACTTACAGAGTTCCTGTTGCGGACCTACGTGCCTATCTAAACCCAATGTTGTATCTCTAGGGCTGTATTTGTAACCCACAAGCAATAACTTACAACTCATCATATTTAAGATAAAATTACATTAATGAAAAGACAAACAAACGGGGGATTAGTGGGGCTCATAATAATGATAGTAATCGGAATATTTGCGCTTAGTTATTTTGGGATTTCTATTCGCGGTATAACCGAGTCCGACACAGGTAAAGAAAATATCGGTTTCGTAAAAGAAACTTCTATAAAGATTTGGGATGGTTATCTCAAAAAACCAGCTGAATATCTCTGGTATGACATTTGGCTAGACCTATCATGGCACCCATTTGTAGAAACATTAAAATCCCTTAAAGCGGGTAGGGGAACGGGAATAGAGCCACCCACACCCAATCTCACTTCTGTAGATTAGTTTTTATGTCACACATAAACGAGAAAATTGACTACACAGTGGATGTTTATATTGTCTACAAAAATAAAGTACTGCTCCGTTTACATGAAAAATACAATGTTTGGCTTGGAGTTGGTGGCCACATAGAACTTGATGAAAATCCAAATCAAGCAGCAATTCGTGAAGTAAAAGAAGAAGTTGGTCTCGACATAACTATTTTTAATTCCTTAGATTTAGAAATATCTAAAATTAATAAAGAAAAAAAGAATGGAAAATATTTAGAATTAATACCTCCAGTCTTTATGAATATGCATCCAATAGATGATATTCACAGTCATGTATCTTTAATATATTTCGCTGAAGCCAAGAATGATGAGGTTATTCCAGAAAACATTGATGATCAATGGAAATGGTTGTCCAAAAAAGAATTAGAGGAAATGCAAAATGAAATTCATCCTCAAGTTTATCTCTATGCAAACAAAGCATTAGAGTGTTTGACAAATTAAATAATAAATTGTAAAGTTTTTAAAGCGTACAAATTGGGCAATCTTGCCCAAACCAAACAAAGAAAGGTGGATAAAACCATGGAAGAAGACCCGGGCTTTTTGAGGAGGAATCTCCTCTACAAGTATCTGGGAGATGTGGAGCCATACATCAAGCGCTATTACTGGGTGGCCATCATCTGCGGAGTGGTCCTCTGGTACGGCTGGCTCCCCAGCGGTTGGGTCAAGGCCTCTACTTGGGTTGCCTTCATCCCAACGCTTTTCGTTGCCTTATTTCACTTCGTTTCCGCTTACAACACAAGACGTGAAGAAAGACAGGAAATTGAGGAAAGAAAATCGAAGAAAAACAAAAAACCAAGCAACGAGGACACTGTCATCAGCCTCGAGACAAGAAGAATTCGGGCGGCGAAAAAAAGGCAGGAGGAAGCCCAGCAGGCCGCCGCAAAAAAGGAAGGGGAGAGAAAAGAGCAGGAGAAACAAGACCACCTGGACTTCACCCAGGTCCAGAAGTAAGAACACCAAGAACACCCCGGCCGGAAGCCCAGCGCTTCCGGCCATTTTTTTATTTTATATAAAAACAAACGCCCCGACGCGACGTCGGGGCTGGCTTACTCCTTCCATGAAAAGGTTTCTCCTTCCTCAATGCCAGCGAACTTGGATTCTTTGACTTCGACCTTGAACTCGCCGTTCTGGTCCTTCTCGTAGACATAGACCAGCACCGTTCCTTTCGGTGTGATGGGGGTGTCGAGGTTTCCGTATTTTATGACGAGATTTATTTCCAGTTTTTCCCCCGTTTGGATGACAGTAGCCCCGTACAGACCGCTTTCGAGGTCAGACGATGGCTTAAGCAGGGAAATATCGGGCATATAATGTCCTTTGCAGAGGGTCAGAATTGACTAATTTGCACATTATCTTGTTTTACAAAAAGTGTCTATTCATTACCCTTTGACCAAATAAGGAGTCGAGAGTAATGTATTTTTAGGCAGTTCAACTAATTCCGACAGGAGGATTCCGCAATGGCTGCAATGAAAGCTCCAAAAAACAAACCTTTCGCAACCAAAGCGAAAGTCCTTTTCTATGATGGATTGAGAGTCTTTGCCACCGAAGTGCCACACGGCCTCAAAGTGGTTTTCTGGCCGATTGAGAGTCAGCGTCATTACAAAAATACGCCCGCAACGATGGGGAGATTGATTCTCTTGACCAATGCTCCTCGCGAAAGTCACGTGCTGCTCGAAGTGGATGGCGTTCCAAGAAAAGAATGTGGGCGCATGATGCGAATTCTTGGCTTTTGCTTCATCAGCGGAGACCACCGCGAAGGACATTTCTTGTCCTCTCGCAAAATGTCGAGAAACCATCGCAGTCACGATTCTCGCAACAAACTCATCAACCAGTGGGTCAAAGGAGAAATCGACACCTGCTCACGTTAAAATTCAACCGCTTCACAGGAAACCTGGGAGCGGTTTTCTGTTTTTATAATTGAAAAAATTATTCAGGTTTCTTTTTATAAACTTCGTAAGCTGAATAAAGAACGAGCCAGACACAAAATATATAGAGCCAAGTATCATCTTTGCCGTTTACCCACCAAGCGATTACAAGAAAAGCAAAGACCCCGATGAAGACGAACATCATTCCGTATTTCTTTAAGATATCCATAATATTTCAATTGTTACAGATGGATTATTTGTTTTTTATGAACTACCATCACCACCGCCACTGCCGCCATCACCAGTAGAGCCTCCGTCAGTACTTTCAGAGCCATTTGCTCCATCTGCTTCAGAGCCTGACTCTTCAGAATCATCTGAGGGAAAGACGGGAGCAGTATAGGCGCCTCCATCTCCACTATCCTTATTAGGTTTCTTAGGTCCAAACATTTTTTTGAATATTTCAAACATATAACTAATTATATCAGGCTTTGTATCTTACCTCCTTGACCAAATAAAAAAAGCCGCACCCAATTTATTTTTATTATAAATTCTGGGGTACGGCTGGTATTGCGAGCCAACAAACGAGCTGACATCGAGAGTGTTTCGAGCAAAACAACGAGAAGAACAACGAGTCGCGAATGACCCCCGAGGAACCACGACGCGCATCAGACCTTGAAAGAACTTGGGGACGGCCGTCCCTTTCGAACTCCCAGAAGACCTGTTGGCCTAGCGTCAACCGTAACCCCTCGGAGGTATATAGAAAATAACAATTAGATGACTTTCTGTCAATTCACCCTCGAAAAAGGAGATTGTCTCACAAAATAGAAAAAGTAAGTGTCATTGGAGAATGGAAAGGTGTGGCACTCCATTGCCCCTTTAACTTACGAAAACATTCTTGCGTCATTCTAATAGATTCCTCAATAAGCCAAGGCGGCAATGGTTCATGATAACTATTATATAAATTATTAAAGCTCTCCATCGCTTCAATGGGAGTAATTAAATCTTTCATTACAGCCGTTAGTACTCCTACGACTCGCTCGGTATTTACGATCTCAGAATCTCGCAGTGGGTCTGAGCTACCTAGCCCAGAAGAAAGCTCAGCGTAAGATTTTCCTGATGCCAATAATCCAAAGAACGAATATTTAAGGCCCACCTGTGTTTCAAGTGCATAATGAATCAAGTCATGCTCAAGGGTGCTCTTCGTCTCATTTTTTACTATATCCCAGTCTCCATCTCCTTTTCTATATTCAAACATGTGATGGGTCGGGGATATTCGGGTAAAACGGATCGTGAGAATCATTCACTTATTTTATCAAATTATGTAGAACCTTGAAAAAGGAAAGAAAAGTGATAGAAATAAAGGTAGACCACCTCACAGGAGGGAGATAACACATGGAAGACCACGGTGATACGATTCCGCCAGTCGGCTCTTATCAGACGATTGCCTTCGCGGTTTGCCACCCAGTAAAATTCGTACAGTCGCTCTAGAGAATGTTTACCGAAGCGGCTGGCTGGCAATAGCCCACCTTTTTCTCAACCCCCCGCTTCGGCGGGGTTTTTTCTTTACCCTTTGACCAAATGGGGGATTAGGTGGCAAAAGATATAAAACAGGATGATGTGCGGAAAGAAAAAATTACCTCTTCTTCGGTTTTGGTTTCTCAGGTCCTTTCTTGTCAGAATCTCCAATATCTTGTATCGGAGACATTAACGGTTCATTCGAAAGCCGAGCGTCAAATTTTTGTCCAGTTTTCGCTTCGATTTCTTCTACTTGTTTTAAAAGCAATCTTCCTATTTGTTTGGCGGTGGCTAAGTGGAAAAGAAACGTATATTTCTCTGTCCCTGACCTCAACCAGAACTGAAGTAAGCCATTCACAGCCTGAGCTTTAGCTTCGTCGACAAAAATCTTTTCAGGGCCATTTGTAAATATAGGGTCTTCCATACAAACATTCTATTACTGTGAATAATAGTGTCAATTACCCTTGAAAAAGGAGCTGAGGGGAGTAGGATGGGGGAATGGAAACTTTTATTAAGTGGTGGCCCAGAGTAATCGCTTTCATTTCAGGTTACATTTTGGGTTCATATATTATGGATTTTTGGTTAACTCGTGTATTGAAAATACCTACTACACTTGGAGATTGGGCATACATAGCAGAAATCATTACTGGGTTCTCAATAATTATTGCAATAATTGAGTATTACTCTCACCAAGAAAAAGATAAAAAAATTGCTGTTGCTGACCAAGTTCACATGCTACGAACCGAGGTGATTGATGGATATGAAAAAGCTTTCAGGTCAATAATTCCTGCTTTAAAGATAAAAATGTTAGTTTTTCCTAGACCAATACCTATTGTGGAAGAATTTAGTTACTCTTGGGTTATTGAAAATTATGAGGATATAACACAAGAGCAAAACTTTATTCTCAGAGAACTAATGAAAAACGATATTTATTGGGGACATAAAGAAATTAACAGTTATTTAAATGTATTAGAGGAATTAGCAATTCGTATAAAAATAACCGGAACTGTAAATGACCCAACTTTGGGTGCCATAAAACAAACTTTTGTAAGTAGCGTTGAATTATTTTTAATAAAAATTTTAGAAATGATATCAAATAATGATTCTTATTATCGCAACATAAGGTGGCTTTATTCAAAGTGGTATAAAGACGAAGATGTTGACCGAAGCCTACTAGAAGTTAGACAGAAAAAAATTAATGACAGTATTGAGGATGGGGTTCGTAAAAAAAGAGAAAAACTATCTAAATAAGGTTTCTAACTTTTTTTTAATGAACGTGTGTTATGCCAAAGAAGATATGCCAAGCCATTTTTATAGTTACTTTTTCATATAAAAATAGGGAAGTGACTCCCCCGATTTTATAAGAAATTTTTTAAAGAATTTATTTTGTAATTAATTCAAGTAGATTGTGCGATAGGAAAGTGATCTACGTTATCTTTTACGAATGTCGGACTTTGATTACTATTGCTTTTGCGACATTCGAGTTATAATTAGTAGATATGACCCTTCGTACACAAAAGACTGGGACCCAATCACCTTGGACGACAGAAGAACTTAAAAGTGGTTTATTACATTTTCATAAAGAAAATGGTCATTATCCAACTTCAACAGAAATTGATAACTATCAATATTTACCTTCAGCAAGAACAATTGAAAGAAGTCACGGTGGGCTCGTTGAATTGAGGAAAAAATTAGGCCTTGGCGATGAACATGACTACAGATTAGGCTCTCACAGCTCAAAACGAGCTCATACCATCAATACCAGAGCTCACAAAACAGAAGATATTGTCTACCAATTTTTAATTGAAAAGTTTGGCAAAGAATTTGTGCATCGTGAATACTTTTTTACTGATGATCACCGTACAAGAGCTGATTTCTTCGTCTACGATGAAGGAAAGGGCTTCTGTGTAGATGTATTCTACCCAAACTCAACAAGAAACCTCACAGGATGCCTCAATATAAAGTTAAATAAATATAATAAAGAATACATGGGCTTTGTCCCATATCCAGTCATTTTCCTACAAATGAATGAGAGTATAGACGATGATTCATTAAATAAACTCCTGAAAAATAAAAAGCGCCAATTATTAAGTAATCAATACCTAATGGGTTGGGAAGCATTCAAAGAATTCACTAAATCTAGAAAAGCTTTGTCTGTTAGAAGAACCAAATAATATTAAAGGGGAGTATCGTTTTAATTAAACCCCACACCCCCTTTACTTCTATAGCTTATAGCTATGTCGCACAAGCTTCCCGCGTAAAAGATATATTGTGCGACGTTACCTCTATAGAGCCTTTGACCCATCAATACAACCTTAAAGACCCCTTCCCTTACTTAATATGTTTATATTGTTTTGGATTCCAGGCTGGCGTACAAGATATAAATATTTCCATATTCCCTTGCTAATAAAACTTTTCTTTTTTATTTATTAAAATTAAATCCCCAGAATTTATTTTTTTACTTTTACCATTTATAACGACTTTCCCTGAACCATTTAATACATAGGCCATTTCCTTTGACTTCAGGTTCGTTGATACCCCATTTTGAGGATATCTACCACTTATTTTGGCCAAAGCGCCGTTTATTGAACGTTCTTTGAGCCCATACTCATAAACCAAACAATTTTTATCATTAAACTCTTTCCTCTTTATCTTTTTAATTATTTCCATAAATTTCTTTTCTTATTTTCATCCAAATTTTACCCATCATGTTTTCTCCTGAACCATTTTCTCCCGTACCCCAGAAATAATCTTCTGGATGATTTTTCTCAATAATTTTATCAGCGGTCTTTATAAGCATTCTTTTGACATCGTCATGCTGTTCTAATTTTGCCTTCATAACCTTTTCCATGACAGAAACCTTATCAAAAGGTTCCTTGCGACCATTTTTACTTCCTCCATACTCTCTGGCAAGAAATGCGCTCGGAGCTTCTTTTATCTTCTTTCTTATTTCAATATCAGAAAATTTGGAAACCTGATAGGCATGTTCTGATGTCATATACTCTTCCCCCTCGAATACTACTTTGTGCGCTGAGAAATTTGAAAGAAGATAGAATGGCCCTTCGTAAAATTTAATTTTATTATCATCAGTAGACTTACTCTCCATACATTTCTAATTTTATTTTTTGAAGCTCCTCAATTGTTTTTGAATCAGTAATTTTTGTAAATCTAGGAAAAGTTTTTCCATCTTTTTCTACCATACCCATCCACATATCTAATGGGCGCACAACATGTGTCGCCGGAGCTAAAAAATCATTTTCATAAAGAGGTCTGTATATGACGGTGTAATTTCGTTCTTCAGAATGAAGTGCGACTCCAACATATTCATAAGAATAGTTATTCATATCCCCTTTCGGGTCGTGTTTGTAATGATAATAGAATCCTTTTTCCGGAATTTTTTTAATTATCTCCATACATTTCTTTTTTAGTTTTTTCCAATTCTTTTATAATTTTTTCATCAGTAATCTTGGCAAATCTAGGAAATGTCTTCCCATCTTTTTCTACTATACCCATCCACATATCTAATGGACGAACATCATACATTTTACCTGCCTTGTAAACTGCCGCCTCATATAATGGTCTATAAATTATCATATTCTCATCTTCCGGTCGGCAATCTTCTTCTGTGTGCACTCCTGCGCCAATATATTCATAAGCGTAATTATTTACACTCCCCTTCGGGTCGTGTTTGTAATGATAATAAAATCCTTTTTCAGGAACTTTAGTAGGTATTTTCATATAAAAAATAATATCACATAAACAGAAATCGTCCGCGAGACGATCTCTGCGGACGAAAAACTACTTTGCTTTGGGATATTTGGGATACCAGAATGGATGCCACGTCCACGGCAAAATCTTGTAGATATAGCTTGAGTGCCATCCAAACCTGGTGATGATCCAACGATTCTGGTCTTCGATGTCTTTCCAGCCGTTGTCATACCCTATTTGCCACCCCGAATCTCCCCAGTCCACCCCGATGCGAGTTCCAGAAGCTCCTCCTGGGGCCTCAAACTTCCACTTGCGAAAGTTGAACTTGAAAACCGCGAAGTGGATACGGCCCTTATAGGCGCTTCCCATAGGCCACTGCCAGAAGTAGAGATCCCAGCTAAAGAAGCCGTAGAACCTCCAAGAAACGAGGGGCGGAATGGAGTTGTTCAAGAAGAAGTCCTTGAAACTCCACCAAAACGACCTGAACCTGAAACCAATGCGACTTTCAATGCGACGGAACGCTTCCAAACAAATCGAGTTTCTCATTTTGAAAACCCCTTCCTGAGTTGGTGTTCTGTAGCAAAAATACTGCCTACTTGTAACATTAAAAAATTAATAGACTAATGTAAAGCAAAAAGCCCCCCGATGTTACATCGGGGGGCTTTTTGGATAATTTCTGGTTTTATAATGACAAGCGAGGAGCGGAGCGAAAATTTATTTTCATTTCGTCCGAGTGAAGTCATTATATAAGAGCGACCTCACCTTTCCTGCTGCTTCTATTTCTTATTAAGAGCCAACTTTGCTTCAGTTTTTAACTTAGCTATTTTTGGTCCCCAACAAGGCTTTGAGGCACTCCATGGTTGTAAGCCTTCTCTCTCATAGAGATATCTAGCGTATGCCATATTGCCTTTCAAGTCATAGATGTCGTAACCAAGTTCTTCTGAGTCTACCTGATGGTAGTGCTCATTAACCTGCATAACACCTACGTCCTTACTATTAACCACACCGCGAATCGTATTACCTTCACTATCCGCTTGGCGGAAACGTGACTCACAATACGCTACTTGAATCATCTCTGGGATGTCTTCAAAGTATGAACGAACTTCTTTTTCAACGAAAATGTATTTCTTATTCTCCTTGCGGGAACTTTCCGTTATTAGCACTTCCTCCTGTTTAGGAGTTGGTACTTGTTCGTTTACCGGTTGATTATCATTATTGTTAATGTTCGAGATCAAAAAAAGTATTCCTGTTGCTAACCCGATAATAGTCGTATTTTAGCTCCTAATGTCGTCTAGGGATTTCCTTTTGACACAGGTTTTGTGCCAAACATTCGCCCCTAAATGAAAAAACCAGATGTTATCTGATTTCTTTTATACTATCATATTTTTATTCTTCTGTCAATACTTCCCAATAAATTCACCATTTGGTCAATGGATAATAAATGGCTATAAATATAGCTATTTTTCCATTTTTCATCTCACAATAGGTTATGACTTTTTTCAAACCTTACCAAGGACGGGCTGCCAAGAGCCCATCTTCAATCCCCTATCCCCACTTATGCTTCCTTATTACCCCCCAATTTGCGATAATCTAGTCATTAAAAATTTTTAAACTATATTATGTTGAATAAACTAATGGGTTGTCAGTGGTGTTCAGATGCTTGGCAAGATGCGGGCAAGCTTGTGCTACGTGTTGTGCTCGGTGCGGTTTTGTTTATGCACGGCTATCAGAAAGTCGTCACAGTAGGAGTTGATCAAGTTACAGCTGGGCTCTTTGGAGCAGGTGCTCTAAATTGGCCAATGCCATCACTTTGGGCCTACTTGGTAAGCTATGGTGAATTAATCGCTGGAGCACTTCTTATTGTCGGATTATTCACTCACTGGGCGGCTAAAATTGGTGTTGTGATTGCCACAGTCGCCCTTTTTTCAGTACATATAAAAAATGGTTTCTTCTTAGGAACTGGAGGATATGAATACATACTCCTTATTCTTGCAGCATCTGTCGCTATAATGACTACAAGTTCTGGAAAATATTCAGTAGACACTTGGTGTAAAAACAGAAACTCTTCAATGGGAGGAGGAATGTAATCTCAAATTACAGGATTCTCAAAAGAAACCCCCGTCAGAGTCTAGGCTCTGACGGGGGTTTGACTTTAATAAACACAAATATATAGTGATTTTGGACAACAAATTCTGCACCCACACACAGGAGATTCCACCAATGGAACCCGTTTGCTCAGTAAACACCTTCAAACAGCTCATGAGCTTAATCGTCCTTATTGCTTTTTTCGGGGCAATCATCGGAATGGTTGTCTTCTTCATCACCCGCCGGCAAAATGCGGGTACCATTCTGGAAACTGCCGCTTGGAGCTCACAATATCTGACTCCTGGAATTTACAGATTTCAAATAATCAATCGAAGTCTGGGGTTAGTCGCGCTTCAAAAAACTTCAGGCGATACCTTGCGTGTCTGGAAGTTTACAGCAGGGTTGCCATCTGCTTTTGACGGAAGTGACCAGGACGAGGGATTGATAACATACGACCCGGGAGTCGATTCGATACATTACAGTGACAGATGGGCAAATACACCCAAGCTGGTTGGTGCTTAAATCCATCTCCTTCTTCAAAGGCCGCCTACGTGGAAACGTAGGCGGTTGTTTTATTTATCCAACGTAAACAAAATCATTAGTTGGATTCGGCTCGTCAGATTTCTTAAAGCCATTCTTAATCCAAAAGTTTTCACTAGGAGTCTGTACCTGCACAGCACGAATATCCTTTAAATTATTTTCCTGTGCCCAAGACAATACAGATTCTATTGATTTACTTCCAAAACCACTATTTTTCTGACTATCTGGTAGCGTTGTCATATTTGTTATAACCAAATCTGCCCCACTGTAATCTTTTAATACTATTCTTATGGTTGTCATAGCGTCTTCAAATGGAAATTTAACAATGTAGGCATTTTCAGATAAATTATCTAATTCTACAGTTGCTCCATAATTTTTCAGAAGCTCCATCCTAGGGTCATATGATATTTTTTCTATTTTATTTTCCATAGCCCTGACTTATTTCCACGGCATCTCAAACTTATCAAATTCTGGCAAAAACTTTTTATCATAAAGCAGTCTGTGTGCCACTTCTGCGTGTGAAATCGCTCCAGTCAAAGCATTGTGTGGCTTTGGTTCTTCCGGAATACCACAATATTGCAAAACGGCATCAAGATTTAACGCTGAGTGGCGTTTAATTTCATCAAATGGTGGCACCAGCCCTCTCTTTATTATGTGCATATAACAAAGAGAATGAGTGTCAATAATTCTATGAGCCAAAGAACATTCGAGATGAATTCTTGCGCAAGCATGCTTTATGAAATCTCTATCAAAAGAAACATTTTGTCCGACTAAGGTTCTATCCTCACAACTATCAATCCAACGCATAAACTTCTCTACCAATTCCCCCTCAGTCTGTTTTTTAGTATCAGTTATTTCTTCGTCCGTCTGTCCATGTATAGCAGTCGCTTCCTCTGAAATGTGTGCCCCATCCCAAATACGACATTCGCCATAAAAGCGCTTATCTTTGTCATTCAAATCAACTGCTCCAATACTTATAATAGAATGTGTATTTGGATTAGTGCCTGATGCTTCTATGTCTATAGCTATCATCCCTGTAGTGAAATTTCAGTTTGTTAAATCTTTCGACTTTTTACTATACAAAAACTCTTTTAATCGTCTTTTCAGTAGTCTACCACCTTGGGTTGTTTTTAAATAATATTCTCGTCTCCTAGCGTCTTTTTCATCCAAGCACGCTTCATAATAAATTATTTTCCAAGGCTTATATTTTTTAGTCGAAAGATTTAACCCTTGATTATGTTCTTTAAACCTCTTTTTTAAATCACTAGTAAACCCTATATAAATCTCTCCATTTTTATCACTTTGTAATACATAGTTGTAGAACATAATCGAACTGAAATTCTACTACGGGGTCATTTCTTTGTTTTATAAACCTTTGCAATTAGAGGCCTTATTATAACCTGCTTTTTCCGCTTCCTCCGAATTTTCAAAAGTGATTAGATTTTCTGGCTTTATTTTTAAAGCCCCAGGGCACCATGGCAAATGATAAACTTTACCGTTTTTTGACCCCACTACCCCACCATTTGTAACCGGCAGAGAATTGGCCACCGAAGCCACTAAATCTGATGAATCTGCTGAATTAATTATAGAAATAGGCTCTTTTTTCTGTTGTTTTACAGAAAGCCGGCCCAAACCAAAACTGCCGAGCCCCACCAAAATAATGACAATAATGAGTATAATCTCGTCCTTGCCTTTTAGCTCAAAATGTTTTAAACTCTCTTTCATTCCTCAGATTATACTTTAATTAGGATAAAAAATAACACTTAAATATGGCATCAAGAAAAGCGGGGGGTTCCGCCAAAAACCTGACTGACTCAAATGCTCAATACCTGGGTATTAAACTTTACGCGGGAGAAATTGCCAAAATTGGTAATGTAATAGTCCGCCAAAGAGGTACTGACATAATGGCAGGAACTAATGTATCTTTAGGTAAAGACCACACTCTATTTGCATCAAAAGACGGTATCGTTTCATACGGCACAAAAAGAAAAACCCATTTCAATGGAAAAACTGTCGTTAAAAAGATAGTGCACGTAAAATAAATAAAAAAACCCGCCGACCTAGGCGGGTTTTTTCTTGATCAGGAAATTCCCAGCTCGCAAGAGGGCGGTATACCAAAATCTGCCAGTTTCTTGTCGCCCTTGGCGATAGCCGTCACATCATCGAAGCTCAGCTGGGGATAGTCCTCGAGGATCTGACAACGGAGCTTGAGTTGCTGCATACTCAAGCCTTCGACATTTGCCTGTATTGCGTTGGAATTTTCAAGAACCTTTTTTGCAATCATCCACATTCTCCTTAGGTGATGTGCTTACTAATAAAAAATTTAGCTTACATTCTTTCTATAGTCAATTTAAACTTCCCTTCCCTATTATTTATCTTTATTTTTATTGAATGTTCCCCAACGATTTTTATAGGTTCATCTAAAACAATAGCTCCATCTGGTAACTCCAACCGAGTTTGCTTTTTAAGAGCCTCAGCTATTTCTTTACTATGAATCTTGGCATATAAATGACCTTCTTCATTCGCCTTTCCTTTTATAGTAACGACAGTATTTTTAATCGTTTCAAAATTACTATTAAGTAACTCTTCCTGTATTTTCAAATGAGCAGAGTGTTCGGCCTGTTTCTCCTTAACGCGAGCGAGAGCTTCGGGGGTGGCTGTCTCCACCAATTTCTTAGGTATTAAAAAGTTAATAGCATGTCCAGAAGACACCTCTTTAACTTCGTATTTCTTTCCAAGTTTTGGAACATCTTTAAGTAAAATTACTTTCATATATTTATTTCATTATTGCATTTTTACCGTAATTTGCGGAGTATTTAAAATCCAATCACCTGAACTTGTAGCGTTCTCTTTTCTCAATATTTCCGCCGCCTTTTCTAATTGAATGTCTCCCTCTTTTGCATATTGGTCTTGCGTCATCTTAACCTCAATGTCTGGCACAATACCTTGTTTTGAAATAGAGACGCCGTTTGGGGTGAGCCAGCGAGCAATAGTAACCTTAAGAGATGTCTTGTCCGAAATTTGTATTAATTCTTGCACAGACCCTTTACCAAAAGTTTTTTCTCCAATAATTCTCGCTTTTCCATGATCACGCAGTGCTCCAGCCAAAATTTCTGATGCTGAAGCAGATCCACCGTTTACCAAAATAAGCATTTTCAATTTGTCATTAAAAATATTATAGCCACTACTTCTGTGAGTTTTCTCATTCTTAGCGTCGCCTGAATCTTCTCTGACCACTATTTTTCCAGGAGCGAGAAACCAGCTAGCAATATCCACAGCAGATTCCAAATATCCCCCTGGATTATTTCTTAAATCTAAAATTAATTTGTCACTACCTGAATCCACAAAAGCACGGAGTGCTTCTCTAAATTTACCGAAAGAAATTTCAGAAAAATTATATAATTTAATTACATATATTCCATCCTTTCTAAGCTCATAATCAACAGTCGGAATATTTATAACATCTCTCACTATTTTAATTTCCAAATTATCTTTCTTACCTTCACGAGAAACAGTAAGAACTACAGCCGTTCCTTTCTTACCACGAATGAGTTTTATGGCTTGGTCCACTGCAAGATTGAGTGAGTCTTTGCCATCAATTTTGACAATCTTGTCTCCAGCATGAATTCCCGCTTTTTCAGCTGGGTTTCCTTTAATTGGGGAAACCACGACGAGCTGATTATCACGAATTCCAACTTCCATTCCCACTCCTTCAAAAGCGCCGGACACCTCTTCTTTAAAGGCTTTTGATTCTTCTGGTGGGAAAAATACAGTGTACGGGTCTTTATATGATGCCGTAAGTCCTTCTATCGCTCCATAAATTTTCTCACTATCTTCAGGTTGCCCTTCCCCCACAAATTTTTGAGACAAAATGCCCCAGACCTTCCAAAATGATTCTAGGTCAACATTATTAGGATTGGCGCTTGTAGAAATAAAAAGTGGGGTTGTTGGAGCGTCTTTTTTACCCACAAAGTATCCAAAGGAAAATACAATGCCCATAAGGACCCCAGCTGTAATACTAGGAAGTGCGTAGACTTTAAACTTATTCCAAAAATGCATTATAAGATTATACACGAATAAAGCGCACTTAAAAAAGATTTCTCGCGTAATTTAATGTAAAATAATGAAATGATAAACACCTACAATCACAAGGATTTGGTCTGGATTGATATGGTTTCTCCCACATCGGAAGAAGTCCGGAGTCTAATGCAAAAATATAATATTGATCCTCTTATTGCTGAAGAACTTTTAATTCCATCAATGAAGCCCAAGGTGGATTTTCGCAAAAATTATATTTATTTAATACTTCATTTTCCCGCCATATATCATAGTCACACTAAAGGGAGCAATCAGGAGATTGATTTCTTGATTGGAGATAAATTTATAATTACTACAAGGTACGATGCCATAGACCCGATACACAAATTCTCAAAAATATTTGAGGTTAATTCAATATTAGATAGAGATAATATGGGTGATCATGCTGGTTTCATCTTCTACTATATGATTCGAAAATTATATAAATCTCTAACGCACGAATTAGATTTTATTGCTGATCGTCTAAAAATAATTGAAGATAGAATTTTTATGGGTAATGAAAAACTTATGGTTTTTGAATTATCAAAAGTTTCTCGCGAAATTCTTCAATTCAAACAGGCACTGAATTTGCACGATGAGGTCTGGAGCTCTTTCGAGCTTGCTGCTATAAAACTTTTTGGTAAAGATTTTGATTATTATATTGAGAGTATCTTGGGTTCATTCTCTCGTGTGCAAAGCGCCATACAATCAAATACTGACACTTTAAACGAGCTACGCGAAACCAATAATTCTCTCCTTTCCACCAAGCAAAACGAGACAATGAAAACCCTGGCTATTATTTCTTTCATAATTCTGCCTATTTCATTCTTAGCCACAGTTTTCGGAATGAATGCAAGCTATATGCCAATTGCCGGTTCACAGAATGATTTTTGGATTATCGTAGGCATTATGATTATTACCACTTTATTTATGGCTACCTTCTTCAAGTTTAAACGCTGGTTTTAATAACCCTTTACCCTAGACCCTATTCCTTGTACCCTACTCTCTATGGCAGACATATTTCTTTTCAATACTTTAACTAAGAAAAAGGAGAAATTTAGCCCCATTAAAGAGGGTTCTGTTTCAATGTATAACTGCGGACCAACCGTCTATGATTATGTTCATATTGGTAATTTACGCTCTTATATCTTCGCTGATACCTTAAGACGCCTTTTCGAGTGGCACAATTACAAAGTGCATCAAGTAATAAATGTGACTGATATTGGACACCTTGTCGGGGATGGAGATGATGGGGATGACAAAATGACAAAAGCACTAAAGCGCGAAGGAAAACCAATGACACTAGATTCTATGCGTGAAATTGCTAATTTTTACTTTGAAAAATACAAAGAAGATCTAAAATACTTAAATATTAAAACACCTGAAGAATTCCCTTTCGCAAGTGATCATATAAAAGAAGATATAGAGCTGATAGAAACACTAATAAAAAAAGGTTTTACTTACAAAATAAGTGATGGCCTTTATTTTGATACCAGTAAAGATTCGCACTACGGAAAATTAGGAGGAATTGTAGAAAAAGACGAAACTCAATCTCGCATAGGCGTAAATAACGAAAAGAAAAACTTCAAAGATTTTGCGCTTTGGAAATTCAACCCTGATCTAGGATACGACGCTTCATTTGGCAAAGGTTTCCCAGGCTGGCACATAGAATGTTCTGCTATGGGGATGAAATATTTAGGAGAAACATTTGATATGCATACAGGGGGCATTGATCATATTCCTGTGCATCACAACAATGAAATAGCCCAATCAGAAAATGCTACAGGTAAGTCATTTGTAAATTTTTGGATGCATAATTCTTTTGTCACCTTAAATGAAAATAAAATGGCAAAGTCGACGGGCAACTTCACTCGCCTTATTGATTTAATAAAAGATGGATATTCCCCTATTGCTTATAGACTCCTTCTTTTGCAATGCCACTATAAAACTACTTTGAATTTTTCATTAGAAGCTCTTTCTGGCGCCCAAGAAGCCCTCTATGGAATTTACAGAACTCTCTCTTTGGCAGAAAAAGAAGGCAAGGTTAATAGTGAATTCATAATAAAATTTGAAAGTAATATTAATGATGATTTAAACACTCCGAAAGCTATTGCTGTATTATTCGAACTTTTAAAATCAGATTTAAACGCTGAAGATAAACTGGCAACCGCTTTAAAATTTGATAAATTTCTAGGACTAGAAATAAAAGAAGCTGTGGCACTCATTAAAAAAGAAAATTCTGAAATACCAGAAAATATAAAAAATCTTGTGTCGGAAAGAGAAGAAGCGAGAAAAAATAAAGATTTTACAAAAGCAGACACTTTAAGAAAAGAGCTCGATAATCTCGACTATCTTATAGAAGATTCAGAAACTGGTCCTAAGATTTATAAAAAATAAACCGGCACGCGAAGGGCGTGCCGGCAGGGTCGAATGGGCCAAAAGTTCATAGCGGCCCTTGGGGTTCTTGCGGACGATTGGGATTCAAGCGAATCTGTCTAGGCAAGTACGTGAAATGTCTTATTTGTACGTACCCCGCTTTAGCTAGGACCTTATACTTCTTATAAATCTCCTCAAGGGTCTCTTTTATCCCTATTGCCGCAAGATCTTTTTGAATCTTTTTTCCATCCTTTTTAAAATGTTCCTCGAGGACAGACAAATACGGGTGCCGCTCATCAACGATCTTCTTGTCGGCCTTTTTTGCAAAGAAAATCATTAGGCCGAAGACCGCTAGAGGAGCGGTGAGAAAAGCGGCAAAATGCATTGCATTATCAAACATGTGGTCCTCCAATCAAATTTGAACAGTTATTTGACTTTATACAAGAATATTTCAAAAACAACAAGTTATAAAAAACTTCAGCCGCCAATCCCTCTCAGGGTTGGCGGCTTGTAATAGGTCTTGTTTCAGGTGTTGACGAAGAAAGAACCTCGCAGCTCCCTCTTCAGAGCCACTAGGGCGACATCGAACTTAATCCCGTAGACATAGACCTCCTGCTTCGTCCCGGGGCTAACGACAGTCAGCTTCAACGCACCACCATCGTCCTTGATTTTCACTGAGCGAGTTTTCGCTTTAGCGTTACCTTGGATGTAGGCGGGGGAAATGCGCTGCGCCCCAGCTTTTTTTAGAACTTCCCACACATCATTTGTCGCCTCGGTTATAGATGTGTGGGATCCTGCTTTTTCTTTTCCATCTACATGGACTCTTGAGCCCATAGGAATCTCCTCGTTCTCTAAACAGCATGTAAGGAAGGCTTTTTTCAGAATCTACTCTCTATTATAACATATTTTACTAAAAAATCAAACTTTAAAAGATTTCCCCATTTTGTCCTCACTTTTTATTTTTCAATCCGACCTTTCGATTATGTTAGAATATTCTTAATGGACCAATCTAAGTATCAGAAAAAACGAACTTCCAACTCCCCTATTCCATCTAGCGTTCTTCGTGTTCCTCCGCAAAACATTGATTCCGAGCGCGCTCTCCTTGGTTCTGTAATGCTTAGACCCGATGCCTTAGTCGACATTATTGATCTTACAACTGCAGAAAGTTTTTACGTAGAAAAGCATCGTCTCATTTGGCAAGGAATGTTGGATTTGTTTTCTAAAAGTGAACCAATTGATCTTCTTTCACTCTCTTCACGCTTAAAAGAAAAGGGATATTTAGAACAAGCTGGTGGTACTAGTTATTTAGCAGAACTTATAAACACAACTCCATCTGCCGCAAACATCAGACACTATGCAGAAATTGTGCATCGAAAATTTATGATGCGTCAATTAATTAATGCCGCGGAATCTATAAACACTCTTGGATATGACGAAACCGAAGAATTGGAAATGCTTTTAGAAAGAGCCGAGCACGAGCTTTATCAACTCACCAACCATGGTGGCGTCAAAAAGTTTATTGATTTGAAAGATGCGCTCCCTGGAATTTGGGAACATTTAGAAAGACTCCATCACAACAAAGATGAAATTCGTGGCACGAGAACCGGATTCAAAGAACTAGACGATAAGCTAGCCGGGCTTCAAAAATCAGACCTAATAATTCTCGCCGCACGTCCTTCAATGGGTAAAACGGCACTTGCCTTGGACATCGCTCGTCAAACGGCCACTCTTCACAATACCCCTGTTTGTATTTTCTCTTTGGAAATGAGTAATGACCAACTTATTCAAAGAATGCTTGCGGCAGAATCTCGCGTTAATGCTTGGAATTTGCGCACTGGTCGCTTCTCCCTTTCGGAAGATGCTGAAAAGATACGAGATGCCTTAGACAGACTGTCTCGCGCCCCAATTGTTATTGATGATCAGCCAGGAAATAATATTTTGAAAATGCGCTCTGTCGCCCGTCGCATGAAGAGAGATAAGGGACTCGGTCTTATAATAGTGGATTATCTACAACTTATGACTCCAATAAACACAAGAAACTCTGATTCTGCTGTACAACAAGTAACGGAGCTTTCTCGTTCCCTTAAACACTTGGCGCGCGACCTTGATGTGCCTGTTTTAGCTCTTTCACAGCTTAGTCGTGCGGTGGAGTCTCGTGGAGGTAAACCTCGTCTATCTGATCTTCGTGACTCAGGTTCTATTGAGCAAGACGCTGACGTTGTAATGTTTATTCACCGTGAAGACAAGCAAAAAGAAGATTCTGACAGAGTAAATATTGCTGACATTTTGATAGAAAAACACAGAAATGGTCCTACTGGAAAAGTAGAATTATACTTTGATGACAAAAAATCTACTTTTATGCCAATTGATAAGAGTGGTTTCGGTAACTTCAATGATAGCGACGCCTCCAAAGATTTTTAATAAAACTCAATTCCCTTCCCTTCAATGTCTGCTCTCGAAAAATTAGCTTCTCTTTTTAAAAGTTTCCCCGGCATTGGTCCACGCCAAGCAAGGCGCTTCGTCTATTTTCTTTTGACTCGTAACAAAGATTACATTGAAGAACTTGTTTCTTTGATTCAAGAGGTCAAAAAAGGTATTAAGGTGTGCCAAAGTTGCCAAAGATTTTTCAATGGAAACACTAAGCTTCCGACTTGCGGAACTTGTAATGATAAAAACAGAAACTCGGAAATCTTAATGATAGTAGAGAAAGACGTGGACTTTGAAGCCGTGGAGAAAAGTGGGGGTTACAATGGATATTATTTTATACTTGGTGGCTCGGTGCCAATTTTGGAAAAAGAACCAGAAAAAAAGATAAGGCAAAGAGAATTGGTTCAACTCCTTGAACAAAAATTAAAAAATAGCGACTTAAAGGAAATTATTTTTGCTTTTTCTATAAATGCCGAAGGAGAAAATACTGTTTTCTATCTTACAAATTTATTACAACCAATTGTCTTTGAAAAAGAAATCAAATTCACAACGCTTGGTCGCGGCCTCTCTACCGGCCTTGAAGTTGAATACTCTGACACCGAAACCCTCAAAAACGCCCTCAAGAATAGAGGTTGATATCTTGATATTTCTGTGTTTTAATAAACAAAGTTCAAATTTGGGGAGGCGTCATGCAATTTTACAGCTTGGTTTTACTTGCGGTGATCTCTTCTGCCATTTCCATGGTCACTAGTCTTTTGCCAGTAGCGTTAGCGCACTGCATGAATGAGTGGCTTTACGAAGAAATGCCAGTAGAGGATGCTGAAATAATCGTCCACGTGTTCTTTGCTCTTATCGCTATAATTACCATAATCTCAGGGGCCGTTTTAAGCCCCTTAGTTTACGGGATTGGTGTCTTCTCTATGCTTCCTGGGGTGCTCCTGGGGACACACATCTTGAGAAAAGATTTCGAGATGAAAAAATCCCCCTGAGGGGATTTTTTCTTTTTTATTTTAGAGCTGTAACTTCTACTTTAAAAAATGGCTGGCGGTGTCCGCGAGTTTTGAGATATCTACTCTTAGCTTTGTATTTAACAACGTCAATTTTATCGTGTTTGCCTATTTTAGTGATTTTAGCTTCTACTTTAGCTTCCTTTATATATGGAGCGCCGATTGTAGCGTCTTTGCCATCATCAACCATCAAAACCTTATCAAAAACTACTTTATCTCCTTCTTTAAAATCTCCTTTTATTTTCTCAATAGTAACAATGTCGCCAACGGACACGCGATACTGCTTTCCGCCCGTCAAAATAACGGCGAATTCGTCTTTATTTAAATCTTTCTTTTTAGCTACCATAGAAAAGCCATTTTACACAAAAACAGCAATTACGCAAATACCATCTCTTCGACGCCCTTTTTTATTCAAACTTTGATTTAAATAACTATTCTGATAAGGTTATGGTCCCCTGGGTTGGGGGCTTTCACCGCCGCAAGATTGGTTGGCAACGGATTCCAAACCCGTGGCTCCCCTCGCAAATCTTGTGGCGGTATTTTTTTATTTGCCTTTTTGTATACAAATGCTATTTTTAAATTCTGGTGGTGGGAATTCCCCAGAACAGCTACCAGAGACGGGGTTCGGGAGTTCCTCTCGTTCATCTGTCTGGGCCGCCGTTTCTCCTCCCTGAGCGGCGGCCTAGTCTTTATCTAAATTTTATTCGTCCTTTTCTGGTCCTTCTATCAAAGCTGTTTCAAACTCAATACTTTCTCCACTTATACGCAAAACATCTTTATCTAATTTTTTAAATTCTTTTCCAGAAGTATTGTAATGATTTACCACAGTTCCAAGCGCATTTCCTAACTTAGAATGATATTCCTCATAACTCTTTAAATGTTTTCCAAGTTCTCCCACTCGTTTTATTACATCAGTTACCTTTTCCTCAATTTGCATGGCCTTTAATCCTTGTAAAACCGTCTGTAGGTAAGCCAAAAAAGATGTTGGTGACACTATTATGACTTTATACTTACCAGCTGCTCTTTGTATAAGATTTTCGGTATTTTCTTCTACTGCTCCGATTTTGTTTATAAGCAAATCATAATAAATCGCTTCATGCGGAATAAACATAAAAGCAAAACTCATAGTGTTTTCTGCTGGGCGAATATATTTAGCTGTTTCCACTATTCTATTTTTTAAATCATTCACAAAAAGTTTTTCTAATCGTTTTTTCTCAACCTCGTCTCTTTCTTCCACAATTCTATTGTAATTTTCCATACTAAATTTAGAATCAATGGGAATTATTTTTTCTTTAACAAATACTACCGCATCCACTATTTCTCCATCTTTAAAACCATATTGCATTTGATAACTCCCAGGGGGCATTGTGTTCTTCAAAAGTGTTTCTAGATAATATTCCCCTACTATTCCCCTTTGTTTTGGATTTTTTAAAATGTCCTGCAAACTCTGAAGCTGATCAGTGAAAGACATCACTTGCTTATTAGTTTCATCGAGTCGTGTGAGCTTTTCTGTTATGTCCCCCACAATTCTTGCAGTTGTTTCTCCAGTTTTATGAAGTGAGTCTGTCATTTGTTTAGAGGTCTCTAGAAGCTTACTGTCTACAGTTCTAGTAAGTTCATTCATTTGTTGTAGTAAAAGTTGCATTCCCCCGTCTTCCTTTTTTTCCTCTTTTTTACGAGTCATCATATAAAAGAAAAAGCCGTTGGAAATTAAAAGAAGTAGTCCTATAAACAAAATTGCTATTGTGGTCGTGGTCATATAATTATTTTAACATCTTTTAACGCTCTTTTGATAATCGAGGCTTTAGCGTTAATATTCTTATATATGAATGAAAAAATCCGAGCCGAGCTTATTGTAGCCATGAAAGCCAAAGACGCTGTACGTGTTTCCGTGCTTCGCGGACTTATTGCCGCTTTTATAAACGAACTAGTAGCCAAAGGTAAGAAGCCGCAAGACGCTATAACTGATGAAGAAGTGCTGGCTGTTATAAAGCGTGGAGTGAAGCAAAGAAAAGATTCAATTGATCAATTCACGAAAGGTGGGCGCGCTGACTTAGCTGACAAAGAAGAAACTGAACTTCGAATTCTTGAAGCTTATTTACCCGCCCAACTATCTCGTGAAGAAATAGAGACGAAAGCCAAGGCTCTCAAAGAAAAAATGGGTGTAACCGATAAATCTAAAATGGGTCCATTTATGGGTGCTCTCATGAAAGAATTGGGCGGTAACGCTGACGGAGCTGTCGTTAAAGACGTGGTGACGTCACTATTTTAATTTGATTTTCATCATATTTTGTGATATAATAGGAATTAGCTGTAATTGGTGTTTCTAAGTGTAAAAAAGCATTTAACACCAAGTTGTAAACCTACCTATAAGCTGATCCTAATTGAGGGGTTGGTATCCTAAAAGGAGCTTCACCGATGAGTTCGTTTCTACGAGAAAGTCGCAGAGAGGCTGAGCGTCTTTTGCAGAAGTTAGGTCGAGGGTTGCATCTTGCTGATGACATCCCCGCCCGAGTGTACTTCCCCCTTAATTTCGGGGAGGGAAACTGCAGAATTGTGGCAGTCATTCCGACCCAAAAAATTCGGTTCGGACTGAGGAGGCGTGTTGTAATGGCGCATTCTCGCTATTCCACCCCTCCTGCAATGATCAATACTAGGCACGGATGCGAACTGCGTCTTGCTTACCGTTTCAGAAAAATTAATCCCAAAGAAACGGAAAGGGTGAGCGAATACGCCAAGATGATTTCCGAATGGATACAGGAAACTTTTCGCCTTCGGGCAACGGTTATCTGTGTCCCGGGTCTCGCATCACTCTGCCGCAAGTTTTCTCTTTCCTTACGAGAGGAGGCCCATCATGCCAGTACGTACTGAAAAAGAAACGCTGGAAAGGTACTCCCTTCTCGTTGAACAAGCCAAAAAGGACGGCAACAACGATGGTCAAGCCTTATGGAGTGCCCTGAACGCCATGGGTATCCAAGATGAAGCGGCAAGGAACCGTCTCATCGGTCTCTACAGGAAAGACCAGGAAAAGAAAACCAAGGCCAAGGAACCTCTCAACAAGTGGTGGGAGGAGTTCAGGAGAAAGTACTCCGACGAAATCAATGAAATCGGCGCGAGGGACAGAGAACTGCGGTAGAAGTAGCAACAAAAAGAAGGGCGCGAGACGGTTACGGACCTCTCGCGCTTTTTTATTTTTATAAAATTTACCCTCAAAATCTATTCTCTTATTCTCACGAATAAGAGAATAGATTTATTTAAAAAATGAAACCGCCCGAGATGATGCTTCGGGCGGAATGAGGCGACGAATGTATCAACGAGCCGGACAAATGAAGTCCGCAGTGGTCTCGTCAGGGTTTGCCATGATTTCGAGAAAAAGCTGGAGTATCCCCTTGTCTTCGAGAAACTGCATTTCGTCGAGCTCTTCTTCCGAGCGCCCGTCTTCACGCAAATTCTTACTCATTGCAGGGCTAACTAATGCCCAGCATATGATGAGCAGAGTTTTGATCAGTTTCATCAGCAAATCCTCCATTGTTCGTATCCGCTTTTTACTGTAAAGTAATTTCTGTCTTTTGACAATACGGCTCTATCGTCTATCGGCTAGGACACATCCTTCTCAAGGATGGAAGGCGGGTTCGACTCCCGCTAGAGTCATGACATAAATAAAAACCCACTTTAAAATGGGTTTTTATTTTGACATATGATCTCCTAATGGAGAGAGTCGAAAGCCGGAAGACGACGGTCTGAGGCGGGGTCGCGAAATTTTTCAACAGAAAGATATTTGTGACCGACTCCCTATATTTCATTTCTTCTCTGAATCCAACACCTCAATGTCTGTTTCTCTTCCAACCCCTTGCGCTTTCTCACTTTTATTTTTAGCAATCTTTACTAATTCTTCAACTTTTTTTACATCAAGAGACTTATTGTACCCGGAATCTAATAAAACATAGCCTGCAATATTTTCACCTGAGCCAACCACAGAATATCCCAACATAGAGTCTTGTATTATAGGAAGATTATTATTAACAACAAACATTGAACATCCGTCCGCATCAAATCCAACAACCATAATCTGTACCTGGAAATTATTATTTGCCTGAGCAATCAATTGATCGATTTGTTGAGTTAAAGTTGGTTGTAGTTTTTGATGTTGAGAATAATAATCTTCTAGTGACTTAATACCTCGTGGAATTAAAATGCCTTCTTCTATCCATTTTTTTCTAAATAAATGATATTCTTCCTTGACCAATTCCGCTATTTGTCTGACTGATTTTGTCCCGTGTATTTTCTTTTTTGCACTTTCTGCTATTTCAATAGCAAATGGCGTTGAACCAGAGAGTAAAAAACGTGTGTTATCAGATAATTTAATTATTTTTTTCGTACCACTCTCATCGACTTCATAACCGCCAAAAGCATTCGCCGTTATCATCTTATCTGTTGCTAAAACAACTTTTTTCCCATTTTCAGCTATAGCTGCAATACATACTGTCATAATTTTACTTAATTAATTTTTAATAATTTATTTTGTATCACCATATCCTGGCTTCGGAACTCTTTCTACTACATGAGTACTAGAATATTTTCTAGCTTTTTTAACAGTAGTAAATTGTCCATCTTCAGAGCTTCTCCCACGTAAGGTGATCTTTGATTCTTTAGACATATTTTTATTTCTTTGGCTAATAAAGCGACCTAAGAAAAGAAAAATCCCAAGAGCCTCACAGGCTTCTCGGGTGTCTTCGCTTGGTTACTTATTTTTTAGTTAGAGTAATCGGTGTGAATTCTTCGATGTTGGAAGGGTATTTTTCATTGAGGTAGTTCCCCTTCTCAGTGCTTAGTGAGCTTAATTTAGATTTTTATTTTCTATTCTCCATTATAGCATATTTAAATGTAAATTGCAACTTACCTCTTTGATAAACCAAAACAAAGGGCGCCGTTTAGCGCCCTTGCTGACAAACCCGGCTCACCTCCCACGTTTGAAATCGTGACCGAGAACTTCCGCTCTCACCTTGGCAACATCACCTTCGGTGATAAATGACCGCAACATCCCGCGAGCCATTTCCTCGCCACCACCTGAAGGATACTGCCGTCTCGGACGGACTGTAAAAACCCTTCGAAAAAAGTCCAAAATGTTCATGGTGTCCTCTGTAGGAAAACTCTAAATCAATTATATCACTAGCCCAACTTAAATCTCTTTGCTAAAGTAGCTTTTAATATTCATGCAATCCGAACAACTGAAACCAGAAGAATTAGATTCACACGTAAAAAATGGTACTTTCCGACTCTCATTCGTTGGGATGTCCAATGGTGGCAAAAGTTATAGATCAAGAACACTACAAAATGATTTGGGATTTCTTTGGTATCAGGTGGACGAAGAAATACAAAAAGAACTTGAGTTTAAAGATATGGCTGATATTTCCACTTGGCTAGGACTACCTAATAATAAAAATTATAAAGAGCGCGAGGCAAAATATTTGGAATTAGAAAATAGATTTACAAAAGAGTCCGCAATGAAAACGAGTGGTAAAAATCTTGTCTTTGACACTACAGGAAGCGTAATTCATCTGGAAGAAGAAACACTTAAAATCTTAAAAGATAATTGTCTTGTAGTTCATCTTGATGTTGGCGAGGATTCACTCGAAAAAATGATAGAGAAGTTTTTTGAAAAACCAAAACCAGTTGCCTGGTGTGGTTATTTTAAAATTCAGAGCGGAGAAAGCGAGAAAGAAGCACTTACTGGGTCATACAAAAAATTACTTTATGACCGTCTTAAGAACTATAGAAAATTGGCTCACATAAACATTCCCGCTCAAGATGTCCGTGATAAATCTGGTCAAGAAACTCTGGAGATAATTAAAGACTATCTATAAAATCACTTGATTTCAAATAATCTAAAAATTACAACGGCCCCCGAAAGGGCCGTCTTGTAAGTATCAGGAGCAGATTGAGCCTACGTCGACGCCATCAGGCGAAGATTGATTTGCACCCTCCAGAGGCGAGTCATGTCTCGATATTCAGCCGAATTGCCACCGACGAAACCGAGACCCTCCTCGTCGAGTTTTCTTTCGCTGAACGTCGCCAAGGCATCTCTGCCTTTCTGGACATAGTGACCGAAAAGCTGGCCGACTACGCAGTTGTTGATAGAGGCCGCGTTGAGCTTCTCGGTCGAAACCCCACTCGCCCACCCAGGCTTCGCATGGTCCAGAAAATCGGCGCCAGCAGACACCCTGTCCTGCAAGTTGACGTTCATTACAATTCTCCCGTCCAGGTTACGAAGTATGCGCCCGCATACCATCTAAATTAACAGCTTAAAGCTATAATTTAATTTTGTAAATCAATGACACACATTACGACACATCATTTATTTTTCCACTCCCCTTCCTGTCTCACTAAAAGTTTTTCTTTTTCTTCTGGATGAAGCATTACTTCTTCTACTAATCTCTCCATAAAAATAGTATTTTGAGAGCCTTTAGCCAAAACAATATCCCCTTCTTTTAAAATAGTTTCTAAGAATTTTCCAGCTTGGCGAGAATCATCAAATTGATAAATATTTTTTTCATCCATTCCATTATTCAAAGCACCTTCGGCAATGTAGCGAGAAAGTGGTCCAACTGTTATTAAAATATTAGCTGTTTCTGTCACAATTTTACCGAGCTTTAAATGCTCTTCTTTTGCGTAATTCCCAAGCTCTCGCATATCACCGAGTGCCGCTATATGCCGACTCCCCCTTACTCTTTTTAACGTCCTAAGGGCAGAATCTGCTGCAATAGGGGAAGAGTTATAACTATCATCAATAATTGATGCACCTTTTAGTCCTGGAATAATGCACATACGTCCACGTGGCACTTCGTGATCATCAAATACATTAGAGAGTCTCTCTAATCTGCCACCAAGAGCAATGGAAGACGCTACAGCAGCTAATACTGGGTAAATTTGGGTAATACCTATAGCCCCAACAACTGTGAATGGAACTTTATTATTCCCATAAAATACATCGAACTTCATTCCGACAGGTACGCTTCTTCCATCAATTTGTGCATATAGAATCTCATCGCCCGTTGCATAAACTTTGGCGCGAGGTGTGGTCCCATAAGTTATGGTGAGACCCTCATAATCTCTACCGAATTGCACCGCTTTTTCATCATCGTCATTTAAAATTAAGACCCCATCGCTTGGTAAAGAAAAAATCGGTAAACTTTCTTCTTTAATTACGTCTTCTGGAGTTTTATAAAATTGAACGTGAACAGAGATATGCGGGAACAAAGTTGTTACAACCATATTTGGTTTTATCCAATTTAAAATATCCCTCAAATCTCCTGGTTTATCTGCCCCTACTTCAAGAATTAAATATTTTGGATTTGAAATGCTAAAAACCATTTTTAAAAATCCACCAACAATATTCCATAACCACAAAAATGGATTATTCCAACCATTATCTAAATTTAAAATTGTAAGTGGAACTCCAATATCGCCATTATGACTTTTTAAGCTTTTGCTGACTTTTGGTAAAAAAGAATTGAGGGCTGTATAAATTGCATCCTTGGTGGAAGTCTTTCCCACACTCCCTGTCACCATAATCACATATGGCATAGAGCGCCAAATCAAAACCCGTGCTTCGAGCGTTAAAATAGCGACGACAATACTTTTCATTAATCCTTTCATCAGTGCTTAATATTAACCGAAAACAAGTTAATTCTTGAAATTACAACTACTATTGACTTTTTTATAATTTACTTTATAAATTCATAATCGTTCTTTCAAATGGAGCTGGTCATGGAACAGGTCTTCGCGATTGTGTATGACCCAATGAATACTGTATTCCAACTTCTCCTGGG
>JAKFXT010000015.1 GCA_021731245.1 Patescibacteria group bacterium
GTATTATAAATAATGGCATTTCTTCTAAAAATGTTTTGTCCAAAGCCCTAGCTTTAAAAGAACTTTTGCCAAATGAAAAAGAAAAGGATATTTTTGTTCTTGGGACAATTGCCGAATTACATAAAAACAAAGGTCTTCAATATTCAATTGAGGCTATAAATAGATTAAAAAATGGACGCCCTAATCTGAGGTATCTAATTATTGGCGAAGGGGGAGAAAGAAACAATTTAGAAAAATTTGTTAAAGAAAAAGAACTCTCTTCTTTTGTTAAATTTTTAGGTTTTAAAAAAGAGGCTATAAATTTTCTTTCTGCCTTTGATATTTTCATACTTCCTTCAATTACCGAAGCTTTTTCTTATGTATTACTTGAGGCGGGTAATGTGGGGGTTCCTGTAATAGCCTCCTCTGTCGGGGGAATTCCAGAAATTATAGAAAATGAGAAGAATGGTATCTTGGTTGAGTCCAAGAATCCTAAATTAATAGCAAATTCAATAGAGTATTTAATATTAAATCCGGAAATTGCCAAAAAATATGGAGAAAAATTGCAAGAAAAGGTTAAAACTAAGTTTGGTAAAGAATTGATGCTTCAAAAAACAAAAGAACTTTATTTAAATAAATGAATACGAAAGACAAAAAAATTAAAGTTCTTATCGCTACACCAAACTCAGGTGGACCTATAACCTATAGCGGGTTACTTGAAAAGAATTTACATAAATTTGGTTATGAGATTGATATGGTAAATTTCTCGTCTGTAGAAAAATTGCCGAAATTTATACGGCATATTTCTTATTTTCTCACTCTCTTTTTCAAAGGATTAAAATCAGACATTATTTATGCGCAAGACCCAGTTTCTACAGGATTGCCCGCTTTATTTGCCTCTAAATTAACTGGTAATAGATTTTTTTTAAAAATTGTTGGTGATTATGCTTGGGAGCAAGGTGTGCAGAGATTTGGAGTTAAAGAAAATTTAGATGATTTTGTGATAAAGGATGAGTACCCCTTTTTTGTTAAAACTTTTCGATATATCGAAAGGTTTGTAGCAAATAGTGCAGAAAAAGTTATTGTTCCCAGCAATTATTTAAAAACCATTGTAGAAAAGTGGGGGATTGAGAGAAGTAAAATTGAAGTTATTTACAACTCTGTTTCAATTGATGAAGTTGGGCGGGTGCCAGACTCTGTAAAAAAGATGCCTAGGCCATTAATTGTGACCGTTGGTAGATTGGTCCCTTGGAAGGGAATAAGGTCTCTAATGAGGGTTTTTGATGGTGTTGGGCGTGAGCGTTTAGTGGGGTCTAATGCATCACTCATTATTGTTGGAAAAGGTCCAGAGGAACAAGAATTAAAATCATATGCCCAACAATTAAATTTAAAAGATCGATTTCTATTTACGGGTGAATTATCTCACGCAGATACTCTCGCGGTAATTAGAGAGGCTGATATTTTTGTACTGAATTCATCATATGAGGGTCTCTCGCATACTTTGATTGAAGCATTAAAGCTCGGTGCTTGTATTATAGCAACGGACGCTGGAGGAAATAATGAAATTATTGTAGATGGTAATGGAGTTATTATTAAAACTGGAGATGAAAGAATGCTCGGCTCTAACCTAAAAACTCTTATTGAACACAAAGAAAAACGATCACAACTTTCGGCTAAAGCGAGAGAGTCAGCCGAGCGATTTTCGGTGGAAACAATGTTTCAAAAATTGTCCTCAGTTCTGAGGTAAAATATAGATATGAAGTTACTGATGATTTCAACTGATTGGCGCATCGCTGTTTTAGGCAGTAAAGAGCATATTCGCATGAGTAGTTATGCAACTGTTACTGAAGAATTACACATAATTGTTTTTACTTTAAAAAGCCAAGGATTAAAAGAAAGTCATTCTGGTAATCTCTATATTTATCCGACAAATTCTATTTTCAAACTTTTTTTTGGAATTAGAGCCTATTTTTTATCGAGTAAGATAAAGAAAAGAGGTGTTACTTTGGTTACCGCACAAGATCCATTTGAAACAGGATTAATTGGTTTGAAAATTTCTAAAAAATTAAAAACTCCTTTTCAAGTACAGCTTCATACCGATTTCGCGAGCACCTATTATGGTAGAGGCTCATTTAAAAATAGTTTGAGAATTGCTATTGCTGATTATGTTATACCTAAAGCAAATTGTGTGAGAGTAGTTTCAAAGCGACTGCAAAAAGATCTCGTTGCTCGTTATGGACTTAAAAAAGAACCATTTGTTTTACCGATACACTTGGATATTCCCATGTCTATATTGTCGCAGCACCAAGACTTATTGCATTTGAAATATCCTAAATTTGGCACGGTTATGTTAATGACGAGTAGAATCGAAAAAGAAAAGAATATTATTATGGCAATTAAGTGTTTTTATAATATTTACAAACATTATTCTGGAGTCGGGCTTGTTATTTTGGGGGACGGCTCTTTAAGAGAAGGATTGGAAAGTTTTATAAAAAAAATTGGAATGGAAGAAGTGGTGATATTTGAAGGTTGGAGTAATGATACTTCTAAATATTTTTTAAGTGCCGATTTATTCTTAAATACATCTGACTATGAAGGTTACGGAAGGACTTTAATGGAAGCGGCGGCCGCAGAGTGTCCCATAATAACAACGGATGTTGGTATTGTTGGAGAAATTTTGACTGATAAAAATGCGCTAATATCAGCCCCGCAAGATGAAGTCGCTTTTCAAAATAATATGGAGTTTGCTTTAAAAAATAAAAATATAATGAAAGAGAAAGGAAAATTGGCGAGAAATGCCGTAGATTATTATATGTCTATAACGGAAGAGAGTCGTCTCTCTATGTATAAACAATCTTGGGAGGAGTGCAGTATATAAATTATGAAAAATAAAAGAATTCTAATTCTTACACAGGCAATTGATCGCGCCGACACCTCAATGGGTTTTTTTCACAGATGGGCTGAAGAATTTTCAAATCATTTTGAAAACATAACTATAATTTGTCTAAAGAAGGGTGATTACATTTTACCTAATAATGTTAAGGTCTTTTCTTTGGGTAAAGAGGAGAAGCAGTCAAGAGTAATATACCTATATAGATTTTTTAAGTATACGATTGGAAAATTAAATGAGTATGACGAAGTTTTTGTGCACATGAATCAGGAGTATGTTTTACTTGGAGGTCTCTTTTGGAAGCTGTTTGATAAGAAGATATTTTTGTGGAGAAATCATGCCAAAGGAAACATACTCACAGATATTGCAGTTGGCTTTTCTTCCAAAGTATTCTGCACTTCTACAAGTTCCTACACAGCTAAATTTAAAAAGACCATTATTATGCCCGTAGGAATAGACACAGAGTTGTTTAAACCAGATTCATCTATAATAAAAAAACAAAATTCCATTCTTTTCTTTGGGAGAATTGCGCCAGTTAAGAAAGTAATAGAATTCGTAGATTGGCTGTCTGATTTAGAAGTAGAAGGCAGAGTCTTCAATGCCACCATTGCGGGAGATACATTGCCTGAGGATATTAATTATCACAAAAAGGTCTTAGAAACTATTTCTGGACACAAATTGAATGAAAAAATTAATTTTGTTAATGGACTTAAGCAAAGTGAGGCGCCAAGGCTCTATCAGTCTTATGAGACATATGTTAATTTTACGCCTTCTGGGAGTATGGATAAAACAATTCTTGAGGCAGCCGCTTGCGGAACTAAAGTCATTGTAAGAAACGATGATTTGAAAATATTAGAGAGTAAAAGTAGTAAAGAGCTCAGAGATTTTGTTGTAGAAAACCACAGTCTTAACAAACTTATGGAAAGGTTGGAAAAAGAACTATGAAAATCTGCTACATAAACTTTAACCTAAACAATTCTAGAGATCAGATTACCTTGATGGGTTTAAGGGAAAATGGTATTGAGGTAAAAGAAATTTATGACAATACGCGGGGTTTTAGAAAATATTTAAATATTTCTAAAAAATATAATTCTTATGGTAAAGATTGCGATTTTGTGATGGTTGGATATTCAGGTGCTGTCTTAGTGATTTTGATGAGATTTTTGACTAGGAAAAAAATAATTTTTAATACCTTATCATCTTTTTATGACAGCATGATTAGATCCCGTTTTGGGGGAGTAATTTTTACTCCAAAAAGTATTTGGTATTATATTATCGATTTTTTTGCTTTTCACTTTGCGGATCTGTCTTTTATTGAATGTCAGTCTCAAAAAGATTTGGTGATTAAAGTTTTTCGTATCAATCCTATTAAAATTTCAGTTCATCCTGTTGGCGTAGATGATAAAGAGTTTTATTTTGACAGCGCTATTCCTAAACGGAGTCAATTTACAGTTGTTTTTCGTGGTATGTTTTTGCCCGAAGCGGGAGCGGATGTAGTAATCCTGGCTGCTAAAGAACTTGAGAGAGAAAATATCATGTTTAGAATTATAGGGCGTGGACTCCTTAAAAAGGATATTGAAAATTTAGTAAAAGAACTAAATCCAAGCAACTTAGAGCTCATTACTGAAAGGCTGCCGATTGAAGATTTGAGGAGAAGTATGCTGGAGTGCCACCTTTCTCTCGGCCAACTCGCAGATCATCCTCGTGTTGATACCACCATTCCGCATAAGGCTTTTGAGAGTATGGCGATGAAAATCCCATATATTACTGGAGAGAACAAAGGAGTTTTAGAAATTATCGAGGATAATAAAAGTTGTTTTGTGGTACCGAAGGGGGACTATAAAGCGCTTGCTCAAAAAATTATAGAATTAAGAAATAAACCAGAAAAACTTAAGGAAGTAGCAGAAAACGCCTATAATCTCTATAAGCAGAAATTTACTTCAAAAGATCTAGCCGAAAAAATAATCCAGAGGATTAAACGAATTTAATCCAAAGTTAATCCAATGATTTTTGATACCAGAAAATCGTTTTTTTTAGGCCATCATTAAAACTAGTTTTTGCCTTGAATCCAAATTCTTTTTTTGCCAGACTAATATCCAACCTTCTTCGAGGTTGCCCGTCGGGCTTTTTATGATTCCATAAAGTTTTGCCTTTAAAATTCATTAGGTTTGAAATAAGTGCCACAAGTTCTTTAATGCTTATTTCTTTTCCAGACCCTAAATTAACGGGCTCTTCTTTATTATATTTTTCAGCTGCTAAAACTATTCCTTTTGCTGCATCTTCAACATACAAAAATTCTCTGGTTGCATTACCGGTTCCCCAGACCTCTATTTGTTTTTTTTCTTCCTTGTTTGCGTCATAAACTTTCTTGATAATAGCTGGTATAACATGTGACTCCTTCGGGTCAAAATTGTCACCCGGCCCATATAGGTTTACTGGAAGCAGATAAATAACATTCATCCCATACTGTTTTCTATAAGCTTTAGCTTGAACTAATAAAATTTTTTTTGCTAATCCATAAGGAGCATTGGTTTCTTCCGGAAAGCCGTTCCAGAGATTAGATTCTTTAAAGGGCGTAGGAGTATTTTTAGGATAGGCGCATATTGTTCCTAAAACAAGCACTTTTTTTACACCTTCTAGGCGGGCTGCTTCTATAAGCTGGACCCCCATTATTAAATTGTCATAAAATAGGGAGCCCGGGTATTCCATATTAAAACCAATACCCCCAACTTTAGCGGCAAGATGGATTATAATGTCTTGGCCTCTAACTACTTTTTTTATATTTTGTAATTCTCTAAGATCGCAGTTTTCAGATCGAGGTATTGTAATATCTTCCATTCGGACACCTTTTTTTATCAGTTCATTTACAACAAATTTACCAAGAAAACCCGCTCCTCCCGTTACTAATATTTTTTTATTTTTCCAGAAAGAAGACATTTTAATGACTTATTAATTTAGAGTTCTAAGATTATATCATGATAGCGGTTGTAGTGACTTTTGTCTTTTTTGCCAAGTTTTATGTCAATATTTCTTACTTATTTTGATTTGATAAAGTACAGAGAAAGTATATGATAACAAAAACATCACCACATCCCTCTAAGAAAAAATGAAGATTTCCTACATTGCTAATATCAAGTTGCCGACAGAAAAAGCTCACGGAATTCAAACCATGAAGACCTGCGAGGCTTTTGCCAATTTAGGTCATGATGTTGAATTAATTGTGCCAAATCGTAAAATTAGCATATCGGAAGAAGTTTTTTCTTACTATGGAGTTAAGCGAAACTTTAAAATTACAAAACTTTGGTGCGTAGATACGGTTGAGCGCGGTTTCATAGGGTATGTATTAGAATGGTTTACTTTTGCCGAGGTAGTTTTTTGGAGAGAGCTGTTTATGAAAAAAGATTTATATTTTGGAAGAGATTACTTGAGCTTATTTTGGCTTGGTATATTGGGCAGAAAAACAATGTGGGAAGCTCATACAGGCGAGTGGAATTTTTTGATTTGGCTTTATGCCAAACTAGGAAAAAAAATTATTACAATAAGTTCTGGCCTTAAGAAGTTTTACATAAGCAAGGGAGTCCTTGAAAAAAATATAGTAGTTTCTCATGATGCAGTTGATACGGAGCAATTCGAAGTTTCAGTAAATAAAGTAAAGATTAAAGAAAAACTAGGAATAAAAACAGATTTACCGATTTGTATGTATATAGGGGATCTCGGTCTATGGAAAGGTGTTAAGACCCTTCTTGAAGCATCAAAAGAATTGAATGGAAAAGTTAAAATTGTGATTATTGGAGGATATCAAAGTGAGGTGATTCCTTTAAAGGAAAAATATAAAGAAATATTGTTTTTGGGATATAAAAATTACAAAGAACTACCAGAAAATCAAAAAGTGGCAGACATATTAATAGTGCCAAATACTGGAAAAGATATTATTTCTGTTAAATATACCTCACCCTTAAAGATTTTTGCACACATGGTTTCTAATGTGCCAATTATAGCTTCAGACCTACCTTCAATTAGAGAAATTTTAAATGAAAAGAATGCATATTTTACTAAACCAGATTCCCCAGTCTCTTTGGCTGAAAGAATTTTATTTGTTTTGGATAACTATGAAGAAGCTAAATCAAAGTCAGAAAAAGCGAAACTGGATGTGAGGGAATTTACTTGGGATAAGCGAGCAGGCATTATTTTAGAAGCTGTATGATAGATAAAATTTTCAAAATCATAGTGATTTTACCTAATCTTTTTCTTAGAATTTTTAGAAAAAGAGATTTGCCAATAAAAAATGTTGCTGTAATTCAAATGGCAAAGCTTGGTGACATGGTCTGCACCACACCAATGTTTAGGGCATTAAAATCAGCTCATCCAGAGTGGAATTTATTGGTTGTAGGAAATTCAACTAATAAGGAAGTTATTAAATACAATAAAGATATTGATGAATACTTTGTCTGGGATAGAAAATCAGATTTATCTTTGGAATTAAAAAAAAGAAAAATAGATGCAGTTATTATACCGGGGCCAAATGACGAAGCTTTATACGGATCTTTGAAAGCGGGTGTTCCCAAAATTCTTGTCTCCAAAATCGAAAATGGCTGGTCTCCTTATGAAACAATAACATTTCGTTTTCTAAGATTTTTTGTAAAAAAGGTCCCACTACATATGGGTAAATATGCCCCAAGAGAGTACCTTAGCCTTCTTGAGCCACTTGGTATTATATCTTCCGATACAAAAAAACATCTCAGTTTCTCAAATAAAGCTCTTGAAAAGGCTGAAAATTTTTTTCTTGAAAAAAGTATTGATATAAAAAATGATTTTGTGGTAGGCATTTCTCCATCTGCGGGAAATAAAATAAAAGAATGGCCAGAAGAGAGGTTTGCAGAAATAGCCGATTATTTAGTCACTAAATATCAAGCAAGGGTAATCTTGGTTGGAGGGCCTGCGGACACTTCCATTGTGCAAAAGGTAATTAATCATGTTGATAATTCTGATTTTGTTTTAAATACACAAGGGCAGTTTAATCTTGACGAATCAAAAGCTCTTATTTCTAGGTTTCATATTTTTGTAAGTGTAGACACTGGGCCCATATATATTGCAGAAGCGTTTAATATCCCAACTATTGATATTACGGGCCCAATAGATGAGAATGAACAACCCCCTATAAGTCCTCGTAATAGAGTCGTGGTACCTGTAGGCCCACGAAAACCACAGCTTTTCGTTATGAATGCTAGGTCTTATAATCGTGAAGAAGCCCTGCGACAGGTTCAGTCTATAACCACAAAAGCAGTAAAAAATGAGACAGACTCTCTAATCAGTTATTTAAGAAGTAAAAAATGATGAAACTTGTTTTTAAGTTAGTGGAGTTACAGGTAATTCGATATATCTTTTCTGGTGGGTCAGCTGCAGTTACAAATCTTACGGTCCTGTTTCTTCTGGTCCACTTCTTTAAGGTATGGTATTTGTTGGCGGCGGTTGTGTCATACCTAGTGGCAATTTATGTTAGCTTTATGATGCAGAAATTTTTTACTTTTAATGACTATGCAAAAGACAAAATTAGACAACAGCTAATCTTTTACTTTGCAATTCAGATTTTTAATTTAGCTATTAACACTTTGCTTATGTATATAGCTGTAGACATATTTAATATTCACTATCTCATTTCTCAGATAATTGCCGGTGTCATTATAGCCATCTATAGTTTTTTCATATATAAAAACATAGCATTTAAACCAAATTCTATTTATAAAAAAGAATCAAACAGCGTCTTTTGTTTGTCTTGTGGTAAATCGGAAAATAAAAATTGGGGAAATAAGAATGGTTACAATCTTGCCCAATGTGATCACTGTGGTCTTATTTTTGTTTCCCCAATACCGAATGAGTCAGAGGATATTTATAATAAATCATATTTTGCTGGTGGCGAGGAATTTGGTTATGTGGATTATGACCGAGACAAAGAACCCATGAAGCACACTTTTGAATTATATTTAGACAATATGGAGCATGTACTTAAAAGAAAGGGGAAGTTGCTTGACGTTGGCTGTGCTACGGGATATTTCATGGATATTGCAAAGAAACGCGGTTGGGAGGTGGAGGGAGTGGAGATTTCAGAATATGCTGTGGGACTCGGGAAATCAAAGGGGTTAATTATTCATCAAGGCACTCTCGATAATATTAATCTACCTGAAAAAAGTTTCGATGCGATTACTCTTTTGGATGTTGTTGAGCATTTGAAGGATCCTAGGTCGGTTATGGTAAAAGCTAAAAAACTTTTAAAAGAAGATGGAGTTGTTGTAGTGGCTACTCCGGATTCTGGTAGTCTGTGGGCGCGTATATTTGGATTAAGTTGGCATTTGGTGGTGCCACCAGAACATCTTTTTTTGTTTAATCGAAAGAATTTTTCCAATTTACTTGATTCAATAAAGATGAATCCCGTTTTGGTAGTCAATCTCGGTAAACATTTTACTTTGCCGTATATTTTTCAGACCCTGTATCATTGGCAAGGTTTATCTATTTGGAATATTTTTTCTCGCTTTACTAATAAAGGAAGTTTAATAAAATTTAAGATACCGATTAATCTACACGACACATTTTTTATGATAGCTAAGAATCAATGAAAAAATACTTTCTAGTAATTTCTTTAATAGCCGTTATCATTCCTAGTCTTTTTGTTATATATAAAGTTGGAGGGTTCAATAATTGGGAAGGAGTTTTGCCAAAAGGGACAACGGACAGTTTGTATTATTACGCCAGAATGCACGAAGTTATTGACGGGCATCCTTTTATTGGGAATCCCTATGCATATGAACATAGAGAAAGTTTTTCTCCAGCTTTTTTCTTGCCCGACATTGTCTCAGCTACCCCAATGCTTTTTGGGCTACCTTTCAATATTGGCATTATTTTCAATATGTTTGTTTGGAGTTTTGTATTTTTAATATTGTCTTTTCAACTTTTTAATTTACTTAAAATGCCTAAGTGGTGGGCATTTATATTTTCTGTAATTACATTTATTACATCGTATTCATTTATGATTCGGCCGACGGTTATGCAGTTGGTTTATCCAGCTTTCCTTCTTTTCCTAATTGCTTTTCTTAAGTTTTTGTACGAACCGCTTTCTCGAAAGAGACTATTTTTTCTTTCCATTGCTTCAGCTTTGACTTTCTATGTTTACAATTATCTTTCCTATATAGTTTTTTTGACCCTAGCAATGGTTTTTTTATGGTTTTTATTTAAACGTCGTTTTCAAGAAGTTAAAGCTCTTTTAAAGGTGGCTTTTTTTACGACTATTTTGATTATTCCATTTGTCGTCTACACACTAATACAAATCAACGGACCCTATTACTTTGAGACATTTAATCGTATTGGCGTTGTTTATACACATCTTCCTGCTATAGAAGCTTTTTATTATGGGAGATGGGTCGTAATAGGTTTGTGTATCACGGGACTTTTGTGGTTTTTCTTCTCTAAAAAACAAGAAAGTGATTTGGTGAACAGCCTTTTTTTCTTTTCTACAGGAGGAGGTCTTCTCGGATGTCTTTTTTTGAATGTTATAACGGGAGTTGAGCTGACTCTTGCTGTTCATGTTGGACGTTTTGTTTTTCTTTGGATGGTGATTATTTTTGGTTATGTAGTGTATGAATGGTTCGTCTCTAGAAAATCAGATATCAATAAAAAATATTTATTTTTAACTTCATTTTTTATCCTAATTCTTTTTATTGGAGTGGGAAGGAATATTCCACGTGGACTTGAGTTTTTCAAATTTGATAATAGGGGAGTTAAAGTTATTGATATTCAACCGCTGGCCACACCACTTCAATGGCTTGAAGAAAACATAAAAGAAGAGTCTGTTGTGTGGGCAAATGATTCTATTTCACAATATATTCCAATCATGACCAAACATTACCCATTATTTTTTCAAGGTATCGTCCTTCACAGCGGATCTTCAAAAGATATTGAAGATAGGTATTTGTTATCAAGGAGTTTTGGTAATCTGACACTTGAAGATATTAAGCGAGATTTTGGACTTTATTCTGGTGGCGGACCACTTAAAACTCAGCCACTTGCTTATAATCAGAGTGTTACTTTTTGTGAAATTGTATCTTACTTAGATAGTAATAGGGAGTGCCCCTCACGCACTGACCCAATAAAACTTCGTGGAGAAGATTATTTTAGAGAAATGGAAAGTCGTTTTGAGTCAATAAAGAAAAATCAAGACCCCCCGCTTAAAAAGTTCAATGTAGAATATGTTGTAATTGATCGTAATAACGAAAAGATAGTACCCGCCACATTACAAAATACTTTGTATGATGATGGTAGATTTTTGATATTGGCCTTACCTTTTTGATTTAAACATGGAAAGCAAGGGGGAGAATTTCCAAGGGACTATAAGACCTTCGTAAATTATATTGTTGGATATTTTTGATTTACCATCGGTTCTTCTGGTAAATGTTATTGGAATTTCTTTAATTTTTAGATTTAAACGCTCGGCTTTGATTTTCATTTCCATTTGAAATGCAAAACCAACAGCACTGACAGCGTCCAAGTTGTATTGTTTTAAGAGTGTTGCGCTATAGCATTGAAATCCAGAAGTTAAATCGTGAATTTTACTGTGTGCTACGAGGCGTGCATAAATATTTCCTCCGCGAGAAAGAATTTTTCGCCAAAGCTCCCAATTTTCTAATTGTCCGCCCTTCATATAGCGTGACCCGATAACCAAATCATTTTCTTGCATTTCTTTTAACATGGCGCCAATGACTTTTGGATCATGAGAAAGATCAGCGTCTATGCTTATAATATTTTTGGTGGAAGGAAATTCTTTAAGTAAAAATTTGAAGGATTCGAGGTATGCACTAGCCAATCCAAGTTTAGAACCTCTTTGTTTCAAGTAGAGACCACCGTATTTCTTCTGGAGATCTCTAACAACCTCGCTTGTTCCATCTGGTGAGTTATCATCTACCACTAAAACATTAATGTTTGGGTAAAGACTAAAAATTCTTTCAATAAGTACACGAATATTATTACATTCGTTATAGGTTGGGGTTACTACAAAATCCATAACTTTACGATTTTATCTTTTTGAAGTAAAAGTGTAACATATTATGATGATGTCAGAAAATAGAATAATTAAACAAATAATAGCTAGTATACAGGCTACTCGAATGGGGAGACTTTTTTTAGATAAAAAATTTCTTAACTACACGTGGATAGGGGTTTTCATTTCAATTTTAAATATTTTTCTACTTTGGCTTTTTATTGATATTTTTGACATTCCCACAGTAATTTCAGGTATTATTGTAATCGGGGCTACTTTTATCATTCGTTACGTCCTTTTTGATATCAATAAGGTGATCTAGAAATGGGGATAAAAATCTTTATGATTGGCAAATTCCCTTTAATTAATCTTTTGTGCTAAAGTATGTTTCGTGGCTTAATAAGCCCTTATTTTATGAAATTGTCAATAATTTTGCCTATATATAACGAAGCGGGAAGCCTAGAAGAGCTCTATCGCGAAATAAAAAATGAGGTTTCTAAGCTTGGCTTTAAATACGAGGTTATAGCAGTGAATGATGGTTCTAGCGATAAGAGTTTGGAAATACTTGAAAAAATTGCCGAAGGAGACACTCAATTTAAAGTTATTAACCTGAGTAAAAATTATGGCCAAACTGCGGCCCTTTCTGCGGGCATAGAGGCTTCTTCTGGTGAGATTGTTATACCGATGGATTCTGATTTACAGAATGATCCTAAAGATATACCTAAATTTCTACAGGGAATTGAAGAGGGTTTTGACGTTGTTGCTGGTTGGAGAAAAAGTAGAAAGGATGATTTCATGCGTCGTCTACCATCTCAAATTGCTAATAAATTAATATCGTATATTACGAAGGTCAGACTACATGACTATGGTTGCACCATGAAAGCCTATCGCAAAGAAATAATAAAAGACATAAAGTTTTATGGGGAGATGCATCGCTTCATGCCAGTTTATGTTGCTTGGCATGGGGCTCGTATAAAAGAACTTGTTGTTAATCATCGTGCGAGAATTCATGATGAGTCAAAATATGGAATTGGTAGAACCTTCAGGGTTATCCTAGATCTCTTGACTGTAAAGTTTCTTATGACTTATTTAAGCAGGCCAATGCATTTTTTTGGGTGGGCGGGACTTTTTTCTCTTTTCTTTAGTTTTATATCAGGAGTGGTGGCAATTATCCTGAGATTATCCATGGATATTCATTTCACAAGGACTCCATTGCCACTCCTAACTGTTTTTCTAACTATTATGGGAGTGCAATTTATTTTAATGGGTCTTTTAGCAGAAATTCTTATTAGAATTTATCATGAGCCACGCGGTAGGAATACTTATGTAGTGCGCAGTAAGAAAAATTTTCAAAATGAATCTAAAAATTAATGGAGAAGAACATCTTGTTGGACACTATTCGGCAATTGGGAGTTTGAGATCAGATTTCCGAAACTACAATCTTTTCAATTTAATATCCTCTTTTGTTAAAGGGAAAAGTGTGGTTGATATAGGATGTGGCGCTGCCTTTCTACTTGGTATTATTAAAAAACAAGGGAGAGATGTTAAGGGCATTGAACCCTCAGAGGGTATGCGCGCACTGGCTTATGAAGTAAACCCAGATATAAAGGTTTTTTCTGGAAGAGCCGAAGAAGTGGACTCTATTATAAAAGAACCAGTTGATAGTGTTCTTATGATTGATGTTCTTGAACATGTAGAAAAAGATATAGAACAGACAAGGAAAGTATTTTCTGTTTTAAAACCAGGAGGCGAGTTTATTTTGGTTGTTCCATCCCATACTTTTTTATATGGAGAAAGAGACAGGCAGATGGGGCACTATAGAAGGTATTCTAAAAACACAATAAAGGACACAATTATTAAAAATGGCTTTAAAATAGAAAAAATTCGTTACTGGAATGCGCTGGGCTTCCTACCTTATTTAATATCAGAAAAAATATTTAAAAAACCACTGGACACCAGATTAAGAAAAGGGATTAGATCAGGGATTTTTGGAATAATAATGAAAAAATTATTAGATAATTGGTTCCGTTACATTGAAAATAATTTTAATTTTGGTTTTGGCTTAAGTATTATTTTGATAGCTAAAAAAATACAATAAGACATTATGGATAATCTGAAAAAAACTTTTTCCTATCATTATGTTGCGGTTATTGTTGCCCTGATTCTTTCTGTGCTCTCGGCTTTTCCTCAGGCATATTTTCGTTATACAGAGAGCGTGCCTCAACAAGAAAGTATTGAGCTTATACCAGATTCGCCGTGGAGTGGCAGAATTAGAGAAATTCAGGATGGGCATAATCTTGGAAGTATTTATTATAAAGATGGTAAAGATGACCCATATCTATTCCAGCCACTTGGAAGTGCAGCTGTCGCTTACATGGGAAAAATTTTCTCTCTCGACATTAATGATACCTTGCTCTTGTCTCGCTTCGTTCTCCCTCTACTTTCTTTTCTTATAATTTATCTTTTCATTTTTCTATTTACCAGAGAAAAACTCATAGCTCTTTCTGGGGCGAGCGTGCTCCTTTTTGCCGAATCAGCTCTAAATTTTTATGGTTGGAAAGCTATTTTTGAGGGGAATAGCCCAGCTAATTTTTTAGATATTTCAAATCCAGTCAATCCAGGAATGATTTATATACTTTTCTTTGGCTTCCTAGTTGCTTTCTGGAAATTTTATAGAAGCCCATCAATTCGACTTGGAATTATAAGCGCCATTCTTCTTGGTTTGAATTTTTATAATTATTTTTACAGTTGGACTTATCTCTATGCTTTTGGAGCGTTTCTTACGGTGATTTTCCTTATTAGAAAAAAATGGAAAGAGGTTATGCAGATTTCCAGTGTTTTTGTCGGAGCGCTTTTTGTGGCTATTCCATACGCCATAAATCTATATCACGCTTCACAGTATCCTACATTTGATGATGTTGGTTTTAGACAGGGTATTATTTTTACACACGCTCCCGCTTTTATTGGTCTTATTGCTTTTGGTTCTATAATTTTCTATTTATTTTTAAGTCAAAAAGAAGATAGAGAAAAATATTTTTTTGGTTTAGCGCTTCTCCTCACTCCTTTTTTGACTTTGAATCAACAGATTCTCACGGGCAAAGTTATGCAACCAGCGCATTACCATTGGTATTTTCACAGGACAATTGCTGTAATCTTGGTTTTAGCGACAATTTTTTATCTTTTCAATCGATATGGTTTACATTTATATAAAAAAATATTAGCAGTTCTTATTATTGTTATTAGTATGTCTATTGGCTCATTTGTCCAAATGACTTCTTACTATCAAGACCAAGGAGATGGACTTTATGGGGCTCTTAAAGAACAGAAGTATTCCCCAGTTATGAGTTGGTTAAACGAAAATGCAGAGAAAGAATCTGTTGTTTTAGGCACAGATGTTCCCTCGTTACTTACAACGATTTATACTCCACTTAATGTTTTTTATCACAGGGGGGGAATGCTGACTCTTCCTGCTACAAAAGAGAGGCTTATGGAAGTAATGTTTACTTTTTATAGACTAAAAGGTGTTACAGGTGAAGTTGCTCGCGAAGCTTTTTTTAAGGATAGAGGAAATATTTCCTTAAATTTATACGCAATACACTATCGTGATCTGATCGGATCTTATGAGGATATTCCGGATCAAGAAATCGAAGATTTCACTAAGGCCTATAAAGACACTCTTTCTATTTCTACTACAGAGTGGCTGAAAAAAATGTTTATAAAATATGAAGTTGAATACATAATTTGGGACAAGATAGAAGATCCTTCTTGGGAGCTTGATAAGTATTCTTTTCTAAAAAAGGAAGTCGATTTTGAAGGGGTTTCAATATATACATTTAATCCATGAAGGTAGTTTTTTTACAAGATGATTTTCCTCCAGAAAGTTTTGGAGGAGCTGGTATTTCTACTTTTGAAATTGCTTTGCAGATGAAGAAGTGTGGCCATGAAGTTTCTGTCATTACTACTTGCAGAAAAAAGGATGATGTTGGAGAAGGGGAGTACGAAGGATTAAAAGTTTTTAAGATACATAGTAATTATCATGAGAGATGGCGTGCCTATAAAAGTCTATATAATAGAAAAGTTGTAAAAGGACTAGAAAAGAAACTAGAAGAAATAAAACCTGACTTAGTTCACGTTAATAATGTTCATTTTCATCTCTCCTACCATTCTATAAAAGTGGCTAAAAAATATGCGAGTGTAGTTATTTTTACTGCACGTGATGTAATGTCTTTCAACTATGGAGGACTAAAGACAAGACGTTTCTTGGAACATTTTGATTATAAAACTACCTGGATAGACCATTTACGACAAGCGGGGAAGAGGTGGAATCCTTTGCGTAATATTATAATTAAAAATTATTTAAAATATGCCGATAAAATTCTTGCTGTTAGCGATGCTTTAAAAGAAGCTCTTAATAAAAATGGTATTAATAATGTGGAGGTGTTGCGCACAGGCATTGATGTAAGTAGGTGGACCTTGGATGAAGAAAAGATAATAAAGTTCCGCAAAAAATATAATTTAGAAAATAAGAAGATAGTTTTTTTTGGTGGTCGTCTAAGCGAGGCCAAGGGAGGGGGGAAAATAATTCAGACAATTGCTAGAGTTTCTGAAAAAGTTCCAAACACTGTTCTTTTGGTGGCAGGTAAGACTGATTCTTATGTAGATAAAATGAAACACAGTGGTGACAAGTTGTCTTTGCAAGATAGGATTGTTTTTACAGGATGGATTTCTGGGGATGAACTTAAGGCCGCCTATCACGCAAGTGATGTTGTGTGCGTACCAACTCTTTATTTCGATTCTTTACCAAGAACAGTTATTGAAGGTATGGCAGTAGGTAAGCCTGTTATTGGCACTTGCTTTGGCGGTGCAAAAGAAGCCATTGAGGACTCTGTTACTGGTCATGTAATTAACCCTTTCAATGTTCAGGATTTGGCGGAGCGTATAGAAGAAATTCTCTTGGATGAAGAAAAGGCAAAACGTCTTGGAGAGGCTGGCCTAGAGAGAGTGAAAACTAAATTTAATATCGATGATAAGGTGAATCAGGCGATTTCTTTATATAAAGAGTTAAGCGCTCAAAAAAACCGATAGAGTTTCTTCGGTGGCTTTTTTCCAAGAAAATATTTTGGCACGCTCGTATCCTTTTTGAATTAAATTTTTGCGTAAATTATTATCTGTCAAAACTTTCTCTATTTCTTTTGCAAGATTTTCTGCATTATTTGTTTCAAATAAAATTCCAGCATCACCAACGACTTCCGCTATACTCGTGTTATTGGCAGCAATTACCGGCAGTCCATTTTGGAAGGCTTCTATTATGGGAAGGCCAAAACCTTCAAAGTTAGATGGAAAAACTAATGCCTTTGCTTGTTTATAAAGTGAAGAAAGATCTTTATCTCTTACATACCCTAAAAATAACACTCGATCTTTTAAATTTTCTGACTCCGCAATCAATTCTAAATCTTTTTTAAATAACCCACCCTTACTCATGCCTGTGAACACTAAACATAATTGAGGAAAACGATTTTTTAGAATTCCCAATGCTCCAATAAGGATTTTGTGATTTTTATGTGGCCACAGGGCAGCCGGATACAATAGAAAATCTTTGGGGGCGGGGAAAGGGGTTGGCTCGGAATCTATTTTTTGTGGACCAAAATAAATCACTTTTATTTTTTCTGGAGAAATTTTATATTTATCCTCGAGACTTTTTTTAGTATAGTTTGATATTGCTATTAAACGACTTGAGTTTTTAGTTGCGTATAAACAGTCACTCCTTCTTTTTTCAAGGTATTTAGGTAAAAAATTCTCTGGGAAGTATTCAAATTGAAGATCTAGTATAGTTGTTACGAACTTAATATTTTCAAGCCCTTGAGGGTATATTGTTTGGGCAGGTGAAAAATAAATACTCACATTATTTTTCTGTAAGTAATCAGCAACTTCTTCCTTGATAATACCTTCGCGAAGAGAATAATTGCGTCTTATTTTTGCCCATAATTTTCTCGTAGCTCTAAAAGGACTTAAGAAAAAATCACGTTTTATGCTGACTGAATAGAATTTAATATTTGGGAGGTTGCCATATAAAGATTTAAAGTAACCAATACTTTCCGGTTCTCCTATAAGGTAATAGGAATTATTTTTATCAATTTCAAAAAGAGAGGGGAGAATATTTTGAATGTAGACAAAGGCACCAGTAACACTTTTGGGAGAAGTCAGAAAAAGATTTACAGCTATTTTCATTATTTTTTATAACCAATGGCTATAATATTTCCAGAAAACATTAAGGGGTATTCTGAGCCAAGGAGTTTTGCTAATATTTTTTGTCCCAACTTGATAAAAGGGTTTCGTCTCATAGGTTGATACATTATTTTTATATTTCCGAATCCAGCAATACTCAATATCTGAATTAGGAGTTTTCGGCTGAAAGCAAATTCATGAGTCAAATCAGAAAAGAGGGTTTTGACGCCAAGTGGACTATCAGCATTTGGAACTTCAATTATAAAAAAGCCACCAGATTTTACTTTTTTATTTATAAGATTTATAAGGTACTGCACCTTATCTTTTTTAATATGCTCGACAATGTTGAAAGCGGTAATAATATCAAAATGATTGTCGTTTTTTGATTCTAGGAAATTGAACACATCTCCTTGAATAATGTTTTTTAAATCAAGTTCTTTGTTTGCATAGTTAACGAATTTATCAATTTGCTCTACGCCTTCATAATTTACATAGCCTAATTTTTTGCAAGTATCTAAGAAAAGTCCATAACCACATGCCAAATCAACTATTTTTATAGACCTGTCTTTAGGGAAAAAGGGGTCAATAAATCTCGTTTTATATTCAATGAATCTCCTTTTTTTTAATGCCTCATCAGGTTGGGAATAGAATTCTTCCACCCCATTAGAAAGTTTTACTGATGATGTTTTATCATCTTTTGATTTATTCTCTTCGTCTTCAATTATTATCATATTTTTAAGTTTTGATGACTTTCTAACGGGACAAGTAATTTTTCTAGTATGGGTTATTTAGTAATTAGAATGCAAGCAATGGCGGAGGCAGCAGCCGGCAAACTCGAGTCTTTTTTTGCCCGATCAGAAGTTATATATTCAGCAGTAGAAGATGGTTCCTCGGCACATATTTGCCAGCCATTATTAGTATACTTATAAAATGTAATTTGGCATTTGTCGGTACCAAAAGTAGATATTATTTTATTTATCATACTTTTATCAAACTGTTGGAAAAAACCGAAATTGTGATATTTCCCAAAGGGAACAGTTATTAATAGTTTTCCGTTTGGTTTTAACACCCTTTTTAATTCATTTATAGCAATAAGATAATCTTCGGTTTTATTTTCTTTATATTTGGAATTGCTGGTATAAATTTCCGTATTATCCATACCAATGTGTTCAATGGTAGAAATAGAAGTGATTACATCAAAGTAGTCAGAAGTGAATGGAAGATTACGTAAATCATCAAATATATAAGATATACCTAGATGCCAAAAACAATTTGCCTCCGGATTTAAAGTAACAATTGTAGTTTTTTTATTCTTTATTTTTTCATGCGAAAGTATCGCTTCGAAGTTTAAAGCTGACCCAGCATCCAACAACTTCGCTGGTTCTTTGTTTATGTGAGATAGCATCCAAGGGTATTCAACAACGCGCTCATCTATTCCAATGCCAAAATTTGCCGGTAAGAGATCTTTTTTTATGAAAAGCTGAATAATTTCGTGGTCATTGATATATTTTTTAATCATTTTCCACTTATATTCAAAATACCCTCGACGCCATGGCTTTTGCCCATGCAATTTATAGGAGATAAGGTTCTTTTGGTAAATCAAGTTTTTAGCAAGACGAAGGGATAGGCCGATTAGAGATTTCATATATGTATTATAATATACAGTGTATCTATTATTAACTTTCTAGATTAAGTGACAAAGTGGCCATGTGTATGGTTATATACTAATTATAAGAAAAATTTTTAAATAATTCATAATTATGCGTTGGAAAGTCCTCATGTCTAGTTCTCATATGCAGTCGCGGCTGAGCCAGTACCGTGATCTTTTGGAGAAAAATAATATAGAAGTTGATATTATTACTCGTCCACAGTTCGTACCAGAAATTGATCTGCTCGATATTGTAGAGCCTTACCACGCTATTGTTTGTAGTGATGATGAGATTACTGATCGAGTCTTTACAAAAGCCAAGAATTTAAAATTAATTTCCAAATGGGGTGTAGGTATAAATAGTATTGATCTTGAGTCATCTAAGCGGCACGGTATCACTGTCTATAATTCACCAGGGGCTCTTTCAGAAAGTTGCGCAACGATGATTTTTTCTTATATGTTGCATTTTGCCCGCCGAGCAATTGATCAAGACAAATCAATTCGTAATGGTGAATGGAAACATGTACCGGGTATCGCACTTGCTGGTAAAACCATTGGTATTATTGGTGTTGGAGGTAATGGAAAGGCCGTGGCTAAACGAGCTGCCGCTTTTGATATGAATATTTTAGGTTGTGACATTAAGGAAATAGACCCTGTTTTTTTACAAACCTACGGTATGTCCATGACTAGTAAAGAGGATCTTTTATCCCAGTCTGATTTTGTGGTACTAGAGCCAGATTTAAATCCTACAAGCTTCCATTTGATAGGGGCTACTGAACTTTCTCTAATGAAACCAACTGCCTTTCTTTTGAACACTTCTCGTGGTCCTGTTATTGATGAAAAAGCTTTAGTTAATGCTTTGCAGAATAAAATGATTGCTGGGGCGGGATTAGATGTTTTTGAAATTGAGCCACTACCAGAAAATAGCCCCTTACGCCAAATGGACAATGTCATTCTTACTCCTCACAACGCTTATAATACAGTCGAAGCAGAAAATTATGTCCATGACAATACAATAAAGAATTTAATTGAAGGTCTTAAAAAAGTATTGTCCAAACAAAAATGAAGGTTGTAAATATAGGATTGAGTACATCCTCATTTGGATACAGTATGGGTAATGCCGGTAAAAATACAGACAGGAAAAATACAAATCCTTGGACGATTGAGGATTTTGTTGACTTTACCAATCAGAATGGTTTTGGGGGCATTGAAGCACCTCTAATGCGTTTTATTCCAAATTTAGAACGGGATCGCCTTAAAAAGTTGCGTGCCAAGCTTTTAGAGCGTGACATGTTTTTCATAATTGATTCTGAAGAAGCCCTTAATATTGAGCAAATAAAGACTCTCATGCCGATTGCTAAGGAATTCGGATCTCCTATTATTAGAATAAAAAGTAGCAATATTCTTGGTTGCGAGCGTAAAAAACTTGGTAAGTCCTGGAAAGAACATGTTGAGTCTTGTATATCTACATTGCGTGTCATAGCGCCAGATCTTCGAAGAGATCATTTAAAGATTGCCATTGAAAATCATCAAGACCTCGATTCAAATGATTTACTACAAATAATTGAGAGTGTGGGCGAAGATGTTGTTGGAGTAAATTTTGATATAGGTAACGCATTGTCCACCTGCGAAGATCCTTTAGAGTTTGCCAAAAAACTTGGTCCTTTTATTCTAAATATTCATTTAAAAGATTATAAGATTTTTAAGAGTGAAGATGGTTTTCGTCTTGCCCGTTGTCCATTAGGGGAAGGTTCTGTTGATTTTAAAAATGTACTATCAATTCTTGTTAAAAGTTCTCCGAATGTTAGAATGGTCGTTGAACTTGGAGCCCTTGAAGCAAGAAATGTTGGCTGGATGAAGCCAGATTTTTGGCAGGAGATACAATCTCGCACACACTTAGAACTAATTCCCTTTTTTCAATTACTCGAAGAGAAAGTAATACGAGATAAAGATCATTCCTGGAAGACACCCTGGGAGATGGGTGCAGAAGGGTCTAATGTGACTTTTTATGAGATCAACGAGTTGAAAACTAGTGTAAATTATTTATCAAAACTATGAAAGCCCTTGTACGATTTGACCCAAAACCCGAAACCCTAGAATTTCAAGAAGTAGCCAAGCCTTTGGTGGATGAGACACATGCAATTTTGCGAGTAGAGGCAGTGGGTATATGTGGCCGTGATTTGGAACACTTCCGTGAAGAACTTTCTCCAAATAAAGTCCCTTTTATTCCGGGCCATGAATTTTCTGGCACTATTATTGAATTACCTTCTGGTGTGGAAAATTTTAAAGTAGGAGACAGGGTTACCGCAGAAACTGTAGATTCTGTATGTGGAAAATGTGATGCTTGTAAAAATGAAAATTATAATATATGCAAAAAAAGAAAAAATATTGGAGGGGGAATGAATGGTGCTTATGCTCCTTTTATAAAAGTGCCGCTCAAATATATTCATAAATTATCCGAAAATATGAGTTTTGAGGAAGGGGCAATGGTTGAACCAGTTTGCGTGACTTATAACGCAGTTCTTGTTAATAGTGATCCTAAAGAAGGTGAATTAACAGTAATAATTGGTGCTGGAACAGTTGGCCTTCTTTGTCTTCAGATGGCGAAATTACGTGACGCTAAAGTTGCGCTCATAGGATTGCCACAAGACGCTAGTAGAATGGAAGTTGGTAAAGAATTGGGGGCCGATTATTTAATTGATGCGACTGATGACCCAGTCAAAAAGATTATGGATATTACAAACCAAAATGGTGCCCCCCTTATCATTGATACTGTTGGTGGTTCGTCCAAAACCATTGATCAAGCTCTCGAAATGGTAAGTCCAGGCGGTCAAATTACAAAAGTTGGTTGGTTTATGAAAACTACCAACACTTCACTTGATACTTTAATTAGAAAAAATATTCGTCTTCAGGGTAGTTTTAGTCATACATATGATATGTGGGAAAAATGCATTGATTTGATTTCAAGTGGAAAAATTAATGTAAAAAAAATGATTTCTAAAACCCTTCCTTTAGAAAGATGGCGAGAAGGATTTGAATTAGGTTTTAATCGTGAGGCTATTAAAGTTATTCTTAGACCAGGACAGGATTAATATGAGGCGTTTTATAAAAAGAATTTTATATAAACTAGCCGGGATTAAGGACCAACTATATCCAGTAAGACGAGAACATTTTTTCGATATCTTTTTTTCGATGGTAAATCACAGGGGTTTCTTTTTTGTCCAAATTGGTGCCTGTGATGGGAAGAGACACGATCCTATTTATCCATATGTAACGAATTATAATTTTGCGGGAATTGCTATCGAACCAATGCCACACGAATTCAAGGAGCTTAAAAATAACTACAGAGACAATTCACGTGTTCAGTGTGTTAATGTGGCCATTGGGAAAGAAACCGGATCTTTTCCTTTCTACACTGTAATTGATTCATACAAAAAGGATCCGTCATCAATTACCTCCGTCTCATCATTTGATATGGAAACTTTGAAGAAATGTATTATCGGAGACCTAAAAAAGAGAAAGGTCTACAATGTAAATCCAGACAAATATATTAAGGAAATATTAGTGAAGACTCTCTGCCTTAATGATTTAGTACGTATATATGACATCAAAAATATTGACCTACTTCAAATTGACTGTGAGGGGTATGATTATGAAATATTAAAGACATTTGACTTTAGTAAATTTTCACCTAAAATTATTAATTTTGAGAGTGTTCACTTATCTGAAAGAGACTGGCAGGAATGTGAAAAATTGCTAAAATCAAAAGGATATACTTTTTTTAACAGTGGGAACGATACATGTGCCTATAAGTTATAAGATAATATGAAAGAGATGCAAACATTTTTAGGTAAAGTTGCCATCGTTACTGGTGGCGGATCCGGTATTGGCAAGGCCACTGCTAATTTATTTTTTGAACGCGGCGCATCAGTAGTTGTTGCAGGCCGCGGTGAAAAAATTAAAGCAACAGCCAAGGAGATTGATCCATCAGGCAAACGTGTTTTTGGAGTTGAACTCGATTTATCAAGAGAAGAAGAAGTTAAAAAAATGGTGGAAGAAACCATTAAGAAATTTGGTCAAGTTGATATTTTGGTCAATACGGCTGGTACTTCATCGGGTGGCAAAATTGATGAAATCACAGTTGAACAGTGGGATATGATAAATCGGAATAATGGTCTTGCAACATTTCTTTGCTGCAAATATGCGATTGCCGAAATGAAAAAAAGAAAGTACGGAAAAGTGGTCAATGTTTCTTCTATTGCTGGTCGTTTCCGTGGTATGACCTCTGGCCTCCATTATGCATACGCTAAATCTGGCATCATCGGCTTTACTAGACAACTTGGTGCTGAGGTCGCTAAATTCGGCATTAACGTTAATGTTATGGCACCGTCACAAACAATGACCCCAATGCTTCGCGCGCTAATCAATGACGATATTGAAAAAGAACTTAATGCCAAAATTCCTCTTGGATATATCGCTAAGCCGGAACAACAAGCTGAGGTAATTCTTTTTCTTAGTTCCGATGCTGCAAGCTATATGGTTGGTGCTACTATTGACGTCAATGGAGGACAATTCTAGGATGTACACTTAATTATTAATATGAAAACAGTTGCCATTATTCCAGCTCGTATGGGGTCTTCACGCTTTCCTGGCAAGCCTCTCGTCGATATTCTCGGAAAAACTATGATTGAGCATGTTTGGTGTCGTACCAATATGTGTAAACTTTTAGATGAGACTTGGGTGGCTACTCCCGATAAGGAAATTTTTGAAGTAGTAGAAAAATTTGGTGGAAAAGCAATTATGACTAGACCCGACCACATTATGGCAATGGATCGTTTGGCTGAAGCTAATGAAACTATCAAAGCCGATCTTGTGGTCAATGTTCAGGGAGACGAACCCTTGATTTACCCAGATATGATAGAAGCCATAACCAAACCAATGCAGGAGGATGATTCTTATGCCTGTGGAACTTTAGTACAAAGAATAACCGATCTTTCCGAGATTGAAGATCGGAATCGTGTTAAAGTAGTTTGGGATCTTGTGGGTGATGCCTTGTTTTACTCTCGAGAGCCAATTCCTTCAAAGGCAAAAACCAAAATACCATTAGACTACTATAAAATGGTCTGTGTTTACCCGCTTCGTAAACAAAGTTTGCGTGATTTTAGCGACTGGGGCATGAGCCCACTTGAAAAAATAGAATCAATTGATCTTCTGCGCTTCCTTGAACACCGAACTAAAGTTAAGGTGGTCGAAACAGCACAAGAAACGTTCAACGTCGATACTCCTGAGGATTTGATTCGGGTGAGGGAAATAATGAAGAATGATCCATTATTTAAAACATATAAATGAAAATTATTATTTTTGGGGGTTCAGGATTTTTGGGTAGTTATGTGGCTGACACCTTGACTGAAGATGGTCACAAGGTGACTATTTTTGATTCTTGTAAGTCGGAATATTTAAAAAAAGGACAGAAAATGATAAAGGGGGACATTACCGATCAAAAAGCGGTTGAGAATGCAATCAAGGGATGTGATATAGTTTACAATTTTGCTGCTATTGCAGATATTGATGTCGCCAAAAACAATCCAATTGATGTCATTAAAGTAAATGTCTTAGGAAATGCCCATATCTTAGAGGCGGCTCGAAAGGCAAAGATTAAACGATTTATTTACGCAAGTTCGGTTTATGTCTACAGTAGATTCGGAGCTTTTTATAGTGATAGTAAGTTGGCTGGAGAAAAAATGACCGAAACATATCAACGCCAATTTGGCTTACCTTTTACCATTTTGCGCTACGGCTCTCTCTATGGCCAAGCTCGATCAAATCATCTAAGTAGTGTCAATAAATTTATTAATCAAGCCATTAAAGAAAAGAAAATTTATTATCCGGGTACAGGGGAAGAAGTGCGTGAATATATACACGTCAAAGATGCGGCTCGTTTGAGTGCAGAAATTCTTGCGCCAGAATTTAAAAATCAGCACATTCTTATTACTGGTCATCAGACAATTAAATCACGTGAGCTTCTCGTTATGATTAAAGAAATTCTTAATTATGATATTGATATTAAGTTTTTAAATTTAGGAAATCGCGAGCATTATCATATGACTGGCTATAGTTTCCAACCAGGCCTTGCTCGTAAACTCACTCCCAAGACTTCAGTTGATATGGGACAAGGGCTACTTGATTTGATTTCAGACACACATCGTCGCATTCATCCCGAGGGTTACGACGAACATCATAAACATTTTCCAGACCACTAATTCTCCATGCAACCTTCAAATATCTTTGTCCATAAAACTGGTCTTGAAAAATATTTTGCCAAAGCAATTTCAAATAGACTGGAGGAAAATAAAGATAAAAATATTTTACTTCTTCTTTCCGGAGGCTCATCTCTAAAAGTTCTAGATTATGTTGATCAGAAAGTCTTGGGGAAAAATATTACAATCACACTATTAGACGAGCGCTTTACTACAAATACTGAAATAAGTAATTTTCTACAATTAACAAAAACTGATTTTTATAAAAAAGCAAAAGAAGAAGGGGTTACTTTTATTTCCGCAGTATGCAAAGATGGGGAATCTTTGGAAGAAGCCTCAAAAAGATGGGAAAACGCGCTTCGGAGGTGGAAGGAGTCGTCTCTTGGTGATTCTCTTGTAATAGCAATAATGGGCATCGGCACTGATGGCCATAGTGCTGGAATCATGCCTTTTCCTGAAGATCAAAATATATTTAGCGACTTATTTGAAAAAGATGAAAAGTGGATTGTGGGATATGATGCGGGGAATAAAAATGAATTTCCACTGCGTATGACCGCCACTATTTCTTTTTTGAAAAGAATGGTTGATTATGGCTTTATGTATGCCTCTGGAGAGGGTAAGAAAGAAATTCTAAAAACAATTCTTAGAACAGATGAGGTAGCAAAATATCCCGCGTCAGTTATTCATAAAATGAAAAACGTAGAGCTTCATACTGATACTGAATTATAAAAGACACTTTTTGATTTCTTTTATAGCTTCAAGAAGGTTTCTCATATCATTGACCGCATCATGGGCGTGAAGTGGCTGATCGGAAAAGGCGCTAATTAAGGTTCCACTTGAATATCCTTTCGGATCAATATTAAGAGTTTTAAGCGTGGGAAAAATAATTCCTCTAATATCAGGGATACGCTCATTTGGAAACGGGAATTCGATTCCTATCAGTTCACAATTTTCTCTAATGATTGCTTCATCGCTCCCATATGCATAGGTGGGTAAGTCTCCGATAAATTCTTTTATTTTCAAGACACAATTCTCTAAAATCATACCCGAATCAACTTCTTCCTGTGAGATATGAGTCAGATTTTTTATATAATCCGAGAGTATGGGATTCTTAACTGGTTTTACAAAAAGTTTTAAACTTGCTTCTTCTTCCAGTCCCTCTTTTATGAGAATCATTCCGACTTGGATAATTTCTTTGTACTCATTTGGACCACTCCAACCCCGCTCGAAACTCCCTGGCCAGGCAGTGTATTCAGTATCAAGAAGTACAAACCGCTCTGGTAATTGGAGATTCATAATATTTTTGAATAGTAGCATGTAATAAGGTTTTAAACTTTATATCACGTATTCTTGACATTAATGAAGATATTTGTTATAATAAGCAGTGGAGATCTCCCCTTCGGCGAGATCAAATGAAAGAGGTATTCAATGCTCAATCGGAATGTACCACACGGTGGAATTGGCGTGATTTGGGTCAGGAAGGCCCATATGTTGGGGTTTCAAAATGGTACGACCATGTGTTTCGTACGCCCGGGCGATCGATCTGATCCGGAGAAGGCGAAGGGTAATCCGATCGGAAAGCCCGTCCCGGTCCGCTTCATCTCGAAGCCGGGCATCCAGGGTCAGGTTGACCCGCAATTCTTTCCGGACGATGGCACCACCATCGAACTGACAGCGTGTTTCGCAAAGAAGATTGGCGAGTTGACCGCGGAAGATCTGGTCGGCGCATCTCCCGACTACGGAACACCGGAGCTCGTGAAATATCACCTCGCTGTGTTCTACGACATGTCTCCATTGGGGGACGATGACGTGGTGACAGTGTCTCGGATCAAGCATCTTCCGAAGGTGGTTGATTCCGAAGCGGTCTGAAAACGACCATGAGACCATCCTTGGCCGCCTGCGGTTATGCAGGCGGCCTTTTCTTTTTGTAGACATTGACCGTATAGTATTTGTTGATAGTCTTACTTGGCAATGAAAAAAGAAGGAGTCTCAATTATTTTTTAATGATAATATTACAATATATATGGATGGAATTCATAAAGTTGTAGAAAGTTTGCGTAAGGCAATGATTGAAGCTGACAAGCTGACTCTTCTAAATCTTGTTGCAGATGAGCTTAGTTATGGTCATGCTAGTGGCACAATTGAAGACAAGACAAGTTTCATCTCCTCTATTATTACTGGAAATAATAAGTACAAAGCGATTGAGGTCTCTGGAGAGACCGTTAAAATTGTTGATGATGTAGGAATCGTTCGGCATCGATTCAAAGCGGAAGTTTTGATTAATGGAAAACCATTCAGTGCAGACATTAATGTCATGCAGGTTTGGCAAAGGCAACAAGATGAATGGAAACTTCTAGCGAGACAAGCTTTCAAAGTTTAAAAATCTAACAAAGGGTAGATTTTATTATTATTTTTCAATATGTTTGGCAACTCTTTAATTCTTGTTACATTGACCGCATAGTATTTGTTTATATTCTTACATGTTATGAAAAAGCAAAATATCTTGGTTATTTTTGGAGAGGAGTTTCCTTCCAGTTTGTCTAAATTAGAATCTCGTAACAGTGTTATTATGGCTGTTCAAAAGTTAAAACTAAAAGTTGAAGCAGCTGGTTTTGAATTTATTCCAATCGAATCTTATATTGAACCAGGAAGTGTTTACGAAGCAAGCTCTTTAGCTGAAGAAATTTCTCATATTAAATTGCGAAATGGGACTCGCATTACTAAATCCATTCTTTATGAGGGCTATGAATTATGGTGGATTCATTATGATAGTCTATATTTTTATTTTGCACTGCCCTATACTCAATATAGAAAACTCCTTTATTATACAAAGGATTTTAAAAATGTTTTCTTTTACAAACCTCCTTTTGAAAATCTTTTCTTTTATTTTCTTGGCGCCAATGATTGCAAAGTCTCTATATTGAGAGAGGTGAAATTAAGAAGTTTTTCTTTTTTGCCGTTTGGTGTTTTTCTCCAAATTTTAATCACCCTCATCTGTTTGCCTATTCTTATGTTGAAGAGGAGTAAATTCATGTTGTTTACGGGCGATAAATTTGAACAATCAAAGGACTATGATTTTAGATTGAAATTTATATATGAAGAACTACGACATAGAAAAACTCCTTTTGTTGAATTTGTCAGAAGTCTCGAGTCTTGGAAAATAATGCTTGACCACTTTTTTGTAAGGAGACGTCCTGTCATTTATTCTGAGGCTGTGAATTTTCTTGGTAAATTTTCCGGTTTTATTTCTGGTGCTCGTTTTTTTGCTAAACGAAAATTGAACTTAAACACTTTTGGGTCTGACCAAGATCCTCATACACGATTTAAAATTTTGGTTGCCACACGCTCCCTTCTGTCTATCTATGACGATATTCGGGCCATAAGGATTATGAAATTTATTTTGCGTGCTATAGGAGTTAAAGCCGGTTATATCACCGCGGCCTTAGAGAGAAATTTTCACACAGTGCTGGCTTGTAAATTAAATAATATTCCTACAGTAGGTATTTTGCACGGAGCTCCCTCTCGTTATTATAATGCCTATGATTTTTTATTGCCTTTTGATGGAAAAAATATGTCAGTTGACTCTTACGGTCTATGGAGCGAGTGGTGGAAGGAATATTATTTAAAATACAGTAAGGCTTACCAAAAGGATCAGCTTTTTGTTTCGGGGCCTATGCGTCCAATGGAGAGGAGTAAAATACAGAGTAATGATTCTGGTACTTTGACTTCTAATAGAAATACCACTATTAAAGTTCTTTTTATATCAGAACAGCTCGGGGTGCCATCTGAAACAGTGCCGTTTCTGGAGGCACTTCTTGAGGAAAAAGATATTTCTCTTTATCTAAAATTTCGACCATACAAAGATGGTTTTGAGGAATGGCTAAAAGAATATAGGCCGGATATTTTGGAGAAAATAGACAAAGCGAAGATTTTTCGCGGCCCCATGAATGAGGCGATTGCAAACTCTGATGTGGCTGTTGGCTCCCACAGTACGGCAGTGCTTGAGGCTTTGCTTCAGTTGAAGCCCCCGATTTTCTTTCAAAGCAAAAAGTGGGGTGATTGTTTTGAGTTAAAAGATTATAATACTCAATTCAAATTTTTTGTGGAAAGCGAAGAGGAATTGATTGATTGCATAAAAAAGAGTGTAGAAATTCCTAAAGATATCTTAAAAAAACTTCAAGAGAGATATTTTGGCGACCCGTATAAAAATGGTGGCAGATGGGTTGTTGATCAACTAGAAGAAGCTTTAAAGGGGCGCATAACAAAATAGTATCCAACTAAAGTACTAAAAGATCTCATAATGATATGTGTGATTATGAGACCCATGAGACCGTAGAGGGGAAGTAAAATAAAGAAAAGTATTATTTGAACCACAGGGATAATCGTTCGATAAAAATACAACTCCTTCTTTTTTTTGTGAGCCGTTAAGGTTTCATTGAACACTGTTCCTGCGATCGCAAGAAGAGTCAGGGAATATATTTGAGAGTAAAAAACTGAATCGAGATATTGGGGAAATAAAAATTTGTAGAAATAGGGTGCGGAAAAAATCCATACACCAGCCAAAGTAAGAGCGTATAGTGCAAGCAATAGAGCTTTGTGAGGAGCTGATTTTTGAATTTCTTCAAAGGGACGTTCGGCCAACTTTGGTTGAATGAGAGAGCTGAGGATTTTTTTTCCACCTTGGAGTTGTTCAACCGGAGCGATTGCAAAGGCGTAAATAGCAAGGGGTGCTGCTCCTAGATAATGAAAGATTAAAATTTTATCTAGATACCCAGCAATCGTACCAATAACTCCAATTAGACTTAGATGTTTACCGTAAGAAACAATACCAGAATCATCTTTTCCGGTTTCATTTTTATATATATCTCTTGTTTTGACATAGAAAAATAATGCCAGTATTGCGCCCACTATAAAATAAACAGAGATGATTATTGGTAAGCTTCGTGAAAAAAATAGAGCTAGAATAATCGCTGTGGTTAGGGAAAAATTACGGATTATATTATATAAAGAATCTCTTTTAAAATCTTTTTTCCCCTGAAGGAATGAGCTATAAAGACCGGCACTTGAGATTATTGGGTACGTAATTCCTGCTAAAAGAAAAGAATAAGACAGTAAAGCATTTTGATTTAAATAATAGTAAAGGCTCATAATTAATCCACCTAGAAATATTCCTACACTCCACCTCAGGTTTATCTTAAAATTTTTAGAAAGAGAATTTCTAAAACCGCTAGCGACAGATTGAATGACCGAAGCGCCAAGCCCAGTAAGTGAAAAGGCGCTCAGAATGCCCACCATTGAAAGAATAAATTTGTAAGTACCAAATGATTCTTTTGAAAATAAGTTAGCAAAAGCAAGAGAAATAAGAAATCCAGAAATAACAGCGATGCCCTGACTTAAGGAAAGCCAAGTACCACCCTTAGTGAGATAGATTAAATCAGTTTTAAGGTGACGACCGCCAAAACTCAACAGTTCAAAAGCCCTTTGTTTTAGGTTCATAGACTTTAAAACTATGTTAACTGGACTAAGGTGTCTTGGCTAGTCATGAGTACGCTGTAGTGATATAGTAACGCCCTATGAATCCCGTTAGAAATAGCGAACAACGGTTTGTTAATATGTCGGTATGGTCGTCTTCTGTTACTAGTATAAATTATAGTAGAACGTTGAACTTTTTCGCGTTCTCTTTCTAATGGGATGAATAATGTCTTGCGCTATGGCATATTACTTGGGCTCTTTTCAATACCATTCATCCCTCTTATTGTTTCCAGTTCTATGTTTTTCCCGTTTATAACAGGGAAAAACTTCACTTTTCGCATAATAGTTGAAATCATATTCGCTCTCTGGCTAATTCTTTCTTTAAGAGAAACTTTATATAGACCTAAGTTTTCTGGTATTCTAGCCGCTTTCTCCGCTTATGTAGCAATTATTTTCGTGGCTGATTTAAATAGTGAATATGTTTTAAAAAGTATTTGGAGTAATTATGAACGCATGGAAGGTTTTGTCACTTTAATTCACCTTCTCGCTTACTTTGTTGTTCTTGGTTCAATGTTTATAAAGCGTAGTACTTGGGACCATTTCTTTAATTTAATGCTTATAGTAGCGTCCGGTCTTTCTACCTACGGGTTATTTCAGTTGGGTGGGTTTCTTACTATTAATCAAGGAGGAATAAGAGTAGACGGAACTCTAGGGAATGCTACTTATTTTGCAATTTATTTGGTTTTCCACTTCTTCTTAGCTTTAATGTTAGCCATAAGACAGAAAGGACTAGAGTGGGATGGACTTTCACGTTCAATAATTACTGCTTCCGCGGTTTTCGTTCCTTTGGTTATGTTTGGCTTTTTGCCGCAAGGAGCTGAAGCTAAAGAGGGTAGAGAAATCTTTGCTTGGATTATACCCATTGTTGCTTTAGCGACAGTAGGACTATCTTTTCTTAAGAGACAGTATTTATATTTGTTTATTTCAATATTTTATACTCTCGTACTTTATTACACAGCCACACGCGGAGCTATCCTAGGTCTTATTGGGGGCACTTTGCTCGCATCTCTTCTCATAGCCTTATTTGAAAAAGAGGAAAAATCTTTGAAGAGAATTTCTTGGGGAATAGTGGGGGCTGTTTCTATAATTGTTATCGGTTTCTTTTTTGTTCGTAATACAGATTTTGTAATGACAAGCCCCGTATTGAGTCGCTTTGCAACAATTTCACTAAACGAAACAAAAACACAAGCTCGTGCCTATGTTTGGCCGATGGCAATTCAAGGTTTTAAAGAAAGACCGATATTAGGTTGGGGGCAAGAAAGTTTTAATTATGTTTTCAACAAAAATTACAACCCAAACATGTTCAATCATGAACCTTGGTTTGATAGAACTCACAACGTTTTTCTAGATTGGCTTATTGCAGGCGGTATTCTCGGGCTTCTTGGATATTTATCTTTATATGTTTTTGGTTTGTATGCTTTGTGGAAAAAGAGCGATATGGCTTTTGCCGAGCGTGCAGTTTTGGCAGGTCTTTTTTCTGCCTATATGTTCCACAACTTTTTCGTATTCGATAATTTGATTAGTTATTTGTTATTTGTAATATTTCTTGCCTTTCTTCACTTTGATACGGCTAAGGATTTCTCTGAAAGAACGTCTTTCATATCTGGCCCAATAAACAATATGAGTAATCTAGGCCTCTCTATTATGAGCTCTGTAATTGTTGTTTTGGCTGTCTGGGGAGTTTATGCGATTAATGGCAAAGCCATAGCCGCGAACACAACTTTAATTCAAGCTATTAATGGTGGCACGCAATCAACTCCAGCTGACAGATTGAAGACTTTTCAAAAGGCGATTAATTATGAGACTTTTGGTAATCAGGAAATACGAGAGCAGTTGATTCAAGTTGCTTTTGCTTCTTCTCAATCAACCACAATGTCTCCTCAGGACAAGGAGGCTTTCTATCAATACACCAAGGCTCAGTACGAAGAGATGATAAAACAGGCACCAAACGATACTAGGCATCGTATATTTTTCGGCACATTACTAGGTAATCATGGCGATTATCAGGCGGGGCTTAATCAGTTTTTAGAAGCACAAAAACTTTCACCTAAAAAACAAACTATACTTTTTGAAATTGCCAGATTTCATTTGATAGCGGGCGACAATGATGGGGCTATTAATATTTTGAAAGATACTTTGGCGCTTGCTCCAAGTAATGATGATGCGCGCATTAGTCTTGCGGTTGCGGCAATATATGCAAAGCAAAATGAATTTGCCAAACAGGTATTAATGGAAGGCTTTAATACAACCGCTTATTCCAACGAACAACTACTTCGTGCTTATTTTGATACAAAACAATTTGATCAGGTTCTTGCTATATGGCTTAAACGCGCAGAGAGTAATCCAACTTCTCGTAACTACGCTGGAGTTGCGGCTTCTTATGTGCAACTTGGAAGAAAAGTAGACGCTAGATTGGCATTAGAAAAAGCACGAGACTTGGAACTTGATCCAAACATTAAATCTCAATATCAGAAGTTTATAGATGATTTAGTGGCGGGGAAGAATATATTGCAGTAGGATTTTTCTTGACTTTTGGCTCAAATTTGCTATAATAGAGAGTAAGTGAGTGCTAACACAATCTTGTTGGTTCTAACGAATGTCTGCGAAAGAGCCCCTAAGGGAAACCTTGTGGGGCCTTTTCGTGCCCGCACATAGGCTTTTTGTTATACTTCGACTGAAGTCCTGATTATTCTTATGTATGGCTCCCGGCCTGCGCTCACTTAAGACATTAGTTTTGGAGCTAGCACCCGGGGGCCATATATCGGTGTAATTTTTATTTATCCCGTTAGAGAAAAATTAAATTTAATACAATAACTCATGCTCACAGACCTCTCTAATGGGATGCAAGAAAACGTTTCTCTGAAATCTTTGACTACATTTCGTATTGGTGGGCAGGCCCGCTTTTTTTGTTTGATAAACAATATAGAGGATTTAAAGAAAGCGACCCTTTTTGCTAAAGATAAAGGACTTAATATTTTTGTGCTCGGGGGCGGTTCAAATATCCTAGTTTCCGACGATGGATTTGATGGGTTGGTTGTGAAAATTGATATAGAAGGTATTGAAATTAAAGAACAAGGAGAAGATTTTTCAGTTTCGGTTGGAGCTGGAGTTGTCTGGGATAATTTTGTTGAGGAGATGGTTTCAAAAGAAATATTTGATCTTGAGAATTTATCAGGAATTCCAGGCAGTGTCGGCGCCGCTCCAATTCAAAATATCGGCGCTTATGGAAAAGAAGTAAAAGAGGCGATTCTTTCGGTTGAGGTTTTTGATTTAGAAAATTTAAAAGAAATTAAACTTAGTAATGAAGAATGCCAGTTTTCTTATAGAGATAGTATTTTCAAAAAGAAAGAAGGGAAAAAACTTGTTGTAACTAAGGTTAATTTTTTATTAAAAAAAATCTTCAGTCCGGACATAAGTTATAAAGATATAAAAGAATACTTTTCAGGGCGTGATTTGGAAGTTACCCCACTTAATCTTCGTGAAGCTGTTATTTCTATAAGAAAAAACAAACTACCTGATCTTGAAATGTATGGGAGTGCGGGGTCTTTTTTTAAAAACCCAATAATAGATGAGACCCTGGCTGTTTCTTTACTAAAAACTTACCCCAATGTGCCTAATTGGAAGGATTATAGCGGGAAGACGAAGATTTCGGCCGCCTTTCTTATAGATAAGGTGTGCGGATTTGGTCATGAAAGTGTGGGGGATGCTTCTGTTTGGGAAAAACAGAATCTAGTTCTAATAAATAAAGGAAATGGAACAGCAAAAGATGTTTTAGACCTAGCAGAAAGAATTCAAAATTGTGTAAAAGAAAAAACAGGGCTTAATTTAGAAAGGGAAGTTCAATTTATTTCTTAAATATTTATTTAATTTTAAGAAAATAAATAATAATTAATTATTATTTATGAATTTTTTGTGAAATATTTAAAATTTAAGGAAGCGAAGTTATCCACATTTAAATGTGAAAAATAATTGTTAAAGTATTTTATTAGCGGGATAATACTAATTAGAAGTAACAGTTTGTTGTTTCACTTTTTTTGGAAAAACATCTGATAATTTTTTTAAAATTATCAATGCCGAAAAAAGAGGTCGGCAACATCTGTGAATTATAAAGTAGTTCTAACACTGAACATGGCAAAGAAAAAGAAGGCCTCAAAAAAGAAGGCCAAGAAGTCAAAGAAAAAGAAGATGTAAATCTTCTTTTAAGGACTTCTCACTTAAGACAAAAGACTCTCTTCGCAAGAACAGGGTCTTTTGTCTTTTTAGGCCTATTTTTAGGGTCCAAATGTGCTAAAATGCCCATCATGTTTAATTGGCTTAAAGGCTTTGCTGATAGTGGACAAGGCGCCTTAAAGGAGGCGCAGAAAGATCTTCAAAAGGTTAATTCTTTTGAGACGAGCATATCTGCACTAACTGATGATGCTTTAAAAGCAAAAACCATAGAATTTAAAGAGCGTTTTCAAAAAGGAGAAACTCTGGATGAATTACTTCCTGAAGCCTTTGCTCTTGTTCGTGAAGCAGCCAAGCGCCTCCGTGGTGAACGACATTACGATGTGCAAATAGTGGGCGGAATCATTCTTCATCGTAAAGGAATTGCTGAAATGAGGACGGGTGAAGGTAAAACCTTGGTTGCAACTCTTCCTGCTTACCTAAACGCCTTATCGGGTAAAGGGGTGCACGTCGTTACAGTAAATGATTATCTTTCTCGACGTGATGCTGTTTGGATGGGGGAAATATATTCTTTTTTGGGATTATCGATTGGAATTTTAAATCATGACTCTTCTTTTCTTTATGATCCAACGCACAAAGAGCTTGATAAAGAAAGAGACGAGCTCGGCTCATTTAAAGTGCTACATGAATTTTTGCGACCATGTAATAGGCAAGAGGCATACAGAGCAGATATAACTTATGGAACAAATAGCGAATTTGGTTTTGATTATTTGCGCGATAATCTTGAATACAGTAAGGACTCTCTTCGCCAAAGACCACATTCTTTTGCAATAGTGGACGAAATCGATTCTATTTTGATAGATGAAGCCAGAACACCTTTGATCATTTCCGCCCCATCTTCAGAAAGCGCCGAGCTTTATAATGTTTTTGCCAAGATTTCTCGCCAAATGAAGAAGGATGAGGATTTTCTTGTTGATGAGAAATTAAAAGCCATAACTTTGACTGATGATGGAATAACCAAAGCAGAAAAGATGTTGGGAGTTTCTAATATTTATACAGAAAAAGGTATTAAATATGTGCACCACCTAGAAACGGCTATTAAGGCCTCCGCTATTTTTGAAAAAGATAAAGAATATGTGGTAAAAAACGATGAGATTGTCATAGTGGATGAGTTCACAGGGCGTCTTCAGCCCGGTCGTCGCTGGAGCGAAGGTCTTCACCAGGCCATTGAAGCTAAAGAAGGGGTGTCTGTACAAAAAGAGTCTCGCACATTTGCTTCAATTACTTATCAGAACTATTTTCGTCTTTACGAAAAGCTCTCTGGTATGACAGGAACAGCTATAACTTCATCTGAAGAATTTTATAAAGTTTATGGACTTCAAGTTGTGGCTATTCCTACCAATAGACCCTCCGCAAGAAAAGATTTTGAAGATCAGATTTTCCAAACAGAGAAAGGAAAGTTTAAAGCAATAGCTGTTCGAGTCAAAGAACTTCACGAAAGGGGACAACCGGTTTTGATAGGAACTGTTTCAATTGAAAAAAATGAATTACTTTCTGCTTACTTAAAACAAGAGGGAATTCCGCACGAAATATTGAATGCTAAGAATCACGAACGGGAAGGAGAAATAATTGCCCAAGCTGGAAAAAATGGCCAAGTAACTATTGCGACAAACATGGCTGGGCGTGGCGTGGATATAAAGTTGGGCGGGAATCCAGCAACAAATGAAGAGTATGAAGAAGTGAAAAAGAATGGTGGGCTTTTTGTTTTAGGAACGGAAAGACATGAGGCTCGTCGCATAGATAATCAGCTTCGCGGTCGCTCCGCTCGTCAGGGAGACCCAGGCGCTACACTATTCTTCGTTTCACTTGAGGATTCACTTATGAGAGTTTTTGCGTCCGATACCATTAAATCAATGATGGGGCGATTTGGTATTCCAGAAGACCAGCCAATTGAAAATCGTCTCATAACTCGCTCATTGGAATCTGCTCAAACAAAGATTGAAGGATTTCACTTTGACTCTAGAAAACATGTCCTTGAATACGATGATATTTTGAATCATCAAAGAACAATAATGTATGCGCGTAGAAGGGATATGCTTTTGGGGGAAACTGAGACAGTAGATAAATTTTTGGAAGAAGTTATTTTGGGAGATGAAAGTTTGACTACTAAAGTAAAAGAGCTTAAAGAAAAAATAGGGGCCGATAATTTTTATTTGAATTTGCGCCGTTTGGTTTTGCAAACTATAGACCTATTTTGGATAGATCACCTTGAAGCGATGGATTATCTGCGTTCATCTGTAAATCTGCGCGCTTATGGTCAGCGTGACCCATTGGTGGAGTATAAAAAGGAAGGATTGAAATTATTTAAAGAAATGGAAGAAGGAATGTTTAATGAAATTACTAGATTACTTCCAATTTTGGCAGAAGGTGCAATTGCAATGGAAAAACAATCAAATTTAACTGAAATTAAAGATGGAGCAGAATCAATAACATCATCTACTTCTGTAACAAGCAATACTGATAATTCCGGTGTGTCGAAAGTAGGTAGAAACGAACCGTGCCCGTGTGGAAGCGGTAAGAAGTATAAGCATTGCCATGGCAAGTAAGAAAATAAATTTAAATGTTGCGGATAAAATGGTTGATCTTGGGAAATTGGTTTTGCAATTTGCACGGGTAAATAGAATTACCTATCACGAAGATGACATTACACTAGAATCCGATACAGACCACACTGTATTGCTCTCAATTATTGCTTGCGCTTTTGCGTCAGATTATAAAAAAAGCTTGAATTTGGGATTGGTTGCCCAATTTGCTTTAGTTCATGATTTGGTAGAAGTTTACGCAGGGGACACCCCTCATTTGCACGGTAAAGGCATAGATAAAAGAATGTTGGATAAAGAAAAAAGAGAGAAAAAGGCTTTAATTAGAATAAAAAAGGAATTTGGAAAAACTTTCCCCTGGCTTCATAAGACAATAGAAAAATATGAAAAATTAGATACTTCCGAAGCTAGATTTGTAAAAATATTAGATAAAGCTATGCCTAAGATAACCCACTCCCTTAACAGGGTTAGAGTTTTAAAGAAACATGGATATACCAGAGAAATGTCAAAAGTTGCTTTTGAAAAACAGATTTTAGAAATTAGTAAAAGTTACGGTAAAGATCAAAAGGAGGCATTGGAAATAATGAGATTGTTAGCAAAGAAGGCCGTTTTGGCTTATTGATTTTTCTTGCCAAAGAAACAGAAAGTATGAGAAACTAGACGGAATGTCTTCTGAAGAAAAAAAAGATTTTATAGTTATAGGTGTGACGGGAGAACCATCAGCAGGTAAAGACTATTTTGCAGAATATATTGAAAGTAAAGGATTCCCCCATATTTCTTTGGGAGATTATTTAAGAAAAGAAGCACCTAAACACGGCTTTTCTTTAGATAGACCTGGCCTTTCCGCTTTCGTAAGTAAAATCAGAATGGAAAGAGGTTATCAATATCCAGTAGATGAAGTTTCAGAGAATATAAAAGGAGATACAATCCTTTCTGGTTTTAGAAACAGAAAGGAGAGTGAATTTTTGAAGAATAAATTTGGGAGCAGGTTTGTTTTTGTCGGTGTTACTGCTAGGCCAGAAATTAGATATGAGAGAATGAAAAAAAGAGGGCGTATTGGAGATAATTTAAGTTTTGATGAATTTCAAAGACAAGACATAGAAGATAGGAAAAATGCAACAGGAACTCACGAAGTAGATAAAGTGGTAGAAAGCGCTGATTACAAAATAGATAATAGTGGGGGAGAGGAAGAATTTAAAAAGAAAATTGATGAATGGTTTCTAGAAAATATCTCTAGTTTAAATAAATAAATGTTTGTTAGGTTTTAGTCCTTGCAATTGAAGGCCGTCAATACGAAAATATAAGGGAATGAAGGTCTCTTTTAAAAAACTTTTGCTAGTTGGTGAGCTCCCAATTTGGTTGGATACTATTTTTATTACTTTCACCGTAGCTGTATTGATTATTCGCTACGCAAATATTTTTGCAGAAAATATAATAAATCCATTTCTTATTGGAATTTCCATAATAGCCAACATTCCTGTTGCAATAGCCGTATTCAATTCTTTTAAAGAAAGGCGTATTACAGCAGATATTCTTGCGGGAATTGCTTTAATTTTTTCTTTTATAGCGCAGGAATGGGCATCAGCCGCCTTTATCACCCTGATGCTTGCTTTTGCAAGAATGCTTCATACTTGGAGTGATTCTAAAGCCAATAATGCACTAAATAGTTTAGCAAAACTTAAACCTAAGTATGCAAGGGTAAGACATGGAAACACAATAGTAGAGATTCCAATTAATAAAGTTAAATTGGGAGATACTGTGGTTGTTTCTCTAGGAGAAAGTGTTCCGGTAGATGGAAAAATTATTGAAGGTTCAGGTCTTCTCAATCAATCCTCTATTACAGGAGAGTCTATTCCCGTTTATAAAAAAGAAGAAGATAAAATCTTGAGTGGTTCAATTGTTGTACAAGGAAATTTTGAAATTGTGGCCCAAAAAGTGGGGAAGTACTCAACAATAGAAAGAATAATTTCTTTAGTGGAGTCAGCGGCAGAGCAGAAAGCACCAATTGTTAAAATTGCAGATAAATTGTCGGCTTACTATATTGGAGGGGCTTTTTTGGTTTCGATTATTGTTTATGCTGTAAGTCAGGATGTCTCTTTGGTTCTAAGTATTCTCTTGGTTGTTTGTGCTGACGAAATAGCAGTGGCGATTCCACTGGCATTCTTAATGGCAGTAGCAATTTCAGCTAAAAGAGGAGTCATAATAAGAGGCGCTGAATTTTTGGAAGGTCTTTCTCGACTTAATACTTTGGTTGTAGATAAAACAGGGACATTAACTATGGGAAAGCTCGGTGTTGCGGGTTGTGTAATAGGTAAAGGAATTGATAGTGATGATTTTTTTGAAGCGGCATCTTTGACTTCTTCTATTTCAAAACACCCAGCCTCTCGTGCAATTGAGAAATATGTTTCTAAATTTACTAAGCAGAAGTCGCCGGACTCATATGAAGAAAAAGTAGGAAAAGGAGTTGTTGCACGTTTTAAAGGTGGACATTTCTTTTTAGGGAGAAGAAGTTTCATGGAAGAGATGCATGCGTCACTCTCTAAAGATTTATTGGAGCGTATGAGGGAAGCAGAACTCCTTGGTTTTAATATAACCTATATCGGTAAAGGAAAAGAAGTTCTAGGATTTTTTATTGTTTCTGATGAATTAAAGAAAAATGTTAAGAACGACATTGATCATTTGAAATTATTGGGTGTTAAAGAAATTTTGATGCTAACAGGAGACAATGCAATGGTGGCTCACCGTATTGGACTTGAAGCCGGCGTTACACAAGTTAGGGCGAATTTGTTGCCAGAAGATAAAGTTAAAGAAGTTGAAAAGTTTTTACACAAAAGTCCTAAAGATATGCTTGCAGTAGTGGGTGATGGAGTGAATGATGCGGCTGCATTAAAAAGAGCGCCGATCGGGATTGTTATGGGAGCCGTCGGCTCTGATGTGTCAATTGAGGCAGCTGATGTTATTTTGATGCACGATGATTTCTCGAAAATTCCTGAAACGGTAGATTTGTCACGTTTTGTTATGCAAATTGCAAAGCAAAACTTTATGTGGTGGATTGTTATAAATGGAGTCGGTCTTTACCTAGTTTTTACCCATGTGCTGAACCCAACTTCTGCCGCTGCTTTTAATTTCCTGACGGACTTTATACCACTTCTCAATGCCTTAAGGGTTATGAGATTTAAAAGGTCACCAATCTTTCGTCAATTGTGATCTTAAGTCAAGATGCCGATTTTCGTTTTTAATATATAATAGCCAAATGAATAATGGTTTTTATTGGATAATAGGCGTAATAGTTATTTTTATAGGGCTACTCGCAGGAGCGGCTTTATATAAAAATAAAAGTGCTACAGGACTTCCTGTTCCTACAGAAGAAATTTCTCTTTCTGATTGGACAGTTGGTACAAGCACTTCTGTTGTTTTAATGGAATACAGTGATTTCCAATGTCCTGCATGTAGAAGCTATTTTCCAATGGTTGAACAAATTGTTGCAGAATACAAAAATCGTATTACTTTTGTTTATAGACATTTTCCTCTACCACAACACTTGAATGCCATGGCCGCATCTCGTGCGTCAGAAGCTGCGGGGCGACAAGGAAAGTTCTGGGAAATGTATGTAATGCTTTTCCAAAATCAAGACGCTTGGGCGACTGTTTCAAAGCCACTTGATAAATATAAAGAATACGCGACGGAGTTAGGCCTTGATATTGAAAGATTTGAAAATGATTACAATGACCCAGCACTTAAAGGTAAGGTTCAGAATGATTATAAAAGTGGTGTGAAATTGGGAGTGGAAGCAACTCCAACTTTTTTCATAAACGGTAAGAAGATTAGTAATCCTCAAGGAAATACAGTGGAAGAAATAATGGCAGGATTTAGAAAAGAATTAGACGCGGCATTTATTCCCAATGTACAAGTGACATTGCCAGTTCAATAAGAGTTTATGTCAGGAGATATGAAATTGCTTACATTGGTTGTTGTTCATCAGCATCCCAAGGTTCTTTTGGCTATGAAAAAAAGAGGTTTTGGCGCGGGGCGCTGGAATGGTTTTGGTGGGAAAGTTAATCAAGGTGAAGAAATAGAAGAGGCAGCCAAAAGAGAGATAAGTGAAGAGTCGGGGATTGAAGTAGAAAATTTAGAAAAATTAGGAATTTTGAATTTTGAATTTAAGGTGGATGGAAAACTTTTACAAGTTCATATTTTTAAAGCTCGTGATTATAGAGGGGAGCCAAAGGAAACGGAAGAAATGAATCCGAAATGGTTTTTTGTTGATGAAATTCCTTTTATGGAAATGTGGGCAGCTGATAAATTTTGGATACCATTGTTTTTAAAGGACAGGAAGTTCAAAGGTAAAATTCTTTTTGGAGAAGGGGATGTTGTTTTAGAGAAAAATGTTGAAGAAGTGTCTTCTCTAACTTAACTATAATTATCTGTGATACAAAATCTACTTACTTTTATTGAAAACATTATTATTACCCATGGGGCCTGGGGTATTTTCTGGGCTGGATTTTTGGAAGAAATTTTAGCCTTTGTTCCTTCAACTTTAGTAATAATGACAAGTGGGTTTTTTATGCTTGGAAATGATCCAGTAATTTTTTCTTCTTTTTTAAAATTATTTATGAAAGTTGTTATTCCAGTTTCACTGGGGCTTACTCTTGGATCACTGGTTGCTTATTACATTTTCTATTTTATTGGAGAACCAGCCATTAAAATTTTCGGTAAATATGTGGGAGTTAGTTTAAGTGATATAGAAAAAATAAAAGAAAGAACTTCAAAAGGGGTTAGAGACGAGGTTCTTATTTTTTTAGCTCGTGCCACTCCATTTTTTCCCATAATGCTCGTTAATGTATTTTGTGGCTTGATTAAATATCCTCTGACTAAATTCATTTACATCTCATTTCTGGGTGTTTTAGTAAGAGCTACAATTGTAGGTTTCTTGGGCTGGCAACTCGGTACTTTTTATAAAGATATTTCTTCGAAGTTTCAAACAGTGGAGACAATCTTCGCGCTAATTATAGTTTTTGGTATTTTTTATTTAATATATAAAAACAGAAATAAAGGAAATGAAAGATAGTGAAACAGGTAAAATTGTCTAAAAACGGTCTATTTTTCATGATATAATTAGAAATATGAGACATTTAATTCATTTTTTTGATAAACTTGAAGATAGGGTACGAGAGCGTCTTTCCAGAAGACCAATTCTTTATTCAATTATAGGTGGCTCCGCCATAATTCTCTTTTGGCGTGGGATTTGGCATGTTGCAGATGAAATTGAAAAAACCTACTCATTGAGCAATCTTGAAGGAGCATTACTCTCTTTGTTAGTAGGAGGAACAATTCTTCTAATGACAGGGCTTTTTTCATCATTTTTTGTGGGAGATGCGATTTTAATTTCCGGTCTTCGTAGAGAAAAGAAAATTATTGAAAAAACTGAAGAAGAGATAGGGTTAGAAACAGACATGTTAAAAAGAATTCAAGGAGAAGTTTCTCGGGAGGAAAGTATTTTGAATGAAGTTCGTAAAGAGCTTTCTACTATACGCTCTACAATTGAAGAAATAAATAAAAAATAAAAAATAGAAAATGAAATCAAAAGTGATGCTTTTTACAATGGGGCTCGTTATTATTGGTTTAGTAGATTCTTTTTATCTATTTTATAAATATATAAATGCTGACCCAATCAATTGCTTGTTATTTGATGGATGTAACACTGTTGCGCAAAGCCCGTATTCTCATTTCTTAGGCATACCGCTTCCTACTTTTGGAGTTTTATTTTATGGAGTTATGTTTTTGTTAGTATTTTTTCTTATGCGACATGATAACTTTCTAATAAAAAGAATAACTCTTCTTGGCGCAATCGTTGGTTTTATTTTTTCACTTTATTTTACGTATCTTCAAGGATTTGTTATTCAAGCTTTCTGTATTTATTGCCTCATTTCTGCTTTAGTGTCTACTTTAATCTTATGTCTAATTATATTTATTAATAATAAAAAATCAGAAATTATAGAATATGAAGGAAAATCTTAATATCATACTAGTTTTAGGTAGCGCAAGAGATGGGAGAGTGTCAGAAAAAGTGGCTAAGTTTGTTTTTGAAAAATCTTCTATTATAGATGGTTTAAAAGTATCAATGGTAGATGTTAAGGATCATCTTTTTGGCAAAACGATACCACCGTCCGAAAAAAGCGAAATTACTGGGGTTTGGAAAAAAATAGCAAAAGAGAGTGATGGGTTTATTTTTGTGGTTCCAGAATATAATCACGGATATCCTGGAGAGTTTAAAATTTTGTTGGACTCGGCCCATGATGAGTACATAAGAAAACCAGCGCTACTCGTTACGGTTTCAGATGGTCCTTGGGGTGGTGCACGTATGGCGGAGAATCTTAAGCCCATACTTAATAACTTTGGAATCATTTCTCTTCCTGCGGTCCTCCACACATCATTTGCAGATGAAAAATTTGCTGAAGGCAAGGCGCCTGATGAAAAATATCAAGAACAATTAGAAAAGCTTCTAAATCAACTTGTGGAATACATTAGAGGCGTTAGTGTAATTAAAAAGGTATAATATTAAGCAAAAAGATGGAGCCAAAGAAAGTTCTCATACATTTAGTATTAACATCAGTCACGATATATTTTTTGACGTTTAAGAATTTTATACCCGGAATCTATGTTTCTGGTTTTTATAGCGCTTTCGTTGTCGCAAGTTTAATGGGACTTCTTTCTATTGCCGCAAGAACCATTCTTGCCACAATGAAAGTTCCAATGAAACTCCTAACCATCTGGCTCTTTACTGTTTTTTTAAATACGGCCGTGTTGTGGTTTATAGGTAAATCTATGGATAGAGAGCAATTTAGTATTGATGGATCTTTTAATGGTTGGCTCGCCGCTTTTTCAGCTGCTCTTATAATTTCTGCAGCGCAGACAATAATACATAAATTGACAGATTAAATTATGAAAATTTTGGTTAAAATTGTCGTAGTTGCCCTAGCTCTTCTTGGTATAACACAGTACGATCTCGTCCCTGGTATTAGCGTTCCAGATTTTACTACCGCTTTAGTAGTCTCACTTGTCCTTGGAGTGCTTAATATTTTTATAAGACCATTGGCACTTATTTTGACATTACCGATAAATCTTTTGACTTTAGGACTTTTCACTTTTGTTATAAACGCACTTTTGTTTTGGTTCGCATCATTTTTTGTAAATGGATTTGAAGTCTCCGGATTTGTGGCCGCCTTTATCGGAGCTTTACTTATAGTTGTTGTAAAATGGATTTTAGATCGCTTTTTGAACTAAAATAATTTATGGATTTTTTTAGGTGGGCTTCCCGCCACTATATATTTATCGGACTAGTATCTTTACTTATCCTATCTCCTTTTTTGTTGCCTTCGGAATGGATTGATGGGGCGAGAGAGTTTATAGGAAAAGCGGGATTGTTACAGGGATTATTTATACTTGGTGTAATTTTGTTTTTTTCAACTGTTATAGCTCCTTTGAATACTATTTCCTTAGTTCCATTTGCCTCAGTAATTTTTGGTTGGCAACTAACGTCTCTTGTCTGTATTGCTGCTTGGACAATTGGCGCTGTTGTAGCTTTTTTGTTATCAAGACGTTTTGGTAAAAGAGCTTTAAGTTTTTTACGAATACTGCAAGAAACTGAAAAGTATAGTAATCGTGTGCCACAAGAACTTAGTTTTTTAAGTTTGATTTTTTTACGTATGCTTATACCTGTAGATATTTTAAGTTATGCCATAGGACTTTTTACTAATATTTCATTATTTAGATACACCCTCGCAACTGCAATTGGGGTTACACCCTTTTCAATTATTTGGAGTTATGGTGGAGAGGCAGCATTATCTAAACAATACTTAGCTCTTTTTTCTGCAGGAGCTGTTGCTGTTCTGGTGATTTTAATAGGGCGTCATTTTTACAAGATCAATAAAAACTGATAAAACAGATAAATGGCATTTGTCGACGAATTAAAGATAAATTTAAAAGCAGGCCACGGAGGAAGTGGTGTGGTTAGATGGTTGCGCGAGAAAGGAAAGCCATGGGGAGGGCCAAACGGAGGAAACGGTGGTAAGGGTGGGGATGTATATGCGGTTGGCGTTCGTGACGTTGGTCTTTTGGTCAAATATCGCCATATAAAGGAGCTTGGAGCTGAGAATGGCCATGATGGCGAAGGTAATTCAAGACAGGGGGCATATGGCGCTGATCTTATGTTTCAGCTCCCAATAGGTACTATTATAAAAAATGAAGAAACGGGGAGAACAATAGAAATATTAGAAGAAGGCAAGAAAGAAATACTGCTTCACGGAGGGAGAGGTGGTTTGGGTAATGAATTTTTTAAATCATCAATAAATAGAAGTCCAGAAAAAGCGACTAAGGGTGAAATTGGGGAAACGGCAGATTTTTCTGTTGAATTACAACTTATAGCAGATGCAGGACTCATTGGCTTACCTAATGCTGGTAAGTCGAGTTTACTTAACGCTTTGACTAGAGCTCATGCAAAAATTGGCAGTTATCAATTTACTACACTTGAACCAAACTTAGGAGAAATGTTTGGGTTTATTTTGGCAGATATTCCAGGGTTAATTGAAGGTGCATCAGAGGGCAAGGGTTTGGGGCATAAATTTTTGCGCCACATTAAGAGAACTAAAATTTTATTTCATTGCATCACTCTGGAGAGCGATGACATTGCTGGAGACTATAAAACTATAAGAGAGGAGCTCAAGAAATACTCAAAGGAATTAATAGAAAAAAAGGAAGTCCTCATTTTGACCAAAACAGATATGATAACCGAGGAAGATTTAAAGAAAAAAGAAAAATTGGCTAAGAAACTTTGTAAGGAAGTTCTTACAGTAACCATCCTTGATGATAATTCTGTAAAAAAGTTTTCAGAAAATTTACTCAAAACTCTTAAAGTATAGAATGGTATAATTTTACTATGTCCAAGTATATTCCCACCATTGGTCTTGAGGTGCACGCCGAACTGAAGACAAACACAAAGATGTTTTGTGGTTGTAAAAATGATGGAGATGAGAAAACCCCAAACGCAAATATTTGTCCAATATGTATGGCGCACCCAGGCACTCTTCCTGTTATAAACAAAGAAGCTGTTAAGCATGTTTTGAAAATGGGAGTGGCGGTCGGAGGTAAATTAGCCGACTTTACGGAGTTTGATAGAAAAAATTATTTTTATCCAGATATTCCAAAGGGATATCAAATAAGTCAGTACAAATACCCACTTGTTTCTGGTGGTTTAATAAATGATATAGAAATCACAAGGGTTCACTTGGAGGAAGACACTGCACGCTCTCAACACGAAGGAGATATTAGTTTGATAGATTACAATCGCGCCGGAGTACCTTTAATGGAATTGGTGACTGAGCCTGTAATACATGATGCAGAAACTGCAGTGAAATTTGCTAAAGAATTACAACTACTCCTTCGATATATTGGTGCAGGAGAAGCGAATATGGATAAAGGACAAATGAGAGTGGAAGCCAATATTTCGGTTGCACCAGAGGGAAAACTCGGTACAAAAGTGGAAGTAAAAAATTTGAATTCTTTTAAGGCTGTGTCCGGTGCTATTGCCTACGAAATAGAGCGCCAGAGTAAATTACTGGATGAAGGGGGAAGCGTGGTGCAAGAAACCCGTGGTTGGAATGAAAATAATTTAACCACTTTCAGTCAGCGTCTCAAAGAAGATTCTCATGATTATAGATATTTCCCAGACCCAGATTTACCAAAACTATATATTTCAGAAATAGAAGAATTTTCAAAAGAAAATCTTAAAAAAGAATTACCAGAATTACCATGGGAGAAAAGAGCGCGTTATCTTAAAGAAGGATTGAAAGAGGAGGATGCAGAAATGTATGTCGTCAACGAAATGTTTGGAAAGTTTTTCGAAGATGCTTCCAAGGAGTTGGAAAATGATAAAAAGTTAATTCAACTTGCCTCAAACTATATTACGTCGGACTTAGCCGGACTTTATAAAAATACTAATCGTAATTTTGTAGTTTCTCCCAAAAATTTTGCAGACCTTATAAAAATGACGGCAGAGAATAAAGTTTCTTCGCGCGGAGCCAAAGACCTCCTTTCTTTTCTCTATGACGAAGATGTGGTGCCAGAAGTATTGGCTAAGCAAAAAGGATTGTTACAGCAAAGTGATGAAGGCGCGCTTAAAAAAATAGCAGAAGATGTAATTGCAGAAAACGCAAAGGCGGTAGAAGAATATAAAGCTGGAAAAGAGACCTCAATTCAGTTTTTGGTAGGTCAAGGTATGAAAAAATCAAAGGGGAGTGCTAACCCGCAGGTTCTGAGAGATATTATAAAATCCCTGATATAATTTATTGATCATGATCACTCCTGTTGGCATCTTTTTTCTATCGTTTTTAAGTCACTTTCTTACTTTAAAATTTAACTTTAAAACGAATAAAGGTATATTTTTAACCATCGCAATATACGAACTGGTTTTTCTCTCAATTCTTTTTGGTCTTAAATTTATTTTAATTGATTTTTTAGGAATAGATATTATTTCTATTTTTCTTATTTTTTACCTTCCCATAAGTGTAATTTATGTACTAAGTATTTTGATTATTGGTATTTTCGTAATTAAAATAGCAAGAAACTTTTATGTAAAAGAAATCTCTGAAAGGAAAGAGATTCTGCCGACACCCCATAGATTTTTAAAACTACATACTCTAATTTGTATAGTATTTAGTATTATCCTTATATACCTAATAGCTTTTCCTTCTCGAGAAATTCAAAGACAAATTGCAGCTTTTTTAAATTCTCCCAAAGCTTGTTCCCACATTTTACCTGGTAAATTGCCATCGGAAAGAGGATTTCTTTGGGCTTCGTCTCCTGAGCCAAGTCAAATTCATGATGAATGCTTGTTTCGAGTGGCCAAAAATAATTCAAATGAGCAAGCCTGTGATTTTATGGCAGACGAAGTTTCCAACTCTGATTATGTTGGGATTTCACGTTTTAAAGAACAGTGTTATGCAACAGTGGGTTCTTTAAAGTCCATCTTTTCTGCACCAATTTCTCCATACTTGTTTCCTAGAAAAAATAGACCAATTCCACCAGGAGACCTCCCATATTTACAGGGGTGTCTTTCTTCTGGGGAAGCGGCCTGTATCTTCCCTTTGGCAACAGGGTATTCAAATTCGGAAATTTGCGGAAAAATAAATAGTATAAAACATAAAAACTTATGCTACCTGCGTATAGCCAGAGACACGCAAGATATTAAAGAGTGTGAAAATATAATTAGTTCTGAAATTATTAAAACGCAATGCTATGAGATTATAGGATCCCCCGTTTTGTTTGATTATCAGGCGCGACCTCCTCACCCCAGTGTTTTTGAAGATCCTAAAATGGTGGACATAATTTCGAGAAATACTTTACCAAAACAAAAAAAAGGACTAAATGAACAAGAAATACAACAAATAATTCAAAACTGTGACATTGCTCTTGTTGAAAGGGATACGTGCTTATTTAATAACGCTGTTGAAAGTACCGATTCTATTTTTTGTAGAAGTATAGAAAAAGTAGGTCGTAAGGATTTGTGTCATTTGCAAATAGCAAAATATAGTCAAGATATACAGGAATGTGAAAATATTAGCGGTTCTCCAGAGTACTCTTTTAAGAAACAATGTTTTGTTTTCTTTAAAAAGTTATAGTAAATCTACTAATGGAAGAATCTCACTAAATATGGTCAAGTTACCTAAAATATCTTCAATTACTTGTCCCGTTAGAAAATTTATCAAATAATGTATAATTAAGCGGTTAACACTTAACTTTCTAATGGGATGGCAACGAAAATAGCGATAAACGGTTTTGGGCGAATTGGTAGAGCCTTCTTTAAATTGGCTATAAAACAGAAGGGAATTGAAGTTGTAGCTATAAATGACTTGGGTATGGTGGAGAATTTCGCCTATCTTTTGAAGTACGACACTGTCTATGGAAAAAGTGGTTTGGATATAAAAACTGAAGTAGAAGGTGAAAATAGAAAACTAATAGTAGATGGGAAAGAAATTACTTTCTTAAGTGAAAAAGAACCAAGTAAGCTTCCTTGGGGCAAGTTGGGGATTGATATTGTTGTTGAGTCTACTGGACTATTTGCTTCATACGAGAAATCAAAGGTGCATTTGGATGCTGGAGCAAAAAGAGTGGTAATTACTGCGCCTGTAAAAGATAAAGCGCCGGATGGAATAAAAGGAGAAACAGTTTTGCTTGGTATTAATGATGATTTATTTACTGATGTCTCTATTTCATCGAATGCATCTTGCACAACGAATGCAGCAAGTCCACTCATTGCAATATTGGACGAAGCGATTGGTGTAGAAAAAGCAGTCCTTTCTACTGTGCATGGATACACCGCAAGCCAAGCAATTGTAGATGGTCCGTCAAAGAAAGATTGGAAGGAAGGGCGAGCCGCAGCACAAAATATAGTGCCGACATCAACTGGGGCTGCTATTGCTGTGTCCCAGGCACTCCCACAATTAATTGGTAAATTTGATGGAATTTCAATGCGCGTGCCAGTTCCAGCTGGTTCCATTGCTGACATTACATTTATTGCTAAAAGAAACACAAGTGTAGAAGAGGTTAATGAAGTTCTAAAAAAAGCGTCTCTTGAAAAACGTTGGCAAAGAGTTTTTTCTGTAACTGATGAGCCACTAGTCTCATCTGATATTGTGGGAAGTGTATACGCCTCACTCGCTGATCTTAATTTGACGCGTGTTATTGATGGAAATTTAGTTAAGGTTTGCGCTTGGTATGACAATGAAATGGGGTATTCACATGCATTACTCGAGCATGTTATAGAAAGCGGTAAAAATATATGAATATGAATGGCGAACCAAAAGCGGAGAGAGTAGAAATAGAAAATATTGATTTTTCTGAAGCGAAAAGTCCAGAAGACCTGATTAATCTTGTGGGAAAAAAGGAAGAGTATAAAGAAGTTGCGGATACTATGCGTGGAAATTATGACAAGGTTTCCATAAATATTAATTCCGGAAATCTAAATTCTGAACAATACTCGGCACTAATAGATTGTGCCCCAGAAGAAGTAAGAGAGACTTGGGAGAATTTGTTAAATATAGAATTAATAATTTCAGCTGAAAACATAGATGATTTTATTAAAAGGCTCACTTTAATTCCAAATATTACTTCAACTAATGAAAAAGTTGGTAACAAACCTGGCTCTTATTACGCAGAAGCTATAAATAAAGTCATGACTTCTTCTGGCGGAGAAGAATCTACGGGACTTAAGCAAAATAAAGTTTTAGATTTGATAAGTAAATTACCAAGAGCTTTTCTTATACGAGAAAAAGCAAAGGAGTTTTTTTAAAAAAATATGGAGAGGTACGATAAGTTAGTAAGAGATAGAATCCCCGAAATTATAAAGGAAAAAGGAGAGGAGTGCGTGATTCGAGAAGCTGGCGAAGAAGAATTCTCAAGAAAACTTCTTGAGAAGTTAGTTGAAGAGGCGAAAGAATTTTCCGACAAACCTTCTCTTGAGGAAATGGCCGATATAATGGAAGTTATTGAAGAAATTTGCAGACTAAAATCTTGGGATAAAGATACTTTAAATAAAATACAAAAAGAAAAAAGAGAAAAACGAGGTGGTTTTAGTAAAAGAATAATTTTGGAAAAATCATAATATGAAAATATATTTAGCATCAGACCATGCCGGTTTTGAATTAAAAAATCATCTTATTGGTTTTTTAAATACCCAAGGCTACACAGCTATTGATAAAGGACCTTTTTCTCATGATCCAAATGATGACTATCCAGATTATGTTTCTCTGGTTGCTGAAGAAATATTGAAAGAACCAAATGATACTAGAGGTATTGTTATCGGTGGCTCAGGACAGGGTGAAGCCATCGCTGTAAATCGTCTTAAGGGGATTCGTGCCGCCGTTTATTATGGAGGAAACGAAAAAGTAGTTAAAACATCTCGTGAACACAATAATTCAAATATTTTATCACTAGGGGCTCGTTTTTTAACGAGTGAAGAAGCAGAAAAAGTAGTCAAACTTTGGTTGGAAACAGCTTACAGCGAAGACGAGAGACACGTTCGTCGTTTGAAAAAAATAGACGCAAATTAAAGCGCTGCAATCATTTATTTTTGATTTTTTGAATCAATCTGCATTAATTTCTAAAACAGGTTACAATTGTTCAATGATTGAGATAATTCCTGCCATAATGCCAAGTGACTTTGCTGATTTGTCGTCCAAAGTTGCACGGGTTGCACCTTTTGTTTCATCTGTTCAGCTAGATATTATGGACGGTGATTTTGTGCCAGAAAAAACTTGGCCATATCACGGAGAAATTATGGATTTTAAAAAGTTGCAGAGAGAAGCCCTCGGTCTTCCTGAATGGGAAAAAATAAATTATGAAATTGATTTGATGGTATCAAGTCCTGATAGGGATGCACTTGAATGGATTAAGATTGGAGCCTCTAGAATAATCTTGCATTTTGAAAGTCACCCAGAAATAAAAAGTATAATTGAGAAAATTCGCCAAGAATATGGCAGAAAGTCAGATAATTATTCTGCACCCGAAATAGGGCTCGCAATTGGTACAGAGATTCCGCTTGAAAAAATAGACTCTTTAATTCCATTAGTTGATTTCGTGCAACAGATGGGAATTGAAAAAATTGGTTATCAGGGTGAAGCCTTTTCTCCAAAAGTAATACCGAGGATAAAAGAATTGAGAAAGAAATATCCTAACCTTATAATAAGCATTGATGGTGCAGTGAATGAGGAAACGGCGCCTGTTTTAGTAAGTGCAGGAGTAACGAGACTTGTTTCTGGTTCTTATGTTTTCAATGCAGTGGATATAAAACAATCAATTGATACTTTGAAAAATATATAAAAATTTAAAATGGATATTTTAAATGATAAAAAAATAGAAGAGTTAGAACTAAAAGCGAATGACATTCGTGAATCTATTATTGAAATGCTTTTGGAAGCCAAGTCGGGTCACACGGCAGGACCTCTTGGAATGGCGGACATATTTACGGCACTTTATTTTCATATTTTAAAACATGATCCAAAGAATCCAATTTGGGAGGAGCGCGACAGATTAGTTTTGTCCAACGGCCACATTTGCCCAGTTTTGTACGCCACCATGGCACACTCTGGATATTTTGAAGTTGAGGAATTAAAAACATTAAGAAAATTTGGCTCTCGTTTACAGGGGCATCCTCATCGAGAATGGCTTCCAATGCTTGAAACATCTAGTGGGCCACTTGGTAGTGGTCTTTCACAAACTGTCGGTATGGCTTTGGCTGACAGAATTGATAATGGACGGGCAACTCAAAAGTTTTTCTATTGTTTAATGGGGGACGGAGAACTTGATGAAGGACAAAATTGGGAGGCGATAATGCTTGCGGGGAAAGAGAAATTGCATAATTTGATAGCAATTGTCGATAGAAATAATATTCAAATAGATGGTTTTACAGAAGATATTATGCCACTTGAAAATTTGAGACAGAAATGGGAATCATTCAATTGGCATGTAGAAGAAATAGACGGACACAATTTCCCGCAAATAATTTCTGCAATTGAGCATGCCAAAGCTATTTTTGAAAAGCCGTCAGTTATTATTGCTCACACAATTCCAGGAAAAGGCGTAAAAGAATTTGAGAGAAAATATGAGTGGCACGGCAAACCACCAAATAAAGAGGAGGGGGCTATGGCTCTTGCAGAATTAAGAACTCTAGGAGGAAAAATAAAAAGCGAACATGAGTGATATTCAGACGATTATTTTTTATATACTTTTTGCACTATCTCTTTTTGCTTACTATCGCTTTCTTAAAGATCTAGTTGCTGAATTTTCTCAAATGTCAGTAAGTCGTAAAATATTAAATGTAATTGCGGCCATCATATTTCTACCAACTGCTTATTTTTTAGCAATTCCCGGTATGCTGGTTCTTTTGTCTATATTTTATGTAGGAATTGGGATGATAACATAATAGAAAATGCTTAATTCTGAACAAAAATTAAATATGAAATTGTTCGACAAAGATGTTGAACAAACGCCAATAAGAAAAGGATTTGGCGAAGGGCTTTTGATAGCAGGAGAAGCCGATAAAAATGTAGTGGGACTTTGTGCGGACTTAACCGAGTCCACGCAAATGCATTTTTTTAAAAACAAATTTCCTGAAAGATTTATTCAAATAGGAGTTGCAGAACAAAATTTAGCATCAGTTGCATCCGGCATGGCAGCGATGGGGAAAGTTCCTTTCATTACATCTTATGCAATGTTTAGTCCAGGACGTAATTGGGAGCAAATTCGTACTACAATTTGCTATAACGATAGAAATGTAAAAATCGCAGGAAGCCACGCTGGAGTATCTGTCGGACCTGATGGTGGAACACATCAAGCGATTGAAGACATTGCTATTACTAGAGTAATTCCGCGACTTACAGTAATTTCCCCGTGTGATTCTGTTGAAGCTAAGAAAGCAACTATTGCTGCCGCTAAAATTAATGGGCCTGTTTATATTCGTTTGGCGAGAGAAAAAACTCCAATAATAACGACAGAGGAGACTCCTTTTGAAATTGGAAAGGCGCAAATATTTTGGAAAGGAGAGAAGCCCGTCGCGACAATTGTCGCGACGGGGGTCCTTGTTCATAAAGCGTTAGTTGCAGCAAAAGAGTTGGAAGAAGATGGAATTCAAACAATTGTTGTTAATCTTTCAACAATAAAACCATTTGATGAAAAAACTATACTGGACGTTGCAAAGCGAACCGGAAAAGTGGTGACTATAGAAGAGCATCAAGCGAAAGGGGGAATGGGAAGTGCTGTTTCAGAATTTCTTTCTCAAAATCATCCAGTTAAAATGAAAATAATTGGCATAAATGATGAATTTGGGCAATCAGGAACACAGGATGAACTTCTAGAACATTACGGACTTAGCGTTTCTAGTATAAAAACCGCCGTAAAAGGACTCATTGAAAATTCATGAAGTAATTGATATATTGTTACGTCTATGACACCAAAAACAACCGCCAAGGATTTTTTCGTCTATCTCGGCACAGTAATACTCCTATATGTTTCTTTTGGTTCTCTCCTCAATCTTCTTTTCAATTACATAAATTATTTTTTCCCAGACCTTCTTACAGATAGTGTTTATTACTATGATCCGTATACAGCCGCGGTTAGATTTTCTTTAGCAGTACTCATAATTTTGTTCCCAGTGTTTTGGTTTGCAACTTACTATACAAATAAAGATTTAAGAGCTCATCCAGAAAAACAAGAGCTTGGAATTAGAAAATGGTTGCTCTATCTTACAATTTTTGTTGCATCCATCATTGTCATAGGAGATTTGGTAACACTAGTAAATGTTTTTCTAAACGGTGAAATTACCACTCGATTTATATTAAAAGTTGGTACGGTATTGATTCTAACGGGACTAACTCTTCTTTACTACACTTGGGATTTGAAAGGGAAATATATAGAGAAGCCAATGGTAGGGCGCTCCCTTGGAGTCTTGATGGCTGTAATTGTTGCGGCTTCAATTATTGGCGGATTCTTTGTTATAGGATCTCCCGCAAGTCAAAGACAAATTCGTTTTGATCAGCAAAAGTTGAGTGATCTCCAAAATATTCAATGGCAAATAGTTAATTATTGGCAACAGAAATCAAAAATGCCAAAGACGCTTTCTGATTTAGCCGACCCAATAAGTGGTGCTGTAATACCAAAAGATAAGGAAACAGGAAAAGATTATGAGTACACTTTAGGAGTTGGCACAAGCTTTAAACTTTGCGCTGTCTTCAATAAAGAAAGCAATGAAAGAAGTTACCCAGACCCATATGGAGGAAAAGGAGGTGGAATAGGGTTAAGTGAGCCTTCCATGACGTATCCATATCCTGGTCTTGGAATAGATGAAAATTGGAAGCACCCTGCTGGAAATTATTGTTTTGAAAGAAAGATTGATCCAGAGAGATATAAGCCTTATCCGAAAATATAAAGAAAAAACCTCCCATTCGATGGGAGGTTTTTTCTTTTCACTTTATTCCTATTCAACTATTTTCTGTGGCTTATAGCTCTCTGGTTTGTGATTTAAATAATTTTCTAAATCACCTCGATGGAGCAATCCTTTTTGGGCTCCCACTTGTTGAACAACAGACATTGAATTAATTGGCCCCCATGAGAGCGCTTCAGGAATTGATTTTCCAAGAGCTAGCGCGCAAGCAAAAGTGGAGGCAAAAGCATCTCCCGCACCTGTTCTTTCATATGGTGGCTTTGGATCAGGGTAAGGTGGCATGAACCAAGCCTCTTTCCCATCGTATGCATAAGCCCCTCTTGGTCCATCAGTTACTACTACAATTTTTGGTCCTTCTTGATGCATTAGGTGAAGTAGGCGACCCACTTTATGTTCGTCTGTGTTTAATATTCTTTTAGCTTCTTCTACATTGCAGAAAAAAACTTCTGTGAGCAAATAAATTTCTCGAAGTTTGGCAATTCCCAATTTCATTTGGAATGTCCCTGGCTGAAAGGCCAATTTAATACTTGGGTGTGCTTTTAAATAATTTATTATTTCTTTGTGATAGGGAAGAGATTGTTCTCCGAGGGATGAAAGATAAAGCCACTTAGGGTTTCCAATATCAGGAAATTTGTAAGGATAATCAAAATGTTTTACTAAAATTGTTCTATCATCTTCAAACCAAAGCACGTAGTGGTAATTACTTTTCATACCATCGTGCAAATTTACAAAAGAAGTGTCTATATTATTGCTCTTGAGTGTTGTGATTGTTTCCTCTGCTACTTTGTCATCGCCCAAATCAGTAACAAGGGCAGTTTTTAAACCAAGCCGAGAAGCAGATACAGCGGCATTTGGACTATTTCCAACTCCTGCTAAAACTTCTACAAATTCGTAAGGGATTTTATCCCCAAAGCGCATTGAGATTTGGCAGTTTTCTTTATCTACATCACAGTGGACGGAAGCGTCTTTCAAACGAATGAATGCATCTGTCACAATGTCGCCAACAGCAACAAAATCAAATTCCTTTTTCTCTCCAAGATTCATTGAAAAATTATATCACAGCACGTGTTATAATTTTTAATAATAAAATATGAAAACTTATAGAGAATACATAAAAGACGCGCAAAGTCGCGGAGTGGCCATAGGACATTTTAATATTTCTAACATTGAAGTTTTTTGGGCGGTGGTGAATGCGGGAAGAAAACTTAATTTGCCAGTAATTATTGGAGTTTCTGAAGGAGAAAGGGATTTTATAGGAATAAAGGAGGCGCGAGCGCTTGTGACAAGCGCTCGCGAAGAGTTTAATCACCCAATTTTCCTAAACGCTGACCACACTTATTCATTTGAAAGAGTGAAAGAAGTGATCGATGAGGGTTACGACAGTGTGATTTTTGATGGAGCTAAACTTTCATTTGAAGAAAATGCAAAAATTGCTAAGCAGTGTGTAGATTATGCAAGAAAAGTGAACCCGGAAATATTAGTTGAAGCAGAACTCGGCTACATTGGCATGTCCTCCAAGGTGTTGGACGAAATACCTGAAGGAGTTTCCCTTTCAAATTTAACTACGGGAGTGGATGCTAAAAGATTTGTGGATGAAACAGGTGTGGATTTGTTTGCTCCATCGGTTGGGAATATTCATGGCATGCTTAGAAATACTAAAGACCCAAGACTTAATATTGAAAGAGTAAAAGAAATAAGTGAAGCGACAGGAAGGCCTCTCGTGCTTCACGGTGGCTCTGGCACAGAGGATGAGGATTTTGTTAATGCTATAAAAGCTGGGGTCGCCATAGTCCACATAAGTACAGAACTTCGCGTTGCCTATCATGACGCTCTGAAAAAGAGTATGGATGATAATCCAAATGAGGTGGCGCCGTATAAAATGATGAAACCGGTGATTGAAGCTGTGCAAATAGTAGTAGAAAAGCGCTTAAGTCTTTTCAATGGTATGTAGGGCGTAAGGAATTGCCTTTTAAGGCAAAATCAGTATACTAGTCCCTTATGTCAGCGGAACAGTTTACACTTACAATACAACCTAGAGAAATACTCGGGAAAACTTCAAAACGCCTACCAAAAGACCAAATGGCGGCTGTTTATTATGGCCACAAAGAAAAATCAACACCAGTTGTTTTGCTTAGAAGTGAATTTACTAAAGTTTTCAAAAAGGCAGGGGAGTCCAGTGTTGTAATTCTTGATAATGGAGGTAAAAAGTTGGAAGCCCTTATACACGAAGTTGATTTTGACCCTGTGAAGGGAGATGTGCGTCATGCAGATTTTTATATTCTAGAAAAAGGAAAAAAGGTGCAAATTGATATACCCCTTGATTTTGAAGGAGAGTCTGAAGCTGTGAAAAGCTTGGGCGGTATTTTGGTTAAGGTTATGCGTGAGATTGAAATTGAAGCAGAACCAAAAGATTTACCACACTCAATTGCAGTTGATATAAGCGCCCTTACAAATTTGGATAGTCAAATTACTATTGCTGATTTGAAATTACCGGCTGGTGTTCGTGCTACAGGCGATGTAACTGAGGTGGTTGTTTCCATTACTGTTGCTAAAGAAGAAGTTGTGGAAGAACCAGTAGATCTCTCAACAATTGAAGTAGAAAAGAAAGGTAAAGTTGTAGAAGAAGGAGCAGAGGGCGAAGCTGCTGAAGCACCACAAGGAGAAAAAAAGTCAGAAAAGAAATAATTTCTGTTATTTCTTAATTTAAATGCCCTAAAATGGGCATGTTATAATTACATTTATAGATATGAGACGAACCATTTCAATTTCGTTGTTTTTTATTTTTTGCTTTTTCACTATAGGAGTCGCAGAAGCTCAGGTAAGTGGGCAGCTAAGTCCAGAAAGAAGAGCCGAGCTTGAAAGGCAACTTCAGGATGTTGAAAAGCAAATAGCCGATCAACAAAAAGTACTTGAATCAAGACAAAAAGAATCAGTTTCTCTTGAAAGAGATGTGGCTATTTTGAATGCAAAAATTAGTGAAGCCAAACTTTCTATAAAGGCGCGTAATTTAACTATTGAAAGACTGTCGGACGAAGTAAAGCAGAAAACAAAAGTTATAGGTGGACTTTCGGATAAATTATTTAGAGAAAGGCAGTCTCTTTCTCAGATTTTGCGAAAAACCGATGAGATAGACGACTATTCTGTGGTAGAAATGGTTCTTGCCAACAAAACCATTTCAGAATTTTTTTCGGATATTGATTCTTTTAAATCCGTAAATGATGCACTACAGACTTCTCTTGGTGTTGTAAAAGAAACTAAAGGAGAAACAGAAGAGGAGAGATCTACACTTGAAGAAAAAAAGAGGTCTCAAGCAGAACTTCTTCATTTACAAGAATTAGAAAAAAAGAAAATAGAGCAACAAGAAAAAGACAAGAAGACCATTTTAAGTCTTTCAAAAGGTCTTGAAAAAGAATATCAGAAAATCCTTGTTGAAAAACAATTAACTGCAGCGCAAATTAAATCGGAACTATTTCAATTGGTTGGTTCCGCCGCTATTCCATTTGAGACGGCTTACAAATATGCAAAGGAGGTGGAAGTAAAACTTGGAGTGCGACCAGCTTTTCTTTTAGCGGTTTTCCGTGAGGAATCTAATTTGGGACAAAATGTGGGAACGGGTAATTGGAGAGTAGATATGCATCCAACGAGAGATCAGCCAATTTTCGATGATTTAACAAGGGATTTGAATATTAACCCAGATACTGTACCTGTTTCGAAAAAGGTTTGGTATGGATACGGAGGTGCTATGGGTCCAGCTCAATTTATACCCTCTACTTGGGTCCTTTATGCCGGCTACAGCGAATCATCTAAGGGGTCTGGTGTTTGGACCTATAATTCATCTAAAGACCGAATAGGCGAATTGACGGGCAATAATCCACCTAATCCGTGGAATCCAAGGGATGCCTTTTTTGCGTCTGGCCTTTTGCTTAGAGATAATGGCGCGGCCAAAGGGACGCGCGCTGCGGAACGCTTGGCGGCTCTTCGATATCTAGCCGGGTGGGCGAATGCTAGTAAGTCGGCTTATGCCTTTTATGGAAATGATGTGATGGAATTTGCCGATGAATATCAGGCTCAAATCAATATTTTGAATAGGTAAAATAGGTCTTGTTTTTTGTGATTACTTGGGGTAAAGTGTCAATTCAATGAAAGCTGATATACATCCTAAATTTTTTACAGAGGCGAATGCAACCTGCGTTTGTGGAGCTGCCTTTGTTATTGGTTCTACAACCGAAAAAATAAAAGTAGAAATTTGCAGTAACTGCCACCCTTTTTATACTGGAAACGATAAGATATTGGATACTGCTGGACGTGTTGAGAAGTTTAAGACTCGTGCCGCCGCTGCTAAGCCAACTAAGGCTCCAAAGAAAAAAAGTTCAAAATAACTTAAGAAGCGTCCCGTGAACAGGAATCCTGTTCACGGGGCTATTTTGCTACAATTAAATTAATGAGCGAAGAACGCCTAAAAGAATTTAAAGAAAATTATAAGACCTCCTATTTGGCAGGTCGTTTTGAGCAATTGAAAAAACAAGAAGAAGAATTGTTGGAAATGAATAAGGACGAAAGTCTACAATCAATGGTGGAAGAAGAATTGAAGACATTGAGAGAAGAAATAAATACAGCTTGGAACCAGATGGAGAATATAGTTAAAGAAGAAGAAACTGAAGATAAGTTTCCTAATGAAATAATTTTAGAAGTGCGTGCGGGAACAGGCGGTGAGGAAGCGGCTCTTTTTGCCTGGCAACTTGCAAGAATGTATGAGCGATATGCGCAAAAAGTTGGTTGGCAATTTAAAAATGTTTACGAATCAAAAAGTCCACTGGACGGATACAAAGAAGCAGCTTTTGAAGTAACAGGACAAGATGTTTATAAAAAACTTAGATTTGAAACAGGGGTTCATAGAGTTCAGAGAATCCCTGCGACAGAAAAGTCAGGACGCCTCCATACTTCTACGTCTAGTGTTGTTATTTTGCCAATAGTAAAAAAATCAAAAATAGTAATAAATCCAGTTGATTTGGAAATGGAATTTTCTCGCTCAGGTGGAGCAGGCGGTCAAAATGTTAACAAAGTAGAAACTGCTGTAAGACTTATTCATAAGCCAACAGGTATTGATGTGCGTTGTACATCTGAAAGAAGCCAGCAGAAAAATAGAGAAAAAGCTTTGGCGATTCTTTCGGCAAAATTACAAGTTCTTCAAGATGAGGAAGAGGCGAAAAAAGAATCAGGAAATAGAAAGGGTCAAATAGGAACAGGAAACAGAAATGAAAAAATAAGAACCTACAATTTCCCGCAAGACAGAGTCACCGATCACAGAATAAAAGAAAGTTGGCACAATTTGCCAGCGATTTTAGAAGGCGGAATTGAAGACATCGTTGATTTATTGCAAACCAAAGAGCACGGGGAAGTGGTTGATCAAGATTAAATATAAAATAAAAACCCCGCGTGAGCGGGGTTTTGAAAACTGGGGCGGAGAGTTACTTCGCCGCCAGAACATCCTTGTCGATCTGCAGTAGCTTGGCGTGCTTTTCGACGCTTGTGTAGTTCATCGCGCCGATTGGCATTTGCCGTATTTGCCGAAGATCACTGACCGTCAGCGCCCAGAAGTAGGGATAGAAGAACTGGCGGTTTTGATCTCCCACCTTATCCGCGAACTCCTTGAGCGCGTAGGTCTTGCCGTCGATTCGAACACCTGGCCTTTCCTTCGAGATGTCGACCTCGAGGCTGACCAGAACATATGTAGCGAAAACGCTCCGCATGTTTTCTTTTTCTCGGACGAGGAAGCCTTCGTAGCTCCGGCAGTAGGTGCAGTCCCCACTGCTCAAGTAGATGAACAGCTGCTTTTTTTCTTCTTTCGCCGTCTTGATTGCGGACGTGAGGTCGAAGACCTTGCGTCCAGATTCAATCGCAGGCACGACCTTGATCGGCTTGAAATCTTCCGGCATACCTGCGAACGCCGGAAAAACAACTGCAACCAGCAGAAGCAAAAATGCTTTCATGGAAAGATCTCCTTATATCGGCGTTGCGAAAGCAACGCTATCTATTGTCTATTATACTCCAATAAAAGCCAAAAGTCAATATGAAATGAGAAGAAGTAAAATAATGGCCTATTTTATAGTTATTTCTTCTCTAAGCAATAAATTTCATTAGCAAATGTTGGAACAAAAAATCTTTTTGTTTTTTCATTGTAAGCAATTTTATTAACAATTCTTTCTACTGATTGGAATATGCCCGTGTTTTTTCCAGTTTGAGTATTAATTTCATACAATCTAGCATCATTTGATCCAATATATAATTTGCCTTCTATTACTGTAGGACTAGCAAAAATTCTTCCTTGCGTCTCGAATTTCCATATTAACTTAAAATTATCCAAATCAAGACAGTAAAGATGTTTGTTAAGAGACGCAAAGAAAATTTTGTTTTCGTAAATAAAAGGAGATGAATATATGACCATTCCTGTATCATAAGTGTGGGCAACATCGCCTGTTTTTATTTTTAAAATATAAAGTTTCCCATCATGTGAACCGAATGTTACAAGCCCTCTTTTTTCATCAAAGGCAAAGGAAGCTTTTACCTCGCCCCCTGTTTGGAATTTCCAAACTATTTCGCCTGTTTTTGCTTTAAAACAATAAACTCCACCATCGTTTGAACCGATTACAACTAACTTATCTTTTTTGTAATATGCGGGGGAACCGTGTGTTAAACCGTCAAATTTATGTTCCCAGCACTTTTTTCCTGTTTCAGCATTAAGTGCCACAATACCACCTCTTTTTTTCCAAAATCCAAATTCAAGTCCAACATAAACAAGTTCCAAATCTTCTGCTATAGCGGGGGAGGAGCCTATCCAATCAGCCTCCATAAATATCCATTTTTTCTTACCGGTTTCTTTGTCTAATGCATAGAAATTGCCATCATAGGCCCCAAAATAGACTGAACCTTTATACAGAGATGGGGAAGAAAAAATGCTTTTTCCCTGTGCTCCAAATCCCAGAATTTTAAAACGCCAAACTTCTTTGCCGTCTTCTTGATCAAGCGCCCAGAAAGTTCCATTATCACTACCAAAAAATATTTTATTTTCATCAATTGCTGGGGCTGATTTTGGAACAACGTATAAATAAGTTGGATTGGGTATTTTTACTTGCCATTTGATTTCAAATGGGAAGTTTATTTTTTCTTTATCTTTTTCAATTAGGTTTGAAATATCCAAAGAGTCTTTGAAATCATCAAGTGTAAATAAAGAAAATATTTTTATCCCCTTGTCATTTAAATATTTATAGTAGGAAATATCACGAAAACGTAAAACGGCGCAAACAGCAACAACTTTTTTTCCAAGAGACTCTAGAATTTCTATTTGCCTTACGAATCCAAGCCCCCTGTTCATCAAATCGTCTACCAAGACAACGGGGTCGTTTGTTAGGTTTCCCTCAATCATATTTTGGAGATCAGTTTTCTCGCGAGACTTACGAATATAGAAACCAGATATATCTTTTTCTTTTGATTTTAAAACTAGGGAAGTAATAATAGGAATTGAGGCTGTTTCTAATCCACCAATTTGAAATTTAGGTAAATCTTTTAGTTTTTCTAAAAATAAATCAGAAATTTGGTTTAAAATTTCAGCATTAAAGAGAATTTTTCTAAAATCAAACACCCAGTCAACCTTTCTGTTGTTTTCATCGATGATTTTAGCAACATCTTTACTTATAAAGACTTGATTTTCTATTATTTTCTTTAAGTTTGGTAAAGTTTTATCCACAAAATTGAAAGCGCAATAGGTTCCCCTAGAGCTATACTTTAACAAAAAGGGTAATTTAAATCACTTATATGAATGAGAGAATAAAATACATATTTATAGTATCTGCCACCTTTTTGTTAACGCTCGTTTTGATTTATGGGACACCCCTTAGATACACAGATTTATTAGAGCCTAAAATTAAAGATGTTGATCCATCTGTTTTTTATCAAAAATATTCTCAAAATCCAGATAAATATGTGTTTATAGATGTGAGACCCTTGGAGGCTTATAAAAATATACACGCGAAAGGATCGGTAAGTAAGCCACTCCATACTTTATATGATGAGCGTCATACATTGCCCAAAGATGATAAAGAAATTATACTAATATGTAGTGGAGGTCGTGCGTCAGGAGTAGGTTTTTTCTATCTTCAGCATTACGGCTTTACTAACATAAGTCGTGTAGAAGGAGGAATAGAGAATTGGATAGAGAAAGGATTACCTACTGAATAATATTTACATATGAAGAAAATATACAAAATTACGTTTTATATTTTAACAACGATTGTGGTATTACCTGTCTTTTCATTATTTATTGATAATCAAAAAGACGATTCTGTTTTTGTAAACACTGTCTCTGCCGATGTCCCGGCTGTTGTTGTTCCACCTCAACCAGCCCCCTACGATTATTCGGGTGGTGGATCATCAGGTGATGGTTCTTGTGATAGTGGTGGAGCTGATGGTGGTGGTGGAAGCGGTTGTGATGGTGCTTGGTAAGTATTTTTTATATTAAAAATTTATAGTAGATATGGATACTGAAAAACAAGACGATTTAGGAAAGTTGATAAAAATTGGACTTCCCATTTTAATTTTAGGAGCTTTAGTTTTTGTTTTTTTTATAAATAGAGATTATTTTTTTAAAAAAGATGGAGTAGTAATGAAAGGTGCATCAAGTAGACAAGATTTGTCAAAGAAGAATAGTGATTTTGCTAAAGCAGAGTCACTCCTTAGAAATAATCCTAGCGAAGCTTTAATTTCATATAAAGAGGCTTTAGGTAATGCGTCTTCTCAAGAAGATTCAGATAGTATTTCTTTTAGAATAGCACTCGCAACATATAGAAGTGGTCAATTAAGTGAAGGTATTAATCTGTTTAAGAAACTTGTTTCTTCAAAGGATGTCTCTAATGTAACAAAAGCATATTCTATACAGTTTTTTGTTCAAGAATATTTTGCTACTAATAGTCAATCTTTGTTTGATTTAATATTCTCTGATGATCCATACAAGAGTTTTCTAAAAGATAATAATAAAGAAGGTGCAATAAGAGAGTTGGTTGAGTATGGTAAATCACTTCTTCCATTACCGTTACTAACCCTTAGATCAGCAGATTATAAAGCAAAAGATCTTATTATCTTCAAAAATGAATCAGATATAACCAAAGAAACACTTCTTTCAGGGATAAGTAATGATTTGAATATGGCGGAGGCGGGTATTGAAGCTCTAAGAGGAACACCAAATATAGATCAGTTGCCTGTTATATACAATAGAAAAATGGTCCTTTTTACAAATTTAAAGCGAGCAGGATACATAATGGGGGATCCGGCAGATTCTTATGAAAAAGGAGTTAGTTTCTCTAATCTTTACAATGACAAGGAAACTTTGATGTTCTTACATTTAAATTACGCTATTTATTTGTTAATAGAAAATTCAGAAGCTAATGAAGAAAAGATACGTTCTATCTTAAAAAATATAGTTGAAGAAAAAGATAGAGACCTTAATGTTTTTCAATATTTAAAAAATAAAGCAAGTTCTAATAAGAATACAGATGAGTTTGTTAAGTTTATAATGGTTTTGGTTGACGTAGACGAATCATTCAAAGATTTACTCACGACATTAGGTTGGAAGTTCTAATCAAAATGAAGAAAACTATTAAAAAAGCCATTTATATTATTGGTTTGGTTTTTGTTTTCCCAATGATTTCAATTTTTCTTAACAAAGAAGATAAAGTTGTTGACGTTGTAAAAATTGTCTTAGCGGATGTGCCAGTTAACAATAATGTTCAAGATTATTATGGGGATTCCTCTAGTCTAGGGGGTGGTTGCGATGGGGCTGGGAGTGATGGTGGAAGTGGCTGCGACGGTTCTTGGTGATTATTTTAGAAAAAAGAAAAGGCGCGATGGACTTTTTCAAGTCGTTGCGCCTTTTTGTTTGCCGTCCAAACACTTACTTCATTTCACTTGTTTCACCACAGGCAATGAGTTGATGTATTTCTTCCGGACCGCCGCTACGATCGACGAATTTCATCATTACGTAACGTTTGATCTTGGAGTCAGTCGGAAACCAAGCGATTTGCACCATGCTACTGGAGTAACCACTTGAGAGTCGGTAGGTCGTTACAACCTCGATTTTTATGGTGTCGAAAATACCAGCCGGAACTCTCACACCTTTTTCAAAGACGGAACTCGCCACGCTACTTTCAGCGTAGACCGTCACTCCCTGTTGCCGCGGATGGGGGTAGCTAAACTTTCCTCCCCCTGTAATTCCAGCCTTTAGCGGGTAATTCGGCATTACAAAAGCAGGTGAATACTTGATTCCATCACGCTCTAAAAGCTGATGGTCGTTGTTGTATATCCTAGTTGATAATCCTCGCCCATCTTTCACTAAGAGCTTAAATCCGCCATCAGGAAAAATTTCGACAAACTCCTGTTGGACGATCCCAGCGACACGAGAATTACTCTCATAGTCGCATCGATAACCCTTGTTGTAATCCGGTTTTGGAAATTCTTGCGACAGGGAGTTTCCAACAAGGAATGTAAGGAAAAGGCTCAGAATCAAAGCCACCGGCGTTTTCATCGAAGAGCGCTCCTTAATCTTTGAGTTTGGGGGCAAAATTGCCCATAAATCAATCCAATTCGATTATAATAACAAAAAATCTATTCTGTCAAATCTTGTTAAAAATATATTTTTTGATTTGTGTTGAGATGATATGCTTCTTTTATGAGTAGGAAAGTTTTACATATTTTCACTTTTTTTGTTTTGGCGGTAGTTGTTTTAAGTATTTCAAGAGAAAACGTTTATTTTAGTATAGGGAGCTATTATTTTGGAGGTGGGGGATATGATTTAAAAAAGGCAGAAAAATATTTTAGGAAAGTTGTTTCAATAGAAGAAGATTATCCAAGAGTTCATTATCAGTTGGCAAGAATCAATTTTTTGAATGCTAGGTTTGCTGAAGCGAAATCGGAAATAAATAAAGAAATAAGTTTATATCCAGATTTCCATAAATCTTATTATATGGAGGGTTTGATTGCAGGCTATGCAGGGGATTTTGATACTGCAATTAATGGTTTTAAAGAATTTCAAAAGTACGATTCTTTTAATTGGGCAGCGTACAATGACTTGTCTTGGATATATTTTCAAAAAGGAGATTTTGAATTAGCTAAAGATGTGGCAATTGACGGTTTAGAACATGCTCCAAATAATCCTTGGCTTTATAATTCTTTGGGTATTGCGCTACTTAATTTAAAAGAAATGTCTGAAGCGAAGATTGCTTTTGAAAAAGCGCTCCAAAATATTGATAAAACAACACCAGAGCAGTGGGGCAAGTCCTATCCAGGGAACGACCCTAAAATATATAAAGATGGTTATTTGGCCACCAAAGAATCAATAGTTTATAATCTGGAGCTTTTAAAGCAATACTAGGAAATATTTAGTGTGGATAAGGAATTAGAAAAGCTTTAGGCTATAGTGCTAACATAGTATTAATGGAGAAAAATTTAACCTCTTTTGCTAAGAATAATTTATACGCTTTAATATTTTTATTTGTTTTGGGCATATCTCTTTTGATTGGAACTTTAATTAAAAATGGTGGAGCCCCCATTAAGTCTTCAGAGTTTTCTTTTTATAGCTTATCTCCAAATGGTGAGCTCGGTGGGCGTAGCGTACCAGCTTCATGCCCATCTGATTTACACGATGACCCTACTTATGGAACAGCGTGCCAGTCGGCCCCGAATTCTTGTGGAGCAAGAGGTAATGGAACTTATCAATGTGGAGGAGTTTGTAATGCGACAGCTCCTGTTGCGGCAAATAATTATGGACAAGCTTGCTCATCAACAAATGCATGTGGCATAAGTGGGTCAGGAACATACAGCTGTTCTGGCACTTGCAGTGCCAACCCAGCGTTGCCTGCAGGATACGGACAATATTGCCAATCGCAACCAAATAATTGCGGTGTTTTTGGTCAGGGATACAGAGGATGTAATGGAAGTTGTCCCGCCATTAGACCAGCTGATGATACAGATTGTAGTGATGTAGAAATTGAAGTTGGAACGACAACGACTATTACTATCCCACCTAATTGTGAAATCGGAGGACCTGATTGTGAGGTTGTGACTACAATAATTCCACGCGACTCAGAGTTTGTTTCCCCTGGATCATCCTGTTCGATTTATTGGGATGCAAGTCCTGCAACAAGATGTACTATAGTGGGACCAAGTGTAAATAGGCAAAATGAGCCACCATCAGGGTTGTTTGTAACACCAAGAATAGGAGTAGATACTCCAGGATCAGCCACTTACACCATAACTTGTTATAACGGAAACACTCTTGCTGCAGAGAGAAGATTCTCTTGTCGCTTGAATCCTAATTTCCAAGAAGTATAAGATTCTTATAAGGAAAAGTGTCTAAAACGAAGAGCTTTTTAAGTATTGCTAAACCCAAATTCTTTTGTTAGAGTAAGTCGCTATTATGGCAGTAGAAACAGGAGAAATAGAAAACCCAACCATAGAACGACTCTTTAAAGCGGGTGTTCAATACGCCTACTCTAAATCACGAAGACATCCATCTGTGTCGCCTTTTATATTTGGTTCTAAAAATCGCGTTGAAATCTTCAATCTAGAAACTGTCTTCGGGGCTCTTACACTCTCTAAAGAATTCGTTAAAAGTCTTGGAAAAGAAAGAAAGGTTGTTTTAATAGTTGGAGGAAAACAAGAAGCTAGAGAAATAGTAGAGAGAGCCGCGGATTCTATTGGTATGCCAAGAGTTGCGGGAAGATTTATTGGAGGCAGTCTTACTAATTTTCCTCAAATCAGAAAGCGTGTAGAAAAATTGGAAAAATTCTTGGAAGAAAAAGAGTCCGGTGAACTCAATCGCTATACAAAAAAAGAACGATTACTTATTGATAGAGAAATCGCTCGTCTAACTCATAATTTCGGTGGAATTAGAACTATGAAAGCGCTTCCCGCAGCTCTCATTGTTATTGATTCAAAGCGCGAGAATATCGCTGTTAAAGAAGCCAAAGATTTGGGAATTCCAGTTATAGCTCTACTTAACTCAGATTGTAATTTAAAAGAAGTGGCTTACCCTGTGCCAGGCAATGACTCACTTAAGAGCAGTATCTCCATTTTCCTTGAGGAAATGACTGAGGCTTATAAAGAAGGACAGAAAAGTATAACAACTAGCCCAGAACTTTCTTAAAGTTTTTTAGTTTTTAAGTGGTTCCTTTTAATATTTTTTTATTATGATTACAACTGAACAAATAAAGCAATTGCGTGATCAGACAGGTATTTCTGTAATGCAGTGTAAAAAAGCACTTGAAGAGGCGGGCGGGGATATGGAAAAGGCTTTAATAATTTTAAGAAAAAAAAGTAGTGACATTGCTGCTAAAAAGGGAGATAGAGAACTTGGTTCTGGTGCTATTGGTTCATATTTGCACAATAGCGGCACAATTGGTGCCATGGTGGTTCTCCAAAGTGAAACAGATTTCGTATCAAAAAATGAAGAGTTTAGAAAGTTGGCATATGATATCGCCATGCATGTTGCAGCGAGTAATCCAACTTATCTTTCTATGCAAGATATTCCAGAAAACGACATGAAAAAAGCTGGGGAAGTTTTTGAAAAAGAGGCGGAAGGAAAACCAGCCGAAATGCGCGAAAAGATAGTAAAAGGGAAATTAGAAGCATACTTTAAAGATAAGGTTTTGCTTGAACAGCCGTTTATAAAGAATCCTGATGTGACCATTAACACTCTGCTTTCTGAAGCGGTGCAAAAGTTCGGTGAACGCGTGGCCATCTCTACCTTCACAAGATTAAGCGCTTAGTCACAACAAATCAATTCTCGCTTTTTTGACGAGAATTAATTTGAGGTGCGGAAAGGGGGTCGGGGAAAACTTTAGGTTTCCCCGTGGAGGAAAGCAGCGAGTAAAGCGAGCGTTGAGAACCGAGGGATTCTCAAAAATAAAATATCTAATTGGATTTCTACGAGATATTTTATTTTTGCTATAATTAGTAATATGGGACTTATTTATATATTTTTTTCGTCGCTAGCTGGGATACTAATTTTGATATCTCTTAAAGCTTGGGAGCTACATCGTGGAGCTAAGCCTTTTTCTGTTTTGCGTTATAGGCTAGATATTATTGTCAGGAGAAGTGTAGAAAATATTAAATTACACGCTCGTTATATAAGTTGGACAACCGCTCGTATTACACTTGCTTTTATTGTGGCAAAGATTGTTGATTTCCTGACTTTAATTTGGCAAAAACTTACTAATTCAGAATTCTTCAAATTAATTAGAGGTAAAGTTATTCCTAAAGCGTCCGGCCCCGTTTCTGCATTCCTTAAAGATGTAGCTGAATTCAAAAGCGCTGGAGTTGTGGGAAGTGAGGAAATGAAAAAAGAGTTTGAAAAGGAGGTTGAAAAATCTGTTGAGGTTGATTTAAAAAAGTAGATATTTTGCCATTTTGTAAGTATTTGTTAGAGTAGGCACTATTGCCGGGATAGCTCAGTTGGTAGAGCAACGGTTTTGTAAACCGTAGGTCGGAGGTTCGAACCCTCTTCCCGGCTCCAATTTTTTAAAAACACCCGAGTTTTCTGGGTGTTTTTTTGATATAATTATGGAAATTAATTTTAATAAAAATGGAGAGCCATCCCAGTCAATCAAATTCTTCTAGTAATTTTCCAAAAGGCTTTCTCTGGGGTTCTGCCACTGCTTCTTATCAAGTGGAAGGTGGAATAGAAAATAACGATTGGGCCAAGGCGGGAAGAGAGGGAAAGGTTCCTCCTGCGGGCATATCCTCCGATCATTACAATAGATATGAGAAGGATTTCGATATTGCTCAATCTCTCTCTCAAAACACTCACAGATTATCAATTGAGTGGGCGAGAATTGAACCCCATGAAGGGCAATTTGACGAAAAAGAAATAGAGCATTACAGAAGAGTCATTCAGTCCTTGAAACGGCGTGGACTTGAGCCTTTTGTAACACTTTGGCATTTTACCTTGCCGATTTGGTTTGCCGATAAGGGTGGCTTTGAAAATGAAGAATCTCCAAAGATTTTTGCTAGATATTGTAAATATGTCGTTAGTAAATTAGGGGATGAGGCAGAATTTTGGATGACTATAAACGAACCTCTGATTTGGGCGTCCGGTAGTTATTTTAGAGGTAAGTGGCCACCTTTTAAGAAAAATATTTTCAAATTTATTAGAGTACAGTCGTCTTTAGTTGAGTCTCACACTCTAGCTTTTAAAAGTATGAAAGAAATAAATTCAAATTTGAAAATTGGAATAGCAAAAAATAATATGTATTTTGGAGCGGATAATAAAGTATGGAACATAATTGCTAAAAACTTTATGAATTGGTTTTGGAATGAAAGGTTTTTGGATAAAATATCGGGTCACCAAGATTTTATAGGATTGAATCATTATTTTTATGTGAAATTTGGCGATAAAGATAAATTGCCAAAAACAGATATGAATTGGGATATATTTCCAGAGGCAATTTACAAATGTTTAGTTCAATTAAAAAAATATAATAAACCAATTTATATTACAGAAAATGGCATTGCCGATGAAAAGGATGTAATGAGAGGGGATTTTATAAAAGATTATTTAAAATTTGTTAAAAAGGCGATTGATGAAGGGGTGGATGTGAAAGGGTATTTTCACTGGTCACTACTGGATAATTTTGAATGGTCATTTGGTTTTGATAAAAAATTTGGTTTAGTAGAAATAGTCCCGAAAACACTTGAAAGAAAAATAAGATCGTCTGCTTATATTTATAAAAAGATAGCCGAAAATAATTCAATTGTATGAATCCCGATTTAGCTTTTACTATTTCAATAGCATTTGTTCTAGTTGGGCAGATTCTTAATGCTGCGATAGTCCTAATAGATAAATACATAGTTACCAAAACCACTATTAGTAGTCCTGGGGCATACGCCTTCTTTGTGAGTCTTATGTCTGGAGTTGTTCTCATATTGGTTCCATTTGGAGTTATAGGACTACCTGATTATGAAACCATATGGCTTTCTTTGGATATTGGTCTTATTTTTGTCGCATCCATAGTTCTTCTTTATAGGGCACTTAAACATGCTAACGCAACGGATGTTGTCGCATGGCTTACAGCAATTTCTACTATAACCACATTCATTTTTGGTGTTATTTTTCTGGACGAACAGTTACCAAAGAATTTTCCATATGCCATGGCACTTTTCATACTAGGTATTCTTTTTGTGGGTCATTTTCGTTTTTACGCTCTTTCCTTTATTCAAGTGGTAGTGTCCGGAATACTTTTCGGTTTGTCCGCTGTTCTTTTGAAAGTTCTTTTTTCTCATGCCAGTTTTATTGATGGATTTTTTTGGTCACGTATGGGAAATTTGGTCGCTGCTTTAGCCCTACTAATTCTTCCATCTATTAGGAGTCATGTGTTTACCACATCTAAAAACACAACTCATAAAACTGGTTTTCTGGTTATAGCGAATAGAATTTTGGGTGGAGTGGCATTCCTTTGTATATTATATGCAATTCAACTTGGTTCGGTTTCAGTGGTCAATGCGCTTTCATCTTTGCAATTCGTTTTTATTTTCCTACTGATACTTTTCTTTGCCAAGAAACTGCCTGATTTGTACCATCACGAGTTCCGTCCGGGACACATTCTTCATAAAGTTGTAGCTATGCTATTTATAGTTCTTGGTTTTGCAGTACTATTCCTATGATTTTTTTAAAGAAAATATTTAAGTTTTTTTTGGGAGTCATTTTTTTGATAGTTTTTATCGTGGCTATTTTTTCTTTTCGTAAAACGCCAGATAATATATCTTATGGAGTTTCTTTCAGTAAGTATCGTGCCGATGAACTGGGTCTACCTTATAGAGAAACATTTATATCAATTCTCGATGATTTGAAAGTAAGGGATTTTAGATTATCAGCTCACTGGCCAATGATTGAACCTGAAAAGGATGTTTTTAATTTTATCGATTTAGACTTTCAAATAGAAGAAGCAAAAAAAAGAAAAGCTGAAGTTATTTTGGCTATAGGAAGAAGACTTCCGAGTTGGCCAGAGTGCCACATTCCAGGATGGGCCAGAGATTTATCTTGGGAAGATCAGAAAAAAGAAATTCTTTCTTATTTAGAGAAAACAGTAGAAAGATATAAGGGATATGAAAATATAAAATACTGGCAAGTAGAAAACGAGCCTTATCTTTCCATTTTTGCTAAAGAACATTGTGGGGAATTAGACAAGGAGTTTTTAAAAGAAGAAATAGCTTTAGTTAAAAAATTAGACCCAGAAAGAAAAGTTCTAGTCACAGATAGTGGTAATTTGGGGCTTTGGTACGGAGCTTGGAAATCAGGAGATGTCTTTGGTACCAGTGTTTATATATATCTTTGGAATCCAGAAATTGGACAAGTTAAAACTATTTACAGGCCATTCGTTTACAAAGCAAAAACAAATATTTCTGAGTTTTTCTTTGGTAAAAAAGACTCACTTTTGATAGAGCTTGCACTAGAGCCTTGGTTAATTGAGCCTATAACGACCGCAAGTATTGAGACTCAAATAAATAGAATGGATATAGCAAAATTTGATGAAATAATAAATTTTTCAAAAAAGACAGGCTTTTCTGAACAATACCTTTGGGGGGTTGAGTGGTGGTATTGGATGAAAAATAAAGGTCATAGTGAGTATTTTGATAAAGCGAAAGAAATTTTTGAATAATAGGATATTTTAAAAGTTCTAGATTTATCTTCTTTTTCTTGCTAAATTGCCCATACTTAATATTGATTAAATGGATTACAAAGATACAGAGTATTTTAAGGTCGGTCGCGCAAGCGACTTGTCTGGTATAGACAGATTTGTCTATAGATGTCTTGAAATACTGCCCGGATTTCTTTCTTGGGGCACTATTATTATGACAGTCGTACTCTCTTTTTATGCGCCAGTTGCAGCGGCATATTTTATTATAGCTTTTGACATATACTGGTTACTTAAAACAGTCTATCTTTCATTCCACCTGCAATATAACTGGAGACGCTTGAAGCACAATATTTCCGCCGACTGGTCTTTAATGCTTTCGAAGTTAAAGTATGAACAGGTGTATCATCTCATCGTCTTACCTTTTTATAAGGAGGATATTGAAGTTGTAGAACAGAGTTTAAAAAGTATAGTTGATTCAAAGTACGATAAGAAAAAAATATCGGTTGTTTTGGCAACAGAGGAAAGGGCGGGAGACGGTGCGCAAAAAATAGCCAGAACAATAGAAGAAAAATATGCTAATTTTTTCGGTAGTTTTTTAATCACCAAACACCCTGAAGACGTTGCTGGAGAAATCGCTGCAAAGGGTTCAAACATAACTTATGCAACGGAAGAAGCGAGAGTTAATATTTTAGATAAAAATAAAATACCTTATGAAAATGTTTTGGTGTCTGCTTTTGATATAGACACTGTTGTTTATAAACATTACTTCTCATGTCTCACTTGGCATTTTCTGACCGTGCCAGATCCATACAAAGTCTCATTCCAGCCTGTACCATTTTATAATAATAATATTTGGCGAGCCCCAGCACTCTCTCGTGTTGCAGCAGGTTCCAGTACTTTTTGGCAAATGATGCAACAAGAAAGACCAGAAAAATTGGCAACCTTCTCCTCTCATTCTGTGGCGTTTAAATCTCTTTATGAAATAGGTTATTGGCAAAAAAATATGGTCAACGAAGACTCAAGAATATTTTGGAATTTATTTTTATCCAGAAACGGTGATTACTCGGTAGTGCCTCTATCTTATCCAGTATCAATGGATGCCAACGTAGCCCCAACGCTTTGGCAAACAGTAAAAAATGTTTACCGACAGCATAGACGTTGGACATATGGTGCAGAAAATCTTCCTTACATACTTTTTGGTTTCATTAAAAATAAAAAAATACCACTTTGGACAAAAATAAAAACATCGTTTGTTCAGATTGAAGGTTTTTGGTCTCTTGCAACAAACCCAATACTAATTTTCCTTTTGGGATGGCTCCCTGTAATTATTGGGGGATATAAATTTAATGAAACATTGCTCTCGTATAATTTGCCGATTTTGACTAGAAACATAATGATTGTGGCGATGCTTGGCCTTATTATGTCATCTATTATATTCATATCGCTTCTACCAGAGCCCCCAAGAGATAGAAATAAACCATCAAAGTTTGCCTTGGTTTTACAGTGGATTCTAGTTCCTTTCACCATACTATTTTTCGGAGCCTTTCCTGGACTTGATGCTCAGACTAGACTAATGTTTGGTAAATATATGGGTTTTTGGGTTACACCAAAACATAGGGATAAAATATAATAAATGGAACCACTTTCACGAAGAAAAAGAGTATCGTATTTTGTCATTCTCACTATTGTTTTTTTTATAGTGTCTCCACTTTTAATTCTATATGCCAAGGGGTACCGTCCAAATTTCGGAGAAGTCTTCAAGCTGGCTTTAACAGGAGGACTTTATATAAGCGCCGATGAGGCGGGAGTTTCTATTTATGTGAATGATAATTTAGTTAGAAAAACAAATATTGTGCAGAAAAGTATTTTCGTACAAGATTTAAAACCTGGGACTTATGAAATAAAAGTTTCCAAAGATGACCAGCAATCTTGGAGTAAGTCTCTAAAAGTTTTTCCAGAGCTGGTAACAGAGGCAAGACCTTTTCTTGTAGATACAGAAATTACAATTGAAGAAATTACAAGATTTTTAAATACTAGTAATACTGCAACTACAAGCTCATCAACAAAACCTTTAGCTAAGAATCCTGAGTATGAAAATGTGAATTTAATTTTTACAACAATTCCTTTAAAAGCAACTACAACTAAGGCCACAAGCACTCCACCTAACGCTAAATCTATAAGAAGGGTCACTGTGGAAAACAAAGCGGGAGAGTTACATGTTTCTTGGGCAGGGGAAGAAGATTCAATCCCTTATTATTTTTGTGAGAATATTGATTGTAAAAAAGAAATTATTATTAAAACACCATCACTTGTTAAATCTCATGATTTTTTCCCAGGACGTGATGATCTTTTAATTGTTAGATTAGAGGATGGAATTTATGTAATTGAAATTGATGATAGATCAAAGCAAAATATCCAAAAATTGGTTTCTGGGGGCGAATTTGATTTTAAAATTATAGATGGTGGTAATTTGTATATAAAGAGTGGTCTCAAGATTTATTCAGTGTCCTTATAAATAAGACTTAATTTGAGTATAATTTAAATATGAAAGACGAAGGCAAAGAAAAAAATAAGAAAGGTCACTTACACCCCATGACTTTAATGGTCAATGATATCGCTACTATTTTTCGTAAAATGGGTTTTGCTATTGCAGAAGGACCTGAAATAGAGACAGAACATTATAATTTTGACGCTTTGAATATTCCCGAATGGCATCCAGCACGCGATATGTGGGATACTTTTTGGCTGAAACCTCTTAAAGATAGAAAGTTGCTTAGAACCCATACAAGTCCAGTACAGCTTCGTTATATGGAGAAAATGGGAGCGCCCCTCAGAGTTGTTGTCCCAGGGAAGGTTTATAGACACGAAGCAACTGACGCAACGCACGAAGCACAATTTTATCAATTAGAAGGATTAATGATTGAAGAAAATTGTAGCTTAGCTCACTTTAAAGGGGTGTTGGAGCAATTTTTCAGTGAATTTTTTAATACTAAAGTTTCCATGCGTCTTCGACCCTCTTATTTTCCATTCGTGGAGCCAGGAGTAGAGGCTGATATAACTTGTATAAAATGTGAGGGCATTGGATGTTCTATGTGTAAACAGACAGGCTGGATTGAGCTTATGGGGGCAGGAATGGTTCACCCTAAGGTTTTAGAGTGGGGCGGTATTGATTCAAAAAAATATAAAGGATTTGCTTTTGGAGCTGGGATAGATAGATTGGGCGTTTTGAAATACGGAATAGATAATATTCGCATTTCTTATAATGGAGATCTTCGCCTCACGAATCAATTTTAAAATATGAAAATATCTAGAAATTGGTTACAAACTTTTTTTGAAAGTAATTTACCACCAACTGACAAATTGGCTGATGGCCTTACTATGCACGCCTTTGAAATTGAAGGTGTAGAGAAAAAGGAGGGAGATGAAATTTTGGATGTAAAAGTCCTTCCAAATCGCTCTCATGATTGCCTCTGTCATTATGGCATTGCTAAAGAAGTAAGTTCTATTTTTGAATTACCCTTGTCAAAGAAACCTTTTGAAGAAAAACCGAGAACATTTCCTCAATCAAATGAATTTTCAGTTGAAATTGATACTGATAAGGTGAAGCGTTTTAAAGCCCTTGTAATTCACGGAGTAAAAGTTGCTCCGTCTCCAAAGTGGCTACAGGAAGCGATTATTTCTATGGGAGGTCGTTCAATAAATAATATTGTAGATATAACAAACTTTGTGATGTTTGAATTGGGCCAGCCAATGCACGCTTTCGATATGAATAAATTTGGTTCCAAAGATAATAAATCTTTTGTCGTTCGTGAATCTAAAGAAGTAGAAAAAGTTACTACTCTTGATGGAATAGAAAGAGAATTAAAAGACGGGGCTCTGCTTATAACGGATGGAGAAAATAAAGGCAAAACAATATTAGGTATTGCTGGAATTAAGGGTGGGTCATCTTCAGAAATTACAGACAAGACAACAGATATTATTCTAGAAGCAGCTACCTTTGATGCTCCGACCATAAGAAAACACTCTAAATTATTGGGAATTAGAACAGACGCTTCTATTCGTTTTGAAAATGATATTTCAAGTGAACTCCCGCCCTACGCTATTTCCTATGCACTTGACTTGATAGAGAAATTAGCAAAAGGAGAGAATTTTCAAGTAGAGGGGGAGTTTGATTTTAAAAAGGGGGATTACAAAGAAAAAAAGATAAGCATTTCTCTAAAAGAAATAAACAATATTCTTGGGACAAAATTAAGCGACAGAGAAGTCAGTGCCATATTATCTCGACTAATGTTTTCTTTTGAAGAGAAAGGAGGAGAGTTTGAAGTTACAGCACCCTTTGAAAGATTAGATTTAGAAATCCCTGAGGACATAGCCGAAGAAGTCGGCCGTATTTATGGTTTGGAACACATAGAATCTATTTTGCCAGAAAAGTTTGAAAAGGAAGTTGAAATTAATCAAGATTTCTATAAGTTACAAAAGATTCGCCAAAAATTGATTGAAGATGGTTTTTCGGAAGTTTATACATACTCTATGAGAGGTGATGGTGAAATAGAAATAGAAAATCCAATAGCGAGCGACAAATCTTTTATGCGAGGAAACTTGAGTGACGGAGTTAAATTAGCTTTAGAATTAAATATTAGAAATGCTCCAATTCTTGGTCTTAAGGATATAAAGATATTCGAAATTGGAGTAGTTTTTCAGAAAGACAAAGAAGAAGTGCGTTTGTGTATCGGAACCTCAAATAAAGGAAAAATAAACATAGAAGAACTTAATCTTAAAGAGGTTTATGAAAAGTTTCCTGTATCAGATTTAAATGAAGAGGAAATAAATAAAATAAAACTTGATAAAAAAGAAATAAAATATAAATCAATTTCACCTTATCCATTTGCATTACGTGACATCGCTGTGTTTGTTCCAGCAGATATTAAAGCTGAAGAATTAGAAAAGATAATAAAAGATAACTCTGGAGAATATTTAGCAAGAATGGATAAATTTGATGAATTTAAAAAAGGTGAAAAAATTTCGTACGCATATCACTTGGTTTTTCAATCAATGCAGAAGACTTTAACTGACATTGAAATCAATGTGGTAATGGAAAATATTACCAAAATTTTTAATGACAAAGAGGGTTGGCAAGTAAGGTAGTATCTTTTAGGTCAAAACAGTGGAAAAACCGCTGTTTTAAGCCATATTTTGGTGATAAAAACCCTTCCTTTTGAGGGTGAATTTTGCTATAATATGAGTACCTAAAGGATAGGTATTTTTTATTTAAAATGGCTAAAAAAGACGATAAAAAGAAAGTATTTGAGGCACATCACTATAGTGCTGAAGACATCACTGTTTTAGAGGGTCTAGAGCCTGTTAGAAAGCGTCCTGGAATGTATATAGGTACAACTGGGCCTGATGGACTGCATCACCTTATATGGGAGATTTTTGATAACTCACGCGATGAGGCCATGGGAGGTTTTGCTGACCATATTGAAGTTGCTCTTTTACCTCAAAATTGGGTCCGTGTGGTGGATAATGGTCGCGGTATTCCGGTAGACATGCACAAGAAAACAAAGGTGTCCGCTTTGGAAACTATTATGACAACGCTTCATGCTGGGGGAAAATTCGGTGGAGAAGGATACAGCGTTTCTGGTGGACTTCACGGAGTGGGGGCTTCTGTTGTGAACGCTCTATCCACAAATATGGGAGTTTTCGTACACCGTGATGGCGGAGAATATTTTCAAGAATATGCACAAGGTAAAAGAAAAGCGGCTGTAAAAAAAGTTGGATCTTCTAAGAAAAATGGAACCATTGTTTTATTCCAAGCGGATCCAGAAATTTTTGAAAAAATAGAATATGACTTTGAGAGAGTGACCACGAGATTGCGTCAGCAGGCATATTTAACTAAGAAATTACGTATTAGTGTTTTGGATGCCCGCAATTACACAGGAAAATTAAATGAAGAAGCTTTCTATTTGTCAGATGAAAATCTAGAAGTTCCAAACACAACATTCTATTTTGAAGGAGGACTTCAATCAATGATTCGTTTTTACAACGAATTTCAAAAACCAATACATAAGAATATTTTCTATGTAGAAAAAGAAGCAGAAGGAGTGATGGTGGAAGTGGCACTACAATACGTTGATGATATTTCTGTTCGTCTTGTCGCTTTTGCTAACAATATCTATAACAGTGAAGGCGGAACACATCTTACAGGATTCAAAACGGCTCTTACTCGATGCGTTAATAGTTACGCGCGTAAAGCCAATGTCTTGAAAGATGCCGATGATAATTTAGTAGGAGATGATGTTTTGGAAGGACTCACTGCTGTTGTTTCTGTCAAAATGCGTGAGATTCAATTTGAAGGCCAGACAAAATCAAAGCTTGGAAGTATGGAAGCGCAGAGTGCTACCAGCAATGTCTTTGGTGAGGCGTTCATGGCTTTCTTGGAAGAAAACCCAGATGATGCTCGTTCCATAGTTGGTAAGGGGATTTTGGCTATGCGTGCACGTCTTGCGGCTAAAGCGGCCAAAGACAGCGTCCTTAGAAAAGGGGCTCTTGAAGGAATGACTTTGCCAGGAAAACTTGCTGATTGCCAGAGTAATGATCCAGCTGAATCAGAACTGTTTTTAGTAGAGGGAGATTCTGCTGGTGGCTCTAGTAAACAAGGACGTGATAGACGTACTCAGGCCATACTTCCTTTGAAAGGAAAAATTTTGAATGTAGAGCGCGCACGATTGGATAAAATGTTAGCAAGCCAAGAAATTAAATCACTCGTGCTCGCACTAGGCACTTTGATAGGGGATACATTTAATATTGAAAAATTACGTTATCACAAAATAATTATTGCAACGGATGCGGATGTGGATGGTGCTCACATTAGAACTTTGATACTCACTCTTTTCTACAGACATTTCAGACCGCTTATAGAAGGAGGTTTTATTTATATTGCTCAACCACCTTTGTTTAAAATAAAAAGAGGTAAGGACATTCAATACGCATATAGCGAAAGTGAGAAGAATAAAAAAGTAGGAAAGGATGTTGATGTTTCAGAAATCGTAGAAATTGAAGGACAGGAAGAAGGTGAAGAAACAACAGAAGAAGAAAAATCTGAAAAAGTAGCTACGAAAAAAGCACCTAAAGTTACAATACAAAGATATAAAGGTTTGGGAGAAATGAATCCAGAAGAACTTTGGGAAACCACAATGGATCCAGAAAAAAGAATTTTACTTAAAGTTAACATTGAAGATGCGCAAGAAGCCGACAAAGTATTCGATGTTTTGATGGGGACTGATGTTCCATCACGTAAATCATTTATTCAGAGCAACGCTGCTAAAGCCGATATTGATATTTAATTTTTAAATTTACTTGGCAAATTGTATTGAAAGTTGATAGTATCCTCTCATCTGATCTTTGGGAGAAACCCGATGGGCGCAAGCTGGATTGACGTTGTGAGAGAGTCTTCTCGGGAACATTTCGAAAGACTGAAGAATCATATTGAAAATGGGGAGAGGGTTTATTTCAACAACATCACGGACAGAACAAGGGGGGATCTGTATGTAAGAGAGAAATACATGATTCAAGTTTTTTAGAGGCAAAAAAGTCATCGTGGTCGCGTATTTCGATGAATGCGCGAAAAAGAATAAGCGTAACCGGGTCAGGATTTCTGGTATAGGCGAAGGGGGAAAGTTGTTTTCAGAAGACGTTCCAGTCGCTGAGATTTCCGATATTAATGTAGAAGAAAAAAAGTTGAATAAAAAATATTTAGCTTGATATTGGCCCAAGGAGCCGAGTATCTGTCACCCCGCTTCGGCGGGGTTTCTGTTTTATAAAAATGGTAATGGCCCGACCTCTGAGAGGATGCGGGCCATTTTGCTTCTTAGCGACTCAGCCCCAAGGCCGTGTCTTTTGGTTTCGTGTTTGCGATGCACTTCCGACGGCGCACCACATTTAGGGGACATTAGACTCCCTTGACCGGCAAAACCGAGCGGGACCCCCCAAAAACGAGGAGAACAAGGTTTGCTTATGGCCAATTTTTGAATTTTTAAAGAAGAACTGCTCTGCCGTCGGCCGGGAAAAGGGGAACTCAACCCGGTCCGACGGCAGTTTGCGCCCAATAGGAGAACGACGTTGCATCGTCCTTTATTTCACCCTGTCACCGATAATCTTCCTAGGCTCAGGGTGTGGACCTAGGTGTATCGATGGAGGTCATAATCGCCGTGCGCTGTACACCCCCTTTCTTGTTGTTGAGGAATTATTGCCGGAGTTTGTGTAAACCCCCGTAAATTTCCCGGATCACCCCCTTTCGCAATTGCCTATTTCTGAATATATCATATTTACCTTGTGATACAAGAAGTTTATATTACAATAATGTAGATACCCCTCATTCGTGCGAACGAGGGGTATGAGAAAAATTAAATTTTATGAAAGAAAAAGATTTAGAAAAGTTATTAAAAGCCTTGGCGAACCATCGTCGATTGGCAATGCTACGGTTTATAAAAAAGAAAAAAGAAGCGAACGTTGGTGCTATAGCTGAAGAAATCAAACTATCTTTCAAATCAACCTCAAGACACCTATCTATTCTTATCGCCATTAATTTTTTAGATAAAGAACAACGAAGCTCAGAAGTTTTTTATAAAATAAACACTAAAATACCTGAACTTGTGAGATATTTAATTAATTTTCTATAATTTTCCCAACATATCCCTCATTCGCACGAATGAGGGATATGATAGATGAAGGAAAATGGGTGGGGGTAAGTGGGAATTGCGAGGAGATTGGGGGGTTGTTACAATTAAAAAATATGGAGCCACAAGATGAAGATAAAATGGTTTGGGATAGGAAATTGTTTTGGAAGGTGATGAAGTGGGTGGGGATTTTTCTTTTTTCTTTTTATTTAATTTTAATATTAGTTAGTTATTTTGGGCCAGATATACAGAGTTATTTAAATAAAAAGACTGCGGAAAATTATTTTAAAAAAATAGAAGCTGAGGAAAAAGAACTTATTGAATTAGCCAAAGCGGATACTTATGGTGGTAAAACACCAGAAGAAACTTTGGATTTATATATTGAAGCTTTAAAGAAAGGAGACGTTGAGTTGGCATCGAAATATTCCAGAGTTGATCAGTGGGAAGAGGCTCTGTTAGATTTAAATAAAGCTAAACAAAAAGATAACTTAGCTTTTGCTGTAAAATTCGCAACCTCAGTTCATGATAAAGGTAAGAAAACGTGCAGTAAACAAGATTATTGTTATTTCTTGTATGAATTTATTACTGAGAAAAAAGAAACTTTTGAATTTGGCACCGAAGGTGATACTTTGACTGTCCCAGCTGGATCAAAAGATGATTATTCTTTGGGTTTTGAGTTAAGCAAGTTCTCCAATCTTTGGAAGATAGTAAGGCCTTAGTATGAAGATTTTTCTAAAAAGTTTAATTTTTATTTTATTTTTAACACCGACATTTTCTTATTCTTATGATCCATTTACAACTCACGCGGGACTTACTCAGGAGATAGTAGATTTTTACAACTTCTTCTATTATCCGCAAATAACAAATGAAGAAAAGGAACTGATAATACAAGGAGCAATTGATGAAGATTTTCCTAAAGACAGATCTCTAAACCATTTTTATGATCCGGTGAGAGACATTGGCTTTAATGGATTTCCAACTTCAAAGCAATGGGCAAGTGGAGAAATAATAGCCAATGAATTTTCTTGGCAAGATGCGCTCAGTGCGTACGCAAGAGGGGACGAAGAGACTGCCTTCAAAACCCTAGGACACATAATTCATCTATTGGAGGATGCGGGAGTACCAGATCATACAAGAAATGATCCTCACAAAGGTGATGGTATAGAGGGGGCTTTTACAAATGAAAGTCCATATGAGAAGTGGGCAAGTGAAAATAAAAACAGGGAAACTCTAAAAGGATTTTATTTAACTTTGGCCAGTGAGGGGATAAGACCCAAAGCAGAAAGTTCTTTAGGAAATTATTTTGATTTTTTGGCAAATTATTCAAACAAGAATTTTTTTAGTAGGGATACGATTGATGGTGAGTTGTATAAATATAATGAACCAAAAGTAGAAGAAGTTGATAACGGATATGTTTATGGGATTGATAGTATTAGTCGCAGTAGAGTAAAAATGTACATAGAAGAGATAGAT
>JAKFXT010000008.1 GCA_021731245.1 Patescibacteria group bacterium
GTTTCCGATACCGGTAAAAGTCAAAAAAATAAGTGAAGACAAATTACGTGAAGCGGGAGTGTCTCCGCAAAAAGTAAAGTATTTGAAAGATTTGGCAGAGAAGTTTGTAGATGGCACAATTAATTCAGAAAACTTTCCTAAAATGAACAATGAGGAAATTTCTAAACATTTAATACAAGTCAAAGGAATAGGCCAGTGGACGGCTGATATGTTTCTAATTTTTACTTTGGGGAGACTAAATGTTTTACCAGTAGGGGATTTAGGAATTCAAAAAGGATTTAAGTATCACTTTAATTTACGAAGTATACCTAGTGAAAATAAAATGAGGACTCTTGCTAAACCGTGGAAAGAATACTCATCCATTCTCTCTTGGTATATGTGGAAAGTAGCTGACGAACGAAGGTGAGGAGATACTGAGGCCAGTAGGCCGAATGTACGAAAATAAATAGACTTAAGTTTTTATTAAAGAAACAGAATTGAAGCTACAGACGCAAGGAAGTTTGTGACAGACATGGCAGTTATTGGAATACATTTTCTCCAATTCTTTTGCTACATCAATGTTGGCTGAACTGGCTACACCAAAACTGCAAGATATATAATCAGAGATCTCAAGTTTTATATCCTCAAGTTGTTTGATTTTGTGTTGACCAAGGAAGTTGTGTATAGCCTCACTCACTTCTCCCATTTCTTCTGCTAGATGCACCCCATATTCAGGCAGTGTCTTATTGTTTGTGGGGTAAATCTCATTAAACATTTTTTGGAATCCCGCCATAGTTTTTGGTTTTTGAGCACCATCGCTTTTAACATATTTTCGTTTTTGAGGTCTTATTTTCTTACATTCACATGGTTTTTTTCCACAATACGAGCAAAGCATAGGAAATCTTTTCCAAACATCCTTTTCAACATCAATATGCAGTCTGTTGGCGATTGCCATGAGCCATGATAGAGCTACCAAAAGATTAATCTTTATTTTTTCAGAATTTTGTTTCCGTATCCCCTTAAGCGCCCTCATGGTGAAGCGTTGCTGTTGTACAAGCATATCTGCCATGGAGTAAAGCCTATCATCAGGAATAGCATAAACATCCCCTATGAATTTCTGGAATTCTTGCAAGGATTGATTTTTGCGAAAGCTCGCCATGGGATATCTATTTAGTATGAATATTTACGTAAATATCTTCTAGAGCGCGTACGGCGTCCCCTGATGCAATATTATTTTGATGATAGAGGGAATCAGTACAATCGCCGGATGCCCATATTCCTTTTGTTTTTGTTTGCTGAGTTCTTGGGTCAATAAGAATTTGTCCTTGCTTATTTAGTTCAACAATATCTTTTACAAAATCAGTAGAAGGAATGAGACCAATTTCTACGAACACTCCTTGAACAGGTAACGTTATTTCTTCGCCAGTTATCTTATCTTTATATTTAATACCTGAAACAGATTTATCTCCTTCAACAGAAAGAAGTTCTGCGTTCAATATTCCTTTTACATTTGGTTTAGATAAAACTTTTTGTACAGTAACCCCATCTCCTTTGAAAGATTCATTTTTGTGAAGTATGTAAACATTTTTACAATATGCGCTAAGTTGAGCGGCTGTTTCAAAGCCAGCATTTCCTCCACCAATGACCACTACATCTTGGCCTGAAAATAGGGGACCATCACAAGAAGCGCAATAAGTAATTCCTCGGTTTTCAAACTTATCGGAATTTGGGACTGTGATTTTTCTCCTAGTAGAACCAACTGTAATCAAAACAGTCTTAGCTTCAAAGGATTCTCCACTTTCTGTTGTTATAGTAAAAGTCTCTTCATTTTTTGGATTTTTTGAAATAGATTTAGCACGAGTGCCAGTTTTTATATTTACAATGTCACCAGCATAAGTACGAAGGTGCTCCTCAAGTGATTTTGCTAAGTCGGCACCGGAAATATGGGGGAATCCAATCCAGTTTTGAATGTCTTCGGACACTGTTGATTGTCCGCCGAAAGTGTCACTAATAAAAATAGTTTTTAGTTGTTTACGCGATGCGTAGACTCCGCCGGACACTCCCGCTGGACCTCCTCCAATTATTGCTAAGTCGTACATAAAATAAGTTCAATTAGATTAATAGATAAAAAGACATGAGAAAACAGGATGAATTATAGCAGGGGAGAAGAATTAGAAGAATTTCACTACCATTGACTTTATACCCTATTTATGCTATACTTGCGGTTAGAAGGCGGATTTTCCGCCCGCACCTTCACACAAGGGAGATTGCTATGAAAAAAAGGAATTATGCTGTTCTCTCGGCGGCTTTGGTTTTCAACGCCGTACGTATTGGCTTCCCCGGTATTTCCGAAAAAAGGGGAAGTCCGGTAAGGAACGCTCATTTCCATGGTGCGTCCGCCAATGAGGGGCCTCTGGTCCGTTACAACGGCGAAGTGCTGGAGAATATCCTGGACCAAATCCAGGCGGTGGCAAAAAGCGATTTTTCCACCGAGGAAGACATCAAGGTCTTGGTTTCGGCTGGTTTGAGCGGAGTCTCCGTTCAGGTCGCGTTGTACCCGTTTTTGAGTGACGAGCTCGCGAACGACATCATCGTCAGGTACGCCAGCCTTCTCGAGAAGAAGGCGCTGTTCGAAGGCAAAAATCACGGCGACGTGTTTCTGGAGGCGAACAACTTCCTGGTGGAATCCCTCGGGATTAGCCGGGAGCAAGCATCCGAGTACTTCGGCTTCATCATCGAGCAGATGCTTCCGTATGTGCAAAGGTTGCAGGGTGGAGTCATCGAGCCGAGGGTTGCTGTCAGCTGACGGTGACCCGCAAGACAAAACGCCGACCTTCGGGTCGGCGTTTTTTTTATTTACTTTTTATTCCTTCGGAGGAATGCAGGCACTGCACCCCAATCATCATTGTCTTCGTCCGGTAGTGGCTTTGTATTTTTTTGTTCAACCGGAATTGATTTTACTTCCACTTTGACTTCTTCTTTTGGAGAATCTTTTTCTTTTGATGTAAAAATACTACTCATTATTTTTTTCTCTTCCTCAATTGCTTTTTCACGATTACGAATTGGAAATAGTGATTCGCGAGTATTGTGGGCTGATGGATCAGGAAAACCTGTAGCAATCACCGTTACTTTGACTTCATTTTTCTTTAGTTTCTCATCGTAAATTGTTCCGAAAATAACACGAGCATTTGGATCAATTGATTCGGTTATAACTTTTGCCGCATCTTGTATTTCTAGCATTCCCAAATCATCGCCACCGGAAACTGCAAAGAGCACCCCTTTTGCATTATGTATTGAAATATCGAGAAGTGGAGAATTCACGGCGGCCTTTGCTGCCTCAACTGCTCTGTTTTCGCCTGATGCCATACCTATACCCATAAGAGCAGAGCCTGCATTTTCCATAACAGAACGAATATCAGCAAAGTCCACATTGATGATTCCAGGTGTAGTAATCAAATCGGAGATTCCTTCCACTGCTTGGCGCAAGACATCATCGCACATTGCGAAGGCTGTCTTTACAGAAGTGTCTTTGGAGACTGTAGCTAGGATTCTGTCATTAGGAATAACAATTAATGCGTCCACTTGTTTACGTAATTCATCGAGCCCTTGTTCAGCCAAACGTGAGCGTTGTGAACCTTCAAAAGAAAATGGTCTTGTAACAACACCGACAGTTAGAGCCCCAAGTTCTTTGGCAGCTTGCGCAACAATTGGAGCCGCCCCTGTTCCAGTTCCGCCTCCCATTCCACCTGCTATGAAAACCATATCAGCTCCTTTTATTGCTTCTTGAATTTCTTCTTTAGTTTCTTCCGCAGCCCTACGTCCAATATCTGGATTCATTCCAGCACCAAGTCCGTGAGTTAAATTTTTTCCAATATGAATTTTCTTTTTTGCATCAGAATGTTGCAAATCTTGTGCGTCAGTATTAACAGCAATAAAGTCTACTCCTTTAACTCCAGTCTTTATCATGTGATTGGTAGCATTTTTTCCTGAGCCACCAACACCAATAACCCTTATACGTGCAAATGTTTCGATTTCTGGAGAAATTTTAGGCATATTTTCCTTCCGTGATTAAATCTCATAATAGCAGACGGTTTTACAATTGGGACCTCGACACTATAGGGGATTTTGTGTTGGAATTACATAAAAAACAAGCAAAAAACGACTCTGTTGAGCCGTTTTTTCTTAAATTCAGATTTCTTATTTTTACGGAAGTAGTGGCCGAACCATATTATGTAGCCCACGCCAGATTTTTTTACCTATGGCAGATATATCTCCAGAAGATTTTATTCTAGAGTCTCCAGTAAAGCCCCAAATAGTTAATCCATAAGCTGGAGACCACGATGCGTCTTTCACTGGTTTGCCATCTTGTGAGAGGGGAAAGGTTCCGATTTTTGATGGAAGTTTTAAAGCAGCTTTAGCCAGCTCTTCAATCGTATGAATACTGGAACCTCCTCCGGTCAAAATAATTCCTGCAGGTAATAATCCATTTTTATTAACTTTTTTTAAATGAGCTTCAATTAAATCAAATATATCTGAGAGACGCGCTACTACTATTTTATCCAATTCTTTTTTAGGAAATTGAGTTCCAGTAATTGCACCGAGCTTTATGCTCTCGGCTTCTTCAAGTGAGACGCGAAGGCCAAGCGCTATGTCATTGGTTATGTCAGTTGAGCCTATTGGAAAGACTTCAAGCGAATAGGGAATTCCATTTTCAAAGATTACAACGGAAACAGTCTCGGCCCCAATATTTGCTAAGACACAGCCAGCCATTTTTTGCGCTTTAGTTAAAGACACAAGACTTCCTGCAAGTGGTGTTGCCATTGCATCAATCACATCTATATCTGCCTCTTCTACTGCTGCAATCAAATCATTTAAATGTTGCTCAAGGCAGGTAATGAAAAGCATTTTGCAATCAAGTTTGAGTCCCTTCATTCCAATTGGGGAATTGCTCATAATATCTTTCCCATCCACTTTATAACTTAGAGGAATAGAGTGCAGGATTTTTCTATTTATTATTGCCGCTTGCGACAATTGTAATCTGGCAGCTTCTTGCACTTTTTCTATATCAAGTTCTGTTATCTCACCATCTCCACGAGAGACTATGGCGCTACCCGTATCCGTCACTGATTCAAGCCCAACGCCCCCGATTGAGATGAAAGCATTTTTTATTTTTATTTTGGCGATTTTCTCTGTTTGAGCGATGGCTTCCTTTACGCTTTCTGTTACGTCCGCTGAATTAATTATGTAGCCATGACGAAGTCCTTTTGACTCACTGTATCCGGTTGCAATTATTTTAGGGAAGTCTTTATCTTTTTCATTTATGCGCTCCGAAACCACCACTTTGACTTGGTGAGAACCTATATCTATTCCAACAGAAATATTTCGTGCCATTTTTATTTAAAAGGCACACACTTCAAGATAAAAAAATTAAACTCCCATTTTTCTCCGAACTGCTGCCTCCTTTATGTCCATTGTAACGCTATGAGAGTAACCTTTCAAATGAAACAAACCGTGGATAAATAGAAATGCCACCAGATTTGAAAATTTACGCCCAAATTTCTTCTCTTCCGCTTTTATTGTTTTAAGGTCAAGGAAAATTTCCCCACTCGTTTTTGATAATGAAAAGCTCAAAACGTTCGTAGAATAATTTTTATTTCTGTAATCTTTATTTAATTTTTTAGATAGATTCGATGTAGCAAAAACTAATGAAAGTTTGTATTTTTTACCCAAAACCTCGTTCTTTATTAAAAGGAAATTAATCTTCGGTTTTTTGTACCGAGTAGTATTTGTTATAGAGAATAGACTCTCTCTCATATGGCAGTCTCTTTAGCGGCGACCGCGTCTCTTAACTTCTATTACCTTGCCCATTTTTATAGCTTCTTCATAGACAGCTTTTTTAGATAATCGAGTTAGAGCCTTCTTCTTTCTAACGTAGTGGCTCTTAGTGCGTTCATTGTAGCGAATACTGCGGACACGATTTAAAACACCTGATCCTTGCACTCTTTTGGTGAAGCGGCGAATAAGGTTCGTTGCGTTTTCGTTGGCGTTTTTTACTACCTCTACATTTACTGAAGTCATGGGGAAAAAGATTAACACATTTTATTTACCTCTGCAACGAATGCTAATAGGGGCTAATCTTTTGAGAAGTGTTTTATATAGTGTGGGAGTTCTAATACGGGCACTGTTTCTTGAGAGCGGTTTTTCATATTGCGTATTATGGCACTGCCTTCAAGGGCCTCCTTTTGACCTATTATTATCATGAAAGGAATTTTCAGACTTTCTGCTGTTGCAATTTGAGCTGAAATTCTATCTTTAGAAAGAGATTGGTGAATTGGGATTTTTCCTTTACGTAATATTTCAAGTGCGGCCAAGCTTTTTATTTTTGCTTCAAACCCCAAGTGTATTAAATAAACTTTTGGTTTTTTTGTTTTTAGTTCTTGCTTTGTCTTTTTGGGAACCAATCCTAGTCCACCAAGGGAAATAGTGATACCAACAGCGGGCACTTCTTTTTTAGCACCGAAACGCTTTACCAAATCATCAAACCTACCTCCACGAGCAAGGACTGGGTCAAATTTATTTTTGGGATACATTTTATTTTGTTCGTTTTTGGTTTTTATTTCAAAAATAGTACGGGTGTAATATTCCTTTCCTCCCACAAGACAATTATTTATTGTGTAAGGGACATTCATGCTTTCCAAAAATTCAAGAACTTCTGCAAAGTGAATACGACTTGTTTCTGTGAGGGCACTTATTGGTTTCGGCGCCTGATCCTTAAAGAGCATGCACTTATCTTGGGCACATTCTAGAACTTTGAATATATCTTTTTTCAAATTAGGGCGACAATGTGAAGGAACTTCTTCTTCGTGCTTTTTATAGTAATTATTGAACTCTCTACTGAAGCGAGCGATTGATTCACGGTCTCCCAAACTATTTATTTGAATAAAAGGGTCAGCAAATCCAGACTCTTCTATTATGGTAAGAGCTGTTTTGAATAGTAGGGCTTCAGCAATTGAACGTGACACCCCGATAATCTCCAGAGAAAACAAAACTGCATCTTTCCCGCCATAATCTTCGCGCTTCATGTATTTACGAAGCGGCTCTGTGTGATAAAGCATTAATGGTTGTGGAAGCTCTCCAAAATTGTAATCAAGATAAGCTTTCATTAAGTCTGGTCTATTTATTTCTCCAGGGAGACCCTCTTTTGCTTCGGCTGGCGCAAAAGCTTTCTTTCTACCAGTCCTAGGTAGAATCTTTAGAGTTTCTTGTAATGAAGAAAATCCATAATAATTAGCAATTGATATTGCGTTTTCGAAAAGTTCATTTTTTGATCCTTTATCCATAATCAAATTATTCAACTTTTTCTTCCAAATTTATTTTTCCAGGAAACAAACTTATATCTTTTGGTGGATACAATCTTAGAAAAGCTCTGCCGATTATATTTTCTTTCGGTACGGCTCCCCAAATTCTGGAATCCGAACTGTGAGAACGGTTGTCTCCAAGTACAAAGTACTCATCTTTCTTAAGTGTTGTTTGAAATTGTCCAACAGACTTAAAAGTTATATATGATTGGTCAATTTGGAAACCATTTGGGTTCTTATTATTTTTTATAGTTATATTATTGTCAGAAATTAAAACAGTTTCTTCAGGTAGAGCTATTATTCTTTTAATAAAATATTTTTCAGGATTTTTAGGATAGCGAAAGATGATGACATCATTTCGTTTAGGGTCTTCTAGATTATAAGAGATGCGATCTACTATTAAATAATTCAAATCTTCAAAAGTTGGTTCCATTGAGGCACCGGAAACTATGAATGGTTCTGCAATAAAAAAGCGAATAGGAAGTACTATTGCTAAAGTTATAATCACGAAGCGAAATGTTTCTTTAAAGAACGATTCTTCTTTTTTTTCTTCCATATTGGTGCCAATTGTAATACCCGCATTCGTTTGACACAAGAGAAAATAAATTTTGGATTAAATATTTTAATTATTTTTTATCCGCCCTCAAACTGCACACATAATTTTCTGTTTAAAATTTGCTCCGCTCGGCGCGTCCGCCTTCGCAAGGCAGTTTGAGGGCGGATGGGGGTATTAGATGGAAGAAAAAACAGAAAAAATGAGGTAGAATAGCGGATTATGAAGTTTACAGTTATAGGCCTGGGCAATCCTGGGGGAGAATATAAGGATACTCGGCACAACACGGGAGCTTTAATTGTAGAATATCTGCAATCAGCGTTAGATTCTTCTCCTTGGAAGGAAAATAAAAAGGCAAAAGCACTAGAGAGTGTTGGAAAAATTGGGAAACACACCGTTACACTCATATTGCCGGAACAATTTATGAATAATAATGGTAAGGTTCTTCCTTCATTAATAAAAAGTAAGGCGGATGCAGGGCGACTTCTGGTAATTTATGATGAATTGGATTTACCTATTGGGAAAATGAAAATGTCTTTCGGGCGCTCTTCTGGTGGACACCGAGGACTCGATTCTGTGATGCGAGCAATAAAGACAAAAGATTTTATGCGTATTCGTGTTGGTGTTTCGCCTGAAAGTAAAGGTGTAGCTAAAAAACCAAAGGGGGAAGACGCTGTGATTAAATTTATTTTGGGGAAATTTAAACCTGATGAACTAGAAATTCTCAAAAAAGAAAAACTAAAAATCAAAAAGGCATTAGAAAATATTGTAGAGAACGGATTTGAGAGAGCAATGGGGGAGTTTAATTAAAAAATCCGGCTTTGAACCGGATTTTTTAATTTACTTTACGTAAGTAAGGGCCATCTTTTGATCTTTTGGATCAAATAGATTTATTTTGAATTTGTAGGTTTTACCAAGTTCAAGTGTTGAGCGAAGTTTGGCTTCATTGTTTTCAAATTCTGAAATATGAACCAATCCTGCAATTCCTTCTTCAATTGAAGCGAGAGCCCCGTGTTTATTGTGTTTGATTATGACACCCTCAACAGTCATATCTTTTTGATACTTCTTGTCAGCTTCTTTCCAAGGGTTTTCTTTGAGTGCCTTAACAGAAAGAGACACCTTACCATCTTTTATTTCAATAACTTTTACTTTTATGTGATCTCCTACCTTGAAGATTGAGCGTGGGTCTTCCACTAAGCCCCAATCAATTTCTGAAATGTGTACCAACCCTTCAAGTCCTTCTTCTATTTTTACGAATACTCCGAAGTCCACAATTCCTGTAACAGTTCCTTCCATAAGGTCTCCGACTCCATATTTACTAACAATTTCCTGTTTTTCTTTTTGGTCGTGGCTCTTTTCAGAGAAAATAAGTTTTCCTTCTTTAGGAGTTGCGCCAATTATAGTAACGGAGAGAACTTGTCCAACAAGTTTTTTAAGTTCCTCATATATTTTATCTTTGTCCCCGTCATCTATTCTTGGATAGTGTTCAGCTTTAAGTTGTGAAGCTGGAAGAAATCCTACAATTCCTTGCCACTCCATTATAAGACCACCTTTATTTGCATCTTTAACAGGTAAATCCAAAAGCTTCTTCTCTTTAATGGCGCTATCTGCCTCACTCCAAATCAAAGCTTGGCGAGCCTCTTTAAGAGAAAGTTCTAGATAACCCTCTTTATTATTTGTATCTACTACTTTAGCGGCAACATTGTCGCCAATATTTATGCGACGAATAACATCGCGCGCATTTAGAAATTCTTTGCCGTAAATTATTCCAGTACCGTATGGGTGCAAGTCAATATAAACAGATGCTTTTTCAACTGCTATGACCGGACCTTCTACAATATCTCCTGCTTGTGGGGGATTCTTCTCATCTTGGAGAAGTTTCGCCATCAAGCTGTTCTTTTTAGATTTTTTTTCTTCTTCGTGGTTTTCGTTTTCTTCTACTTCTAAATCCTTTCCTTTTTTTATTAAAGTTTCAGAGTCTGACATATTCAATTGTATTCGTGGAGGGCCCCTTTAAATTTAAGACACTAATGACTTAAATTTTAGAGAAGTTTACTTTCCGCGATTGGCTAATAATCAATTCCTTAAAACAAAAAAGCTCATGGAGCTTTTCATTAAATTAGCACAATATTTGGGAAATGACAAACCCCGCTAAGAGCGGGGGTCTGGCCGGCACACAGTCGAGCTGTGCGCCGGCCAGATTTTGCCGGGCTTTTATCATTCAGGATTTATTCTTCTTATTACCTGGACGTGGCGGCTTGGGCCGCTTTGCCCGCTTTTTACTGCTTTCTTCTTGGACGATTTCTTTTTACCTGACGCTTTTCTACTTCTTTTTTTCGCCGCCGCCGGCGCCGATGGTGGAACCGCGGAAGCCGGTTTTCGCTTTTTTCTTCGCCATATCAATCTCCTTAGAGGTGGTTGCGAAATAGCATCAAGACCGAAATGGTCCAAAAGATGAACTGATGCCATTTAAAATTCTATACCCGTTTTAATTTTATGTAAATTATTTTCTGTGTTTAAAATAAAAAAACCAACCAATCGCGAAGATTGAAGTCGGTATGTTTCTGAAAGAACTTTAGAGACTTCGGCCCGCCACTGGACCCTTAGATCCGGACCCTTAGATCCAGTGGCGGGCAGGCCATCATAATTCCGAGGATTCCGCGGATCCTTACGAAATTTTAAAATAGAACAAAAGACAGCAAAGCGTTCTTATCACCCAAGCCTAGCAACCCACCAGTGCCTGAAGCGGGAGCCGCTCTTAAAGTTATATTACTTAATTTAAAAGTCAATTTTTACAAAAACCTTTCGAAGAGTTAAACTGTGCTTCATGGTTATCACTTATTTCGGACATGAATTTTTTAAAGTGCAATTTGGAGACATAACTCTTGCTTTTAATCCTATTTCTAAAGACTCCAAATTAAAGACTTCTCGCTTTGGGGCAGATATCGCTCTTATTTCAATGAGGAATGATGATATGAATGGTGAGGACCAAGTCTCTTTTGGAGAAAGAAACGCTTTTGTTATAAAAGGACCAGGTGAATATGAAGTGAAAGAGGTGTTTGTAAAAGGATTTCTCTCTAATCCAAAAGAAAAATCTGGACCACTAAATACAATTTATACAGTGAATCTTGAGGGAATGAACATTTGTTTTTTGGGGGCCCTCGCTAACAAAGACTTAGGCTCTGATGTGAAAGAAGTCTTGGGTGATATAGATATTCTTTTTGTGCCAATTGGCGGAGGTGACGTTCTTACTTCATCTGAAGGATATAAGCTCGCAGTTTCGCTTGGCGCAAGATTAATTATTCCAATGCATTATGGAGAAGGAAAAACTGGAGCGGATAATTTAAAAACTTTTCTAAAAGAAGGCGGTAAGGGAAATGTATCGCCTGAAGAAAAATTAACTCTAAAGAAAAAAGATTTGGAAGGCAAAGAAGGAGAAATTGCTGCTCTTAGTTCCAATGCGTAAAGGTTTTTAATAAAAAAGTTTTTTTGTTTGCGTTTGAATTACACGTATAATTTTCTGCTGAAAATTTACTCTGCTCGGCTCGCCAGCTTGTGCAAGGTAATACAAATGCAAACGTGGAGTGTTAAGATACAATACAAATATGAGTTGGCTGTTTAATTACATACACAGATTACAGCAGTTACCTTTGGATGAGAAAAAAAGGAAAGCTCGTGTAATTGCGGGCGTACTAACTTTTATTGTTTTTATTTTTTGGCTTTCAACTTTGGCCCTTTCCAACGATAGGAGTGTCACAAGTGGAGTAAATATAGATATAACTCCATTAAAAAACATAAAATCTGCAACAGGTGACATTGTAAACAGCTTAACTAATTTGAAAAATAGTTTTAATAAAATGGGGACTACAACTCTGGAGTAGTGAGAGACTCCAAAGTGGCTAACTAGAGCCACTTTGAGGCCGTATTTCCTCTTCATTTTTTAAATTAAACATGCTAAAATAGGAGGAAATATGGCGAAAAAGCAGGAAGATTTAAAATCTGAAAAACCAGAAAAAGACGAAGAACGCGGAATAGTTATCCGCGATATTTCTGATGAAATGCGAAAGTCTTACTTGGACTACGCAATGTCTGTTATCACATCGCGCGCCCTTCCTGATATTCGTGATGGACTGAAGCCTGTGCATCGCAGAATTCTTTTTACAATGCATGAAATGGGGCTCGTTGCATCCGCCAAATTAAGAAAGTCCGCTGCGGTAGTGGGAGATGTAATGGGAAAGTATCACCCGCACGGCGACTCTGCTATTTATGAGTCTATGGTCAAAATGGCACAAGATTTTACTTTTAGATATCCATTGGTGATTGGACAAGGAAACTTCGGCTCAATTGATGGAGATAATGCCGCTGCTATGCGTTATACGGAAGCAAAAATGTCTAAGCTTTCCGCAGAGCTCCTTCGTGATTTGGAAAAAGAAACAGTAGACTTTCGTCTCAATTATGACTCCACAAGAAAAGAGCCAAGTGTTTTTCCATCCGCTGTACCGAATCTTTTATTAAATGGAACATTGGGAATTGCAGTTGGTATGGCAACAAATATTCCACCGCACAATCTAAAAGAAGTTGTGGAGGCGACCATACATTTAATAGAAAATAAAGAAGCCTCAACTGAAGACCTACTAGAATTTGTTAAAGGCCCAGATTTCCCAACGGGAGGCATTGCTTACAATCAGACAGATATTTCTCACGCTTATATCAATGGTCGTGGGGGAGTTGTCGTGCGAGGTGTTGCAGACATTGTGGAGCAAAAAGGAGGGCAATTCCAAATCATTATTACTTCCATTCCATATCGCGTTAATAAATCTGATTTGATAGTTTCTATCGCGGACTTGGTGCGTGACAAAAAATTGGAAGGAATAAAAGGAATCCGCGATGAGTCCACAAGAGATATTCGTGTGGTTATTGATTTGAAAAATGGAGTACAACCACAAAAGGTTTTGAATTTTATATACAAGCACACACAACTTGAAGAAGCTTTCCATTACAACAACGTAGCTTTGGTAAACGGTATTCCGCAGACGCTTTCTCTAAAGGCGATGCTTCAGGAGTTTATTACCCACAGACAAGAAGTAGTGCGACGCCGAAGTGAATTTGATTTAAGAAAAGCTAAAGACAGAGAACACATTTTGCTCGGTCTTAAGAAGGCGTTGGACCATATAGATGAAATAGTAAAACTGATAAGAAAGTCTAAGGATGTAGAAACTGCAAAGCTTGGACTCATGAAAGAGTTTAAGTTTTCTGATCGCCAAGCAGTAGCTATTTTGGAAATGCGTTTGCAGAAATTGGCCGGACTTGAAAGACAGAAAGTAGAAGACGAACTTAAAGAAGTAAAAGCTCTAATAGAATTTCTTGAAGACATTTTAAAGAGTGATAAGAAAATGCTTGGAATTATAAAAAAGGAATTACAAGAAATCTCCGAAAAGTATGGTGATGAAAGAAAAACAAAAATAGTTAAAGGAGGTATCAAGACTTTCTCAATGGAAGATTTGGTGCCGGATGAAGAAACCGTCCTTGTTTATACAGCAGGTGGTTACATAAAGAGAACAAATCCCGATGAATATAGAAAACAAAAGCGCGGAGGTGTGGGTGTGGTTGATTTAGATACTAAAGAAGAAGATTTTATTACGCAATTTGTAACGACGTCCACTCACAGTGACCTACTTTTCTTTACTGATAAGGGAAAGGTTTATCAATTGAAAATGTATGAAGTTCCAGAAGGACGTCGTGCAACGCGCGGTAAGTCCATTATGAATTTCCTTTCTATTTCATCGGATGAAAAAATAACTTCAATTCTTCCAATAACTAAAGATAATAAGAAGACAAAGTTTTCATTAATGATGATTACTAAAGGTGGAGTGGGAAAGAAAGTGGCAGCAGAAAGCTTCCATGATGTGCGCCGAAGCGGAATTATTGCAATACGTCTAGATCAAGGTGACTCTCTAATTTCTGCAATGCTTGTTGAAAAAGGAGACAGTGTAATTCTAGGAACTAATGATGGTCAGTCTATTCGCTTTGATGAGGCGGACATTCGTGAGATGGGTCGCGCCGCAGGTGGAGTGCGTGCTATTAAACTCGATAAGAAAGATTTTATTGTAGCTTCCGACGTGGTGCGGAAAGAAACTGCCAAAGACGCAGAACTTCTTGTAATAAGTTCCAATGGCTACGGCAAGAGAACCTCACTTGATGAATATAAAATACAAAATAGAGGTGGGTCTGGAATAAAGACTATGAAAGTTACTCCCAAAACAGGAGTTGTTATAACGGGTGCGGTTGTTTGCGGAGAAGAAGCCGAGGTTGTAGCGATTTCTAAGAAAAGCCAAGTTATAAGAATTGATGTAAAAGAAATTCCCTCACTTAGTCGTGCAACTCAAGGTGTGCGCGTGATGCGTATGCGTGACGGGGATTCCATCGCGTCTCTTATTTGTCTCTAAAATAAATAGCACTGTTAATTGTTAGTTGGGGCTTGTGGGTTATAATTTACTTGTGTCATTTGCATATCCTAAATCAAATATTTCCAACCTTTTAATAGGAGAAGAAATGAAAGTGTTAGACGTTGGTGCCGGAAGTGGTGCCTATACTTTGGCGGTGGCCGAACTTGCAAAGAACGGCAAGGTTTATGCAGTGGATGTACAGAAAGAACTATTGGCTAAAATAAAAGCAGAAGGAGCCAAAAGGCATTTACATAATATAGAAGGAATTTGGGCTGATATAGAAAAGCCCCACGCTACAAAACTGGCTGACAAAATAATAGATGTCGGAATCGTTTCTAATATTTTATTTCAAGTAGAACACAAAGAAGGCCTAGCAAAGGAGGTTTCTCGTTTGATTAGACCAAGAGGTAAACTAATGGTAATTGATTGGAGCGATTCTTTTGGCGGACTTGGCCCACAGGCGAAAGACGTTTTTAATGCTAATCGCACCAAAGGATTGTTTGAAACGGTTGGATTCAAATCAGTTAAAGAGTTTGATGCGGGCGACCACCACTACGGTATAATATTTGAACGAACATAAATCTATGGGTGAAATGTCACGATTCCAAATAATTCTCCTTGCCCTCTTTGTATTTTTTATAATTGGAGGCGTTTTGGCCTTCTCTCTTTATCAAGGTTCAAAACAAAACGCTCATCCTCAAGTTGTGCTCTGGGGGACGCTTTCTGAGCAAATGTTTCGCACCATGTTTGATAGTGGAGAATATAGATCAAGTGGGCTTAATGTTTTTTATGTTGAAAAGGATGCAGTCACATTTGATAGAGATTTTGTAAACGCTCTTGCTGAAGGCAAAGGACCCGATTTAGTTTTGATGCCACAGGACTTGATTCAAAAAGAGAAAAACAAATTAGGCTTAATTCCATTTGAAACATATTCAGAAAGATCATATAAAGATTCTTTTGTAGAAGGAACGGAAATATTTATAGAAAGTGGGGGAGTGTCAGCCATTCCTTTTACAGTAGATCCGCTAGTTATGTATTGGAATCGTAATTTATTTCAAAATGCAGGTGTGTCTGTGCCTCCGAAACAGTGGGATGAATTTTTTGCTCTAGCTAGTAAATTGAGCGAAAAGGATAGTGCCGGAAACGTAAGAAAGAGCGTTGCTCCGCTCGGAGGGTTTTCTAATGTTAGAAATGCTAAAGAATTGATAAGTCTATTATTGATGCAGTCGGGCTCTTCTATTGTGATTGTTGGTTCACAAGGTGGACTTGAGGTTGATTTAAATAATTCAAAGCAAGTTGGAGGACAAAGTGGTGCCGAGCAAGCTCTTACTTTTTATACTACTTTCACCGACCCGACCTCTCCGAACCATTCTTGGAGTCGTGCTCTCCCAGAGTCTCAAAACGCATTTATAGGAGGAAATCTTGCAACTTATTTTGGTTTTGCAAGTGAACTTCCTAGTATAAGAGCGAAGAATCCTAATTTAAATTTTGATATTACAACCGTTCCTCAATTAAAAGGTTCAAACGTTAAAATGACCTACGGTCGTTTCAGCGCTTTTGCAATTCCTCTTCAAGCGAAAAACGGAGGAGAAGCAATTTTGGTAGCCCAAACCTTTACCTCAACACCGTTTGTGGCGCGCTTTACAGAAATAACAGGTCTTCCTCCAGTTAGACGCGACCTACTCTCTATTCCTCCCACAGATTCATATAAACAAGTTTTCTATGGAAGCGCGCTTATAAGTCGTAGCTGGAGAGACCCAAATGGACTTGAGAGTAATAATATTTTCTCAAGTATGATTGATGATATTAATTCTGGGCGCGAAGGAGTGGGGAGTGCTTTGAGTAACGCTTCTGCGCAATTACAGCAACTATTACGTAGTTCAAATAATTAAATGGTAAATACTTAATATTCGTGAAATAATTTATGAACATGTTTAAAAAAATCCTTGCTACAGCAATACCCTTTATTTTTTCCTTGAGTCTATTATTACCAGTAGTTTCTACTGAAGTTTTTGCACAACAGGACAGGTCTGTAAATACAAATTCTTCAAATCAGGATAGAGGAGTTAATACAAATAGTCAGAATCAAACTTGTACAGGTAATGATTGTACTCTAACTAATCCTTTCACCATTAGCACTGTCACACAATTATTAAATGCCATTCTGGATATACTTATAAAAATTGGTTGGATATTAGCATTCTTCTTTCTTATTTATGCTGGATTTTTATTTGTTACTGCCGCAGGAAGCGAGGAACAAATAAATAAAGCCAAAGATACATTTAAATGGACGGTTATAGGTTCCGCCATTGTTCTTGGCGCTAAAGCCCTAGCTATTATCATTGAAACTACTGTGAAAGAAGTGGTAGGAAGATAAAAAATGAAATCTTTTTTTAAATTGTTAATTGTTAGTTGTGGGTTGTTAGTCCCACTTATTGTTTTCGCCGCTCCAGAAAATTTCAAATCTTTAATTAATATATTCACCAATTTAATAAAAGCTATAATTCCAGTAATAGGAGGCCTAGCAATTCTTTATTTCTTTTGGGGTATAGCAAAATATATATTTTCTGCTGGCAGTGAAGAACTTCGAAGTGAGGCTAAAAATGTAATGACTTGGGGACTGGTTGCAATGTTCGTCATGTTTTCTTTTTATGGAATTTTGTCACTTTTTGGGTACTCTTTTTTACCTAGTTTTGGTCAAAATAGCTCTGGGTCAAACAATTTAGAAATCATAGACCCGTATAGACCTTAATGAGAGAACTTCTTGTTAGCGGTTTCTATCCACAGGACCCCTTGTTTAAGCTGGGAAATACTTGTAAAATGTAAGTATTTAAAAGGTTATTAGTTATTTATTTAGTAAATGAAAAAAACTTATATAAAGTTAGCAATATTATTAGCTTCTTTTATTCCTGTTTTAGCTTTGGCTCAAGCTGGTCAAGCTATAGGTACGCTTGATGATATTATTGGGCAAATTGCAGGAATTGTTCAAAAATTAATTCCTATAGCTTTCGGTCTCGCTATTTTAGGATTTTTCTGGGGCTTGGCCAAATATATCTTCTCTGCTGGAAACGAAGAAAGTAAGGTAGAAGGTAAGAAAATAATGCTTTATGGACTTGTTGCGATTTTTGTTATGGCTTCAGTTTTCGGAATTGTAAGATTGGCTCAAAGAACTCTGGGTATAGATGATCGCGCTAATATTAATGTGCCAAACGTTACTATTCCTAGGAACTAGCACATCTTGTATTTTTCTGTTGGTTTCTTCTGTAATTGATGACGTCAGATCAAATTCTAAATAATATTATTTCAAGTATAATTCAACCCTTCGTTGGCTTACTCTTTGCTGTCGCTTTCCTTGTATTCTTTTGGGGAATTTTCCAAATGATAAAAGGAGCCGATAGTGAAGAGGATTTGAAGACAGGAAAGCGCCACTTACTTTGGGGGCTCATTGGCTTACTTATTATGTTTGGGGCACAGGGAATACTGATGATAATAAAAGGTACGTTTCAGTTGTAGGACGTAAATCATTTAAGAAAAAGAAAAAGCCGCCTTGGGGGCGGCTTTTCGTCGGGTGTTAAACCCAACAATTAAAGATCATTTCAGTTTCGCAAACCAGAGGAGCTCTTTTTTCGACATGGAGGCGACTTCGAACTTGACGCCGGTGAGTTCGGGTTTTTCTGAAATGAAGCTCGTCCCTGGACGATCCCCATCAAAGACCCAATTTCTTTCCGGTTTTTCTCCGTCATCGCACAGAATGCCTCGGCTTTTCACCTCGCCCGAACTGTTGAAGCCTCGATAGGCGACACACCCTCTCTCTTTTCCAGTCAGGCCCTGTTCCCAGGGTCGGGAGTCTATCTGGAAAACAACCAGACTCCCATCTGCAGGCAAGGCTTTCTCGATCCTTGAAATCGAGACAGCTTTCGGACTTTCACTTTTCCACCAGTCTCGCAGGGATTGACCCCAGGGAGAAAGGAGAAACAGTGATAAAGCAAAGGCCGTAACCGATAGGCACCAGCTCCGTCTGATGAAGCTGTTATCGGTAAAGTTGATCAGTGCGGCTGTAGCTGTCGCAATGACGGCTACGTTCAAGGCAAGCCATACTGGTCTCCAGAGCTCGACGTCGAAGGTATTCTTTTCAAGCAGAGAGTAAGCCACGAGGAGAGATGCGGCGAAGATGATTCCTCCGCCAGCATATACCCCGTACTTTTTCACTGTTTGGTAGATTTCCTGACTTCTTTCGACGAGCGCTGGGTCTTTCACACGACTAATTGTTGTAGACATGGATAGCTCCTGATCTCAAGCTGTTTTACCGAAGATTTGCTTAAGGGTGGCCACGGCCGCGTCTGCGCCTTGACCTTGTACCCCGATGATGCTGAGGGAAGCTCTCTCCGCGCTTACTAAAACCGTCTTCATCGCGTCGTCGAAGGAAATTTCTTTCCCTCCGTCTTTCTTACTTTCCACGACGAGTCTGTTGGCGGCTCTGCGATATCGCTCCACGACAGCTTCATTGGTAATCGCTTCCTGTAGAGATTTGTCGATCTCAACATCATTGATTGTTGCAACAAGGATGTTGATGCCATACATCTTTTCTTTTTCACCACGAGCTTTAACGCTCGGATCGACTTCTCCTGTCGCCGTCACTCCGGTACCCAAAGCTGTCACGGCAATTTTTTTCAGTTTTTCAATTTCTTGCCTTGTTTCAGCCGGAGTCAGTTTGCAGATTTCCTTCATCAGGGCCTCTGATACAGATTTGATGAGAGCCTCTTCGATTGCAGACTCATCAACCCCTAGATGTTGAGGAAGTTCGGCAAGAACTCTGCGAAATTGCAGCAGCCCCTTGATCTTCACCAGGGGGCCAATTTCCTTATCGTTCTCTCCTCTTGTGGGGAAGTCTTCTTCGAAGGAGCGTTCGGTAAGACGAAGATTGATGTAACGACTTTTCTCCACTTGTTCCCATGGTAGCCGGACGGAAAGTCCCGGTCCGTACACACGCATGTTTCCCGTGAAGTAATTCGTCGTGACGAGTCCCGTCCATTCCGTAACCGAGACACTCAGTCCTTCGAAAAATTTGTTGAAGAAAAGAGTGAATAGTCCCAGCCCCAAAAGCCAGCCATATTGCAGGCCAACAGATGAGAATGAAACTCCCGCAAGTACGATGAAAGCGGAGAGAGCTAAAACCATAAGCAAGATAGCGAAGCTAACTCGCTGGTTTTGTTGCACATACCACTCATCGCCGAGGGCAAGGGTGTCGTCCACTAAGGGCGACGTAGACCTTTCTGACCAAGACCATGTCGGCCAAGACCAATTTATAAGTTTCATTTTCTGATTCTCCTCATTGGTTAATTCTGGTTTTTGTCGATGGGAAGAGGCGGAATGCCTCAACCCGAACTAAATCGTATCTACCCCTAATAATAGCATATTTTATAGTAAAAGTCAAGTGCTAGAAACACAAAAATACGGCTTTATTTAGCCGTATTTTTGTGTAATTTTATTTGCGGTGAACTTGTGGTCACAAATATTTCCTCGTCGTCACTAGAAAATTTCGCGACCCCAGCTCGCGATTTCATTTGCTAATGAAATATCGCTCCGCTTCTCACAAACTAAAAACCTCCCGCAGGGGAGATTTTTTACGTTTGTGAGCAACAATAATTTGTTCGCCGTCGCTCACAAATTTTCCTTACCCGGCCTCACTTATTTTACTTGCTAGTAAAATATAGTTCCGGCTCTCACAAGCATGAAAAAATCCCAAGCAGTTGGGATTTGTTTCATCTTGTGAGCAAGAGAGGACTCGAACCTCCACCCCTTGCGGGACCAGTTCCTAAGACTGGCGCGTATACCAATTCCGCCACTTGCCCAATGAAAAACATACTAACATAAAGTTTAAATTTTTTATTGCTGATAGTTTTTAAATCTGTTACATTTCACAAATCCGCCCATAGCTCAGTTGGTAGAGCAGATCCCTCTTAAGGATAAGGTCGTAGGTTCGAATCCTACTGGGCGGACTATTTTATTTTCGGGTGGGGAATCGGTCACAAATAATTTTCTGCTGAAAATTTTCGCGACCCGACAAATAGTGCTTAGGCACTGTTTGTCCGCGCCGTCGCGCTACAACTTTCGATTCCCGCCAGCCAAAAATTTATACCCACACAAGGCAGGTATAAATTTTTGGTGCTCAGGGCGGGAATCGAACCCGCATGCCTTGCGGCCAGAGATTTTAAGTCTCTTACGTCTACCAATTTCGTCACCCGAGCGCTAACAAAAGTAAAACTAAGTTTTACTTGAGGCGTAGGGCGGAATCGAGTCACAAATAATTTGTTCGCCGTCGCTCACAAATTTTTGCGACCCCGTCTCGCGATTTATTTTACTAAATAAATCATCACTCCGACCGTTCGCTTCCTAAGTAAAATATACATTTTACTTGAGGCGTAGGGCGGAATCGAACCGCCGTATAAGAGTTTTGCAGACTCTCGCCTTACCACTTGGCCACTACGCCTTTCAATACAGTAACCAAATTATCCTAACCGTTTTTTGATATTTCCTCAATGCGCTGGCGATTCTTTTCCCCCAAATCTAGTTCAAAGGAAAGTCGCGGAAGTCGCCCCGTCTTTATATTTTTTTGAGCGTATGCAGAGAATTCTCTTTGTTGACGTTTTAGAAAATCTAGCGCCGCTTCTTCTTTGTGCACAGGAAGAACTGAAACGAATATTTTTCCAGTTTTTGCATTATCCGATATGACAACGTTGGTTACTGTTATGAGTGAGGTTCCGTTTGAATTTTGTCCAACAAAAATAGACGCCTGTCTTGTTAATTCTCGTATTAATTTTTCATTTCTAAAATCCGCTGGCATATTATTTTATTACTTTCACAATTGATTCTATTATGTCACCGGGCGCAATAGTCGTAACTCCGTCAATTGAAAGTCCGGCTTCGCCATCCATAATTTTACTTGTCTTAGATTTATTTTGTTGTAATTCATCAATTTTGCCACGGGCAATTTCTACATCTGTTCTTATGATACGGACATTATCATTTACAGAAAGTGTTCCACTTAAAACACGTCCTCCAACTACTTGAGATGTTTTTGTGCTACTAAATAATTTCAGAACTTTAAGTTGCCCTATAGTTTCTTCCACTTCTATTTTAGGAGTTTGTTTCTCAATAGTTTCTTTTAGCCATTCAGTAAGATGATAAATAACATTAAATGTTTTTATTATTATATTATTTCTGTCTGCCAAATCTTGCGCTCTGTCTTCTACTTTTACATTGAAACCAAGAATAATAGCACCAGGGAAGGGAAGGGCTTTCTTAGCATCATTGTCTGTTATTGTTCCAGCCCCAATTTCAAGAATCTTGAGACAGGCTCTTTCTGTATTTAATTTTTGTACCTCATTTGCTATAGCATCAGCCACTCCCGCTACATCCGATTTTATTATTATTGGAATAATATGAGCCCCTTCAGTAATTTTGTTTTCTATAATTCCATTTTCTTCTTTGTTTTTTAGAGCGATGATTTCTGCCTCTTTTTTATTTTTACAAGAAGTAACTAAGGCTCCCACTTTTGGCAAAGAGCTCCAACCCACAAGTCGTATCGGGGAGGAAAAACTAGCTTCACTTATTTTTTTGCCAGTGAAGTCCTCTATCATTTTTAATGGACAAATACTTTTTCCAGATACTACGCACATACCACTTTCAAGTTTTCCATTTTTTATGACAACCGTTGCGGTAATTCCTTTTTTTGCATCACGACTTGATTCAATGATAACTCCTTCAAATGGGGAGCTTATATCTCCCTTCAAATCTTCTAAGTCCGATAGCAAAAGAATCATTTCTAGAAGTTCTGGAATATTTTCTCCAGTTTTTGCTGATATTAAGACGGAAGGAATATTTCCTCCATAACCTTCTATATAAATTCCATTTTCTGCTAGATTTTGCTTTGTTTTTTCAATATTAGCGTTCGGCTTGTCAATTTTATTAATTGCAACAAGGTACGGTGTTTCACTTTCTACTATAGTAGCAAAGGCCTCAAGTGTCTGTGGTTTTACACCGTCCTCAGCTGAAACAATTAAAATAGCGATATCAGCTACAGCAGCTCCGCGTGAGCGCATAGCTTTAAAAGCGACGTGTCCTGGGGTATCTAGAAAAGTAATTTTCTCAATGTCTCCATTTTCGCGCTTATGCTCTACTTCGTAGGCATTTATATGCTGAGTGATTCCGCCAAATTCTTTTTCTACAACGTTTGTTTTTCTAATGTAATCAAGGAGAGTCGATTTCCCATGATCAATATGCCCCATTACTGCAATAATGGGTGGGCGCTTCATAGGAGTTGTTGGCGGTTTTGCAGCTATCATAGGTTTGTTTCATAAATGAAGACAGGATGTAGATTGGCATTATACACATTTCGGCCATTTTTGAAATGGCTCTTTGCTGTGCTAATTTAGCTATATAATGGCTAAAAAAGGGAAACAAAAACGAATATATTTGGATTATGCAGCAGCGACTCCGCTTTCTAAGAAGGCTTATGATGCGTTGGTAAAAATCAGTAATCCAAAATCAGAGTTTTTTGGCAATCATTCCTCAACCCATAGTGAAGGGGTTTTGGCGCGTGACTTATTACTTGAGATAAGGACTGACATCGCTCGTAAAATAGAAGTGCATAAAGACGAAGTTATTTTTACCAGTGGTTCCACTGAAGGCAATAATTTAATTATTCAGGGTGTATGTAAGGCCGCCGCATTTTCTAGCGGGGTAAAAAGGCCCCACATAATAACAAGTTTTGTAGATCATAGTTCTGTTTTGGAGCCGATTAGAAGTTTTTTGGAAAAGTATTATGCAGAAGTTGATTATTTAAAACCTCAAGATAATAAAATTTTAGATTTATCGCTTCTAGAAAAAAGTTTAAATGAAAACACAGTTCTTGTCTCACTTTCTTATGTAAATAGTGAAACTGGAAATATTATTCCTATAAGAGATGTTAGAAGATTAATAAATAAATTTAAAAGTAAATTGGGCCGTGGAATGAATGATTATCCTTATCTACATGTGGATGCGACACAGGCTGTGAACTCACTTCCTATTAATCCTCATAATATAGGAGCAGATTTTCTTGTTTTTGATGGTTCTAAAATTTATGCGCCGAAAGGGGTTGGAGTTTTAGTGGCACTCCGAGAAAGAAAAATATACCCAATTATTTTTGGTGGCGGACAAGAAAAAGGTCTAAGGCCTGGGACTGTGAATTTACCTGCAGTTTTTTCATTACAAATAGCTTTTAATGACAGTCTATTAATTCGCGAAAAAGAAAATAAAAGATTAGAAATTTTACAAAAATATTTTGAAGATTTATTAAAAAAAGAATTTCCTAATTGTGTAATAAACGGTGAGAGTGAAAAGAGAGTACCCAGCTTTACTAATGTCTGTATTCCTGGACTTGATGCAGAATATGCCATAGCGCAACTAGATGCTTTGGGAGTAGCCTCATCAAGTGCCAGCGCTTGCCAAAGCACTGGCGGGAGTGGCTCCTCCTATGTAATTAAAGAACTCTCCAATGGTAAAGATTGTGCGGGAAGCTCCATTCGTTTTTCAATGGGACGAGATACCAAGAGAGGGGATCTAAAGAAAACAGTAGAATCTTTAAAGAAAGTTGTAAGTTTGCAAAATGTATCTTCCAACTAAGGTTTTAAGTTGTTATTATATAGGCAATGGATATAAAAGATTTAAATAAAAACCAAATGGTGCTACTCACATTGCTTCTCAGTTTTGTGACTTCTATTGCTATGTCTGTTATTACAGTTTCACTTCTTCAAGAAAATCCAACTACCATAACTCAAACTATAAATAAGGTTGTGGAGAGAACTGTAGAAAAAGTCGTCCCAGTCGTAACGGGTGGTAAAAGCACTGTGACTAAAGAAACAACTGTAGTTGTTAAAGAAGAAGATTTGATTACAAAATCAATAGATCAAAATAAAAATAAAATTGTAGCCGTTCATGAAAAATCTATTGGTGCTGATGGGGCAGCTGTGCACTCATTTATTGGCTGGGGCATTATTTTTAATAAAGATGGCGTAATAGCGACAGATAGTTCCTTCATAGCCGATTCAGGAACCTATTCTATTCTTACCGAAGATGGCGTTTCTTTTGACACGAAGGTTTTGGATCAAAATGAATCAAAAGGCGTAGCGTTACTTTCAGCTATAAGAGAAAAAGACAATAAAGAAAAGGAAAACTATGTCTTTACTCCAGCATCCTCTGTTAATAGTGATTCTATAAAGTTGGGGCAAACACTAATTGCTTTTGGAGGAAAAGGTAAAAAGGCAGTTTCTATTGGAATTGTTGGTAATATCATAAATAAAGAAGTAGAAGGAACTTCTTCTAGCACTCCTAAAATAAAAGTAGTAGAAAGTATAGAGGGGAACGTGTTTCCTCCTAGTAAAGTAAGTGGGGGACCCGTTATGAATTCATTTGGCGAAGTTATAGGTATGGCTGTTACAGGTCTTTGGGTGAGTGGAGATCCTATTTATCTACCGTTTTCTGTGGTTTCTGAAGTCTACTCTGCAATTCCAAAGTCATAGCTCTCTCATAAGTTGGTTGTTTTTTGATTAAATTTGACTAAATAATTTTATCAACTAATGTAAATATATATGTTGCCATTTGAACACTTTACATCACGTGCCCGCGACGCTATACGCAAAGCTCATGAGCTTGCAGTTGAAAAAGGCATAAACCAAGTAAATCCAAATCATTTGGCTTTGGCGCTTTTGATGCAGGAAGAAAGCACAATTTATTCTATTTTTGAAGTATTAGAAATTGATGGTGCCGCTGTGATGGATTCTCTTTTGGAAACTGCAGAAAGTGGAGATTCCGGCCAAACTCTTTCTCCCTCATTTCAAATTTATTTAACACCGGAACTCGCTCAAATTTTGGAGCACTCTGGAAAAGTCGCGCGCAATCTAGAAGATGAGTTCGTGGGTGTGGAACATCTATTTCTTGCGCTTTTAGAAGTTGCTTCAACTACCAAAGATTTGTTTACACGTTTCCGATTAAATAAAGATTTAGTTTTGAAGGTTGTTAACGAAATTCGCAAAGGGAAGATTAAAGATGCTCCTCAAGAAAAGAAATTTCGTGTAATACAAAAGTATGCGAGAAACTTAACTAAGCTTGCTGCGGAAAATAAATTAGATCCAGTTATTGGGCGTGATACAGAAATATCTCGCATAATGCAAATACTTTCTCGTCGCACCAAGAATAACCCTATTTTGATTGGAGAAGCGGGGGTAGGAAAAACTGCAATAGTAGAAGGTCTTGCCAATCGCATTGCAGCCGGTGATGTACCGGACTCACTTAAAAATAAAGAACTTATTTCACTCGACTTGGGGCTATTGATTGCTGGGACTAAGTATCGCGGTGAATTTGAAGAACGGCTTAAATCAATTATGAAAGAAGTAGAACGTTCTGAAGGTAAGATTATAGTTTTTATAGATGAGATTCACACTATTGTTGGTGCAGGAGCCGCGGAAGGAGCAATGGACGCATCAAATATGCTAAAGCCAGCTTTGGCTCGCGGAGAACTCCGTGCAATTGGTGCAACAACAATAAAAGAATATCAAAAGCATATTGAGAAAGACCCAGCCTTGACGAGACGTTTTCAACCAGTTTATGTATTAGAGCCATCAGTAGAAGATGCCATTGCGGTTCTCCGTGGACTTAAAGAAAAATACGAACTTTATCATGGTGTGCACATATCAGACGACGCGCTTATTGCGGCTGTGCAATTTTCTAGTCGGTATATTACAGATAGATATTTACCAGATAAGGCGGTGGACTTGATTGATGAAGCGGCGTCAGCCCTTCGCATTGCGCTTGAAAGCAAACCTCCAATTTTGGAAGAAACACACAGAAAGATAATGCGTCTTGAAATTGAAAAAGAGGCTTTGAAAAAAGAAGCAGGAACCAGTGAAGGTAAAAACGCTAAAATTCGTGTTAAAGCGATTGATAAAGATATAGCGGACCTAAAAGAAAAAACTCACGACATCGAGCTTCGTTGGGGGAATGAGAAAGAACTTTTAGGAAGTATCAGAGAATTGAAAAAACAATTAGAACAACTTCGAGTTGATGCAGAAAACGCTGAAGTAAAATCAGATTTAGCAAAGGCCGCCGAAATTCGTTATGGCAAAATTCCAGAACTTACCAGTGAGCTTTCTGTAAAAATTAAAAAAATAGAAAAATTACAACGCTCACGCCGTATTTTAAAAGAATCAATCACAGAACAAGAAATTGCCGATGTTGTTTCTCGTTGGACTGGAATACCAGTAAACAGAATGCTTGAAGAAGAAGCGGAAAAGCTTGGCAGAATGGAAGAAGAATTGAAAAAGAGAATTGTAGGACAAGATGATGCCGTTAAGAAAATATCTGACGCTGTGCGACGCTCTCGTGCCGGTATTGCGGACCCAAACCGCCCTATTGGTTCATTTATTTTCTTAGGACCAACAGGTGTAGGAAAGACAGAGCTTACTAAAGCACTTGCAGAATTTATGTTTGATACAGAAAAAGCTCTTATAAGAGTAGATATGTCTGAATATATGGAACGTCACGCTGTTTCTAAAATGATAGGTTCACCCCCAGGGTACGTTGGATATGACGAAGGAGGTGCTCTTACCGAAACTGTGCGTCACAGGCCATATTCAGTGATTCTGCTTGATGAAATAGAGAAAGCGCACCCAGAAGTGTTTAACCTACTGCTTCAGGTTTTTGATAATGGACGTCTCACAGATTCAAAGGGACGTGTCGCAAACTTCAAAAATTGTGTAATCGTTATGACTTCAAATATCGGAGCACAATATATAGATAAGATGGAGCATATAGGTTTTTCTAGTGACAGAGGTAATGATGAAAAAGAATATAATTTGGCAAAAGAAAAAGTAGAGGAGTCGCTCAAAGAACACTTCCGTCCAGAATTCTTAAATCGCATTGATGACATTATTATGTTTGATATTTTGAAACCTGAAGCAATTAAAAATATTGTTGGTATTCAAATTGATTTAGTTCGCACTCGTCTGAAAGAAAGGGGAATTGAACTTGTTCTTGAAGAATCCGTCATGGAACTTCTAAGTAAAGAAGGTTATGACCCACATTATGGAGCGCGCCCTTTGAAGCGATTAATTCAAAACAAAATACTTACACCGATTGCTAATTTTATGATTGGTAAAAATGTTATGGAAGGCGGAATGGTAACTATCGGTGTTAAAAATGGTGAATTTACTTTTGATGTAAAAAAGGGTAGAGGTGTTCGAATTACTGTTCCGAAAGAAACTGTAAAAGCTTAATTAAAAATCCCTAACTTAAAGTTAGGGATTTTTAATTTTATCTGGTGCGGACACGAATAAATTTCCTGACGGAAATTTTTTGCGATCCCCGGCTCGATATTTTTGCCTTTGCTTTACGCAAAACAAAAATATATCTGCGCCCACGCACAAGTACGAAAAAATCCCAAGAAGTTGGGATTTTATTTCGTCTAGTGCGTCGGGCAGGATTCGAACCTGCGTAGCCCATTGGGCGACAGATTTACAGTCTGTTGCGATTGACCGCTCCGCCACCGACGCATTTTCGCTTTTCGTAAATATTAAAATACCTCACTTATCATTAAATTGCAAAAGAAAAGACCGTCACACGCTTTCGCGCATGACGGCCGATTGATCGTTTTCAACGCCATCTCTTTCTGAGTATTTTTTCTTCTGTGAAGAAGGCGTCGAACTTTTTTTCAAATGTACCTCCCATCCCAGTCGAGACTCCTCCGAAGGGACCACCAAAGGAAGTGTTCTGATAAGAATGTGGATTTGTAGTGTTGCCGGTTGGAAATTCCCTATTGAGGTAGCCGAGTGCGACTGCGGGCCCAGCAGAAAGGTTCCTTGGATCCATGATGAACGCGATGTTTATGGCCACTCCGCCCTCATGCCTTAAAGAAAAACCGGGCATAAGGCCGATGAACGGCAGCGTTTTATGGATCTCTTTCGTGTAATAGCTTCCCGCACAAGAGGCTACGGCAGGAGACAAGGAGAAGCCCCATGCTTCAATAAGCGAAACCTCCAACCCAGGGCAAAAGGTTGTAGCCAAACCGTTCTTGGTGTTTTTCAGGGCGTTGGCTTCAAAGAAAAAATCACTTCCCTCGAAAAGAAAATCCTTTCCGAACTGAATTTTCAGGCCAACTCCCGCGTTTTCTTCGTTGCAGATTTTTCCTCTTTTTTTGTCGTTTACGCACGGAATGAAATGCTGAGCTGCCCCGAAGGTGTTTAGCGAAACATTCAAGCCGCTAAGAGAGGAAAATTTCCCAAGCGCACTCCAAGTCGGCTGTGCCAACTCCGGAGGGACCATCATTCCTTGTGCACGTGACAGCAGGCGCCCTTTCATCATGGCTTCAGTTTGAATCACTACAGATGCTTGGGGATTGAAGCCGGTTTCCCACGCAGAAATTCTTGCGCTGCTAGATGGGAAGTTTCCCGAAAAGGAAACGCGAGTTTCTGTTTCGGGGGGATTTACTTGTGCAGGTCTCACATCCTGGAACGATGTGGCGTACACAGGCTCGTGATACGTGCCATCATCGGTTCCAATCCCAGCCCCCACTATTTCCGGAGGAGGAGGAACGTCGCGCCCATGTTCCATCACGGCACAACCAGACAAAGACAAATTCAGTACGGCAGAAACAAAAGCAATTGTATTTTTCACATTCCCTCCGGTCTTTTTGTGGAATTGCGGAAGAAAGCCCCTGACAGGTTCAGATAACTAAAGTGCCAAAGAACCCACCTTAGAGTATGGTGCACCTTTCATAATTAGTGGTCAATAGAGACAGGAAATATTTAAATTATATAAATTAATAAGACCCTGGTCACGCGTAGCGCGACCAGGGTCAGTTGATTGGGTGCCCAGGTTACAAGGCACAGCTCAAACAAACGTTTGTGGGGATGAAGCTTGGTGAAGCAACTTCAGAAGCTGATGAAGTACGTACCGCCCGATTTGAGCGTGGCCAGGATGCCGGTCGGAATGACCGTTTCAGCCATGAAGGCGGCAGAAATCCTGGCACAAATCCCGAGAGCCATGATTGCGAGAAGGCTCTCCCGTACAACATCGCTCATGATGTAGGACGGATTTCCGCTCCTGAGTGAATCCGGGGAAAGGTGAACGAGGATTTCTTTCGGTCCTTGATCTCTCCATTCCTTGTACGGAATCAGTCTTCTCGAGGTGCTGGGGCCGTCCTGGAGATTGGTGACGACGCCCTGCACTTTCTTGCTGAAATCGATTTCTTCCGCCGTCGGAATTGGCACAACTTTCTTGGGCGGTCCGCTGTACCTCTTGAACATCTGATGCTCTAGCATGTCTTTCCCCCGAAATTGTTTCTACATATAAAGAACTACCCCTGTATCCGGAATTTCGTTTCGCTCCGGAATTTTTCAAATATACTCCTAACCAAATTAATGTAAACCCCCTCTATGCACTTCTACTGCGCACGTTTTACAGAATAAATTAGTATTGGTTTTGATTTTCCTTTTACTACCACTTCACCAAGTGGTTTTGTTTCAAATTTTGTTTTATCTTTTATTTTTTCTAGAGTCGTGTCCCCAATAATTAAAGGTGTTTTATAATCTTTAGTTATTCCTTCAATGCGTGAACCTGCGTTCACGGTGTCCCCAATAGCCGTGTAATCAAATCTATGTTCAGAGCCAACATTTCCGACAACCGCTTTTCCTGTATAAATTCCAACACCTATCGCAATTTCTGGGTCTCCCTGCGCACGAAGCACTACATTTAACTCATCAAGTGCCTCCAGCATTCCAAGCCCCGCCTCAACAGCTTTATCTGCTTGTAGAGGTTCATCAAGTGGAGCTCCCCAAAATGCCATAATAGCGTCTCCAATGTACTTATCTAAAACTCCATCTTTTTCTATTATTTTTTTCGTTACAGCTGAAAAATACATATTTAAAATTCGGACGAGTTCAGTGGGTGTTGTTTTTTCTGAAATAGAAGTGAATCCGCGAATATCAGAAAAAAGGACTGTAATTTCTTTTTCTTCTCCTCCTAAAACAACTTTTTCAGGAGAACTTAATAATTCGTCCAGTACATGAGGAGAAACATATTTAGAAAATGTGGCTTTAATAATTTTTCTTTCTTTTTCTCCAATAAGAGATCTGTATAGCCCCAAAGAAAGTGTCGTTAATACCCAAGAGAGTGTTATGTGAATCATATTGACCACAACCCCCTTATCGAAAAGAATAATCGTGGCAACAAGATAAACGACACCGATTATTACATTTACCAAAACGACAAATTCAATGCGTCTTATAAAGAAGAACAAAAGACAAGAAATAGTAGATGCAAATAAAATCCAAATTAAAGTTAAGTAAGTTTTTAAATCAGTAAGGGAAATGTTATTGATAAGCATATTCACAATGTGCCCGTGTATTTCTACCCCAGACATTTCAAGTCCTGCGCCCGTCGGTGTTTTCTGTGAATCATGCAAGCTTGGCGCGGTGGCACCAAGTAATACAATTTTATCTTTCAGAGTTTCAGCGCTGTCCCCATATAGAACATCTGCAAAAGATATTGTTCTAATGCTTGAGGCGCCACCTGCAAAATAAATCCTCTCAGGATTCTCTGTACGATTTGTAATTGGTAAATTTGAAACTGAAAGCAGTTTTTCTGCAAAAGGAGCTACTGAGGTATCGGCATTTTCTAGGTTACTTTTGAAATATTTCCTAGTAACTCCGTCATTGTCTGTTATTACATTGACAAGTCCTAAACTTGTATTTTTAGTTTTAAATTCAGGAAGAGGTGTGAGTAGGGAATTAGCAAAGAGTTTCCCTTCATCGTTTAAATTCAATTTATCAGCTTGTGTTGCTAGAACTACTGGATAATTAATTTTGGTAAATGCATTTGATAAATAAACATCATCAAATTTACCAAGGCGTGACTCTTCGCTCCAAATAACATCAATACCAAGTGATATTGGTTTATTTGTATTTAATTTTTCTACAAAGTCAGCGAAGACTTTTCTTGGCCATGGCCACTGACCAATTTGCTGAATTGATTTATCATCAATTGCCACAATTACAATGCGAGAGGCAATTGGTTTAGGCGAAAACAGAGTGTCTTCAAGGAATGTCTCTATTCCGTGAAAAAGGCCTCCTACATAGGAAAAAGAAACCAAAATGGCTATGAGTAGGGTGATTGAAAGATATTTTACTCTCTCACTTTTGTTCATGCTTATTGCCCACCTATATCAAGTGGTGTTGATAGGGTGGGGGCATTTACTGTTATATTCGCACTCATTCCAATGGCATTTCTTTCTCCCTTTCTTGTTACTGCTATAAGTCCTACACCTTGCCCCGATTCTGAAATTTGGTCACCCAATTTGGCTACAAATATCCCAGGCCCACTGATGTTTCCTACGAATCCAATTACTTGCCAAGCGACAAGCTCGGTGACATCTACTTTTTTACCATCTCTCATTACATAAGCTCTGAATTTTATAGTACTTCCTTCCTCTACTATAAGTCGGTCACTTGTTTCAATTGTTACCTTGTCGTTAACAGTAACCTCAAGAGTCCTAACTACGGTTTCAGTTTCTGTAGTTCTTACAGTCTCTGTTTTTATTTCAGTTGTTTCCTTGCTTTCAGTTTTCGTTTCGTCTCTTTCGTAAATAATGTCTTTTTCTTCACCAGTTAATCTTTCTATTGTTTTTTTCACATCCAATCTTTTACCTTCCAAGAACGCCTTTCTCTTTTCTTCAGTAAGTTCAATAAGTTTTTCTTTTGATTCAGCTTTTTTATCTTGAAGTCTTGTTTCAATGTCCTTAACTTCGGCATCTACTTCTTTGTGCTTTTCTTTAACTTGTTTTACCCAACTATCTTCTACAATTAGATTTGGTACATCAGCAATTTTGTTTGTGAGGAATGCTTTTCTAGGATTTTCTACCGTTCCCGTTTCTGTTGTTGTAGAGGTTTGCTCTTTATTTATATTATTTACGTCTACATTATTTATTTCTACATATTTTTTCTCCTCAATTATTATTTCTGCATCAGCTATTTTCTCCTTTGTTTCGGGGTCTAGTGGGGAAACAGCTACTTTGTGTTCAGAAGTATTTACCCAACTTGTAGTGCCTTTGAAGCCCATACCGAAAGCCGTGCCACGAACTGTGGCCACTGTGTTACTGGTCTTTACCTCCCATTCGGACTCTGGTGTTGCCAAAGATATAACTTTAGACCAAACACGTCCTACTGTGAGAGTTATTTTTATCAAAATACTTTTGTTACCATCATTTACCTCAATTTGTGGAATGGTAACTGCAGTTTCTTTATCCATACTCAATATTGAGCCGTCAGGGAAGTGAATTATCGCAGAACTATTTTTGCCAGTTTCAAGAGAAGCTCCACTTTCTATAACGTCGCCACTTTTAAGTTGTCTAGATTGTCCTGGGAGCTTAAGAAATAGTGTGCCACGCTCTACTTCTACCCATGCCGTTTTTATAATATTACCCTCTACTTTTGCGGGGCTATTATTTTCCGAATTATTATTTTTTAAAGCAAAAAAAGCTCCTCCACCTAGTATTAAAACAGCAATTCCTCCAAGAATTAAGTTTTTCATGAATATTATCCTAGCATATGTAACTTCTGTTATACAAAGCGTAACGTCTTTGACTTATTTGTTTTGTAGAAGTAATGTTTTTCCAGAGCAGTATAAACCAACAAAGGAGCTTGCGATGATGACCAAGGTTGTGATTGTTGCGCAAGGAGATCCGCAGAATAAAGAAGCCGACTATTGGCAAATCGCGCGAAACCTACGCGAGTTGATAGACTCGGTGGATGTCGGCAAAGGTGCACATGAAAGGACTTTCAATGTGCAAATTGTCGGCTCTGAGAAGGATGCTTTACTTGAACTTTTGAGCGAGGGCTGCTGGAATGGATGCCTCGTTTTCGTTTCCTCCTACTTCGTTCAACAGGCGGAGATGATTGCCAAGAAGCTCTATCCCAGGCACAAGGTGCTGGTTTACACTGTCGGCCTTCACCAGGGCTCAGAGCCCCTGCTGATTTCACGGGGTATGCTGGTTCCGGAGAATATCCGCGCTTTTTTCTGAAGCACACCTATCTTGGAGACGGAAAATAACCGCAGGCACACTCGTGCGCCTGCGGTTGAATTTTTATTTTAATTTGCCTAAACACACTATTTATAGTAGTTTGTATAGGTTTTAATAAACCGAACTAAATTCATATATGTCTCAAACTAGATTAATCAAATTGGCCTGTGGCACCTGCAAAAGGGTGAACTATTGGAGCTCAAAAAATAAGAAAAAAGTAGAGCGAAAAATCGAGCTTAAAAAGTATTGCAACTGGTGTAGGAAGAATACGAAACATAAAGAATCTAAGAAGTAGTTTTCAGTTGTCAGCTTTTAGCTTACAGGTTAAAACTCTTGAGAAAGAACTCTTTTCTCGCTACACTAGCAACTGACAGCTAGCACCTAAAAGCTGTTTCAGGGCCTATAGTTCAGAGGTAGAATTTCTCTCTCCAAAAGAGAAGACCCGGGTTCGATTCCTGGTGGGCCCGCCAAACACAGAAAAGATGATACACATCATGTTTTCTGGTTTGGCGGGAGACGGAGTGATGTTTTGTCATCAGACAAAACCACGAGTCAGGGTCGTGGAATTTTGCGAGAGACGACGAGCAAAATATCCCTGACCGCCATGCGGGTAATAAAAATGTGAACGAATTCTAATGATGTTAAAATAATAAGAATGAATTTACTAAAGAATAAAACAATAATAGCAGCGATAATAACAGGAATTCTGGGTTTAATAGCTGTTGGGTTAAATATTTATTTTCAAAAACCGACGACTCAGCAAAATCATTCTGGGCCCGGCGATAATGTAGCTAGAGATAAAAATTTAAATGTTAACATTCAGCCCGTATCTCAAGATAGATATTTAAATTCTGAGCAGAAATCTTGTATCTTAAAGCAAATTTCTAAATATAATACCCAAGATGTATCTATTGAATTGGTAGGATCTGTTAAGCAAATTTCTAATCAAACCGGAGCTGGAATATTTGTTGAACCACCGGATAATGAAACTATAAATTACGTAAAGCAGATTGTTAATTTTCTAAAAGAAAATAATTATAAAATTGATGGTCCATATAACGTCGTTTCCTCGTACGATTCTAATGAACCCTTATTTGAAGGATTGCTAATAAAACAAGATAATGGTGAAGAATCAGTAAAAATCATAGTTGGCAGAAATGATGGTAAGAGTTTTTTGTGTAATTAATTCTAAACCCACCCCACGCTCTTATCCCTCCTAAACCAAGTTCTTTGACGCTTGGCATAATCCCAATTTCCTTTTTCTATTTTTTCTATTAATTCTTTTTTATTTATTTCACCCTGTAAGTACTCTGCCAAATATCTATATTCAAGCCCCAACTCTTTCATACGTTTAAAACTTAAACCCCCTTTTCTAAGTCTTTTCGCTTCCGCAATCATCCCTGACCTAATTCGCGCGAATAGGCGAATATGAATTCTTTTCTTAAGTTCTGCGTCAGGGAAGTCTAGTCCAATTTTTGTTATTTTGAACTCCTCTGCTAATTTAGGGTTTTTTATTCCCACGCTGGCTTTGCCGGCGCGGGCTATTTCAATTGCACGAATTAGGCGCACAGGATTTTTGGCATCAATTATTTTGGCTCGCTTTGGGTTTAATTTTTTTAATATTGTAAAAAGCTCACTTGCAGATTTCTTTGCAAGTTTTTTGCGAAGAGCTTTATTTGCCGGAACATCAGATAATTCTATTTCTCCAAGTAAAGCAGAAATATAAAAGCCAGTACCACCACAAATTATAGGAGTTCTGCCGTTTCGTACGATATATCGTATGATTTTTGTTCCATCTTTCACGTAGCGCGCCGCGCTGTAGGCGCGGCGCGGGTCTGCAACACTAAGCAAGTGATGTGGAACCCCCCTCATTTCTTTTTTAGTGATTTTACCTGTCGCTATATCTAATCCTTTATAAACTTGCCTTGAGTCAGCTGAAATAATTTCACCCCCAACTTTTTTGGCGAGTTTTACGGCATAGTCACTTTTGCCTGTAGCTGTGGGGCCAACAATGACAAAAATCTCCTTTTTGTGTGTTTTTTGAGAGTTCATCTTAGTATGATAAAATTTTGTCATTATAGTTAATCAAATTAAATCATTATGGCTAAAAATCAACCAAAAGAAAGTGTTATGGCAAAACCGTGTTCTACCCCAATTAAAATAGGGGAGACAATTCCGGAAATAAATTTTGAAATTTATGACCCAATTAAAGACCAAGATAGGAAAGCAAAATTGTCAGAATTTCGTGGCAAATGGCTCGTCCTAATGTTTTATCCAGCGGACTTCACATTTGTTTGCCCGACAGAATTAGAAGAGATGGCGGGTTTGTATGAAGATTTTAAAAAGGAAGGAGCAGAAGTATTAAGCGTCTCAACGGACACCGTCTTCGTGCACAAAGCATGGCATGACCACTCTGATGCTATTAAGAAAATAAAATATCCTATGGCAGCAGACCCAACAGGTGCATTGAGTAAGGCCTTCGGTACCTACATTGATGAAGAGGGACTCTCACTTCGCGGAACATTCATTATTGATCCAAAAGGAGAATTAAAAGGTATAGAAATAACTCACAATGATATTGGTAGAAAAGCAGCAGAGACTCTTAGAAAAATGCGCGCAGCAAAGTTTGTCGCAACAAACCCAGGCAAGGTGTGTCCTGCCTCATGGGAACCAGGAGATAAAACTCTTAAACCAGGAATGGACCTAGTGGGAAAGATATAAATAAAATAAACGAAGCCCGACACAAGTCGGGCTTTAAGTTTCTTCTCCTTTCTTTTGTGTGTAGCGTGGCGGATAGAGTCGCTCTAATTCTTCAGGGGTCAAATCTTTTTTTGGCTTGGCGCGATTTATTCTTGGTGGCAACAGTTTTGCCATAATAAATTCTGCCAATCGAGCTTTTATTCCTGGAGGCTTTTTATTTTTCCAAGCGCTATCCATTAGGACCTCTCTTTTTAGTCGGATCGGGACACTCGCCGAGTTCCACGATTTTATTCGGCCACCAGCAGACCCTAATTTCGCTTCTGCAGGGTAATTCTTCATCTACTACGCATTCGGGTGTCTCACTTCTCGTTTTGTATATTGCGTAGACGTTGGAAGTGACTTTGAAATCTCTTTTTTCTCCTCTGTATTCCAGTTCAAGAATAAATCTGGACCCGCTCTCTTTTTTTCCTGTTATTGCTACCCAGACGGTTTCCTGGTGCCCCCCACAGCCAGAAATTGTGGAGGCCGTAAATGCTATGAATAATACAAAGATGCGAAGCATTGTGCCCCCATTAGAAGTTAAAGAACATTACTTGTGCCGGAGGTGAGACTTGAACTCACACCTCTCGCGAGACACGATTTTGAGTCGTGCGCGGCTACCATTACGCCACTCCGGCAATTAATCACTAAATTACAACAATAAACTTATAAACACAATTTGATTTTACACCACCCGTGATAAAATAACTTCAATGTCACAATATTTAGGAGATTCTATTTTTTGGATTGAAATTGATAAGGTAGATCCAAATCCATATCAACCCCGTCGAGAATTTGACGAGGTACGTCTTAAAGATTTATCCGAGTCAATCCGCCAATATGGAATCTTGCAACCAATTGTTGTTACTAGAAAAGAAGTTGTAAAAGAAGATGGCGGACTACAAAGTCGTTATGAATTAATCGCAGGAGAAAGAAGACTTCGTGCTTCAAAACTTGCAGGACTTAAAGACATACCCGCAATCATTCGCGCGAACGCAGACGATGCGAGAGTAAAACTAGAACTTGCAATAATTGAGAATTTACAAAGAGAAGATTTAAACGCGGTGGATAGAGCCCGCGCATTTGAAAGACTGACAAGTGAATTCGGTTTTAAGGCAGGACAAATTGCACAGAAAATAAATAGAAGTCGTGAATATGTTTCTAATACAATGAGAATTTTGGCATTACCTCCTGAAATGCTGGAAGCTGTTTCAATGGGGAAAATAAGCGAGGGTCACACAAGACCACTTCTCATGCTTGCAGATAGACCGCAAGAACAGCAGGTGCTTTTTAAAGAAATAATGTATAAGAAATTATCTGTTCGCGAAACAGAAAGTTTGGCTCGACGTGTCGCCTTTGATAGAGTCCGCAAGAAAGAATATATAGTAGATCCAGAAATAGCAGATTTAGAACAGCAATTTGTAGAATCCCTTGGTACTAGGGTAAAAATAGAAAAAAGAGATAATGGAGGACAACTTATAATAGATTTTTTTACAGCGGAAGATTTGAAAAATATTTACAACGCTATTAAGACAACTGAAGTAAAAACAGTGGACCATATGATGAATAAAGTAATGGGGAGTGTAGATGGTGCGGGGATTGTAGCTGTGCCAAGTTTTACTCCAGGAACTGAAATTCCTGAAACAGAAAATACACAAAACGAAGTTATAGATGACCGATCAAAAGAAGAAAAAGATTCCACGGACGAAGATCTATACTCTGTAAAGAATTTTTCCATATAAAAATCAAAAGGGCCGGTAGAAATTCACCGGCCCCTGGGAATGAAACGAGCTTGCCTAAGGCTCGCCCAGCATTGGTCCCTTTAAATATCCATTGATAGACGCACCCACGGAGGGAACGTTTCTCTTTGGAACCCAATGTTGTTATAAGGCACTACAAAACTGCTACTTTCTATTATAGCACCTAGTTTAATTTTGTCAAGTTTTTCCTATACCTCCCAATTTACCCTCGAACTGCCTTGCGCAGTCTGACTGGGACGAGCAGAACAATTCGCCAGGAGGCGAATATGTGTGCAGTTTGGGGGTAAATTAAAAAAAGAATTTTCTATAATTTTCCTTCTCCAATTGCGTTCCTAATATGACGCTTAGCCATTGTGGTTTTGGTAATGTCTAGCCATTTTTTATTAGGCTTACTTTTTTTATTTACTATTATTTCTACAATATCTCCATTGTGTAGCTCTGTATCGAGTGAAACCAACTTACTATTTACTTTGGCGGCTGAAACATGATTACCAATGTCCGAATGCACCGCGTATGCAAAATCTATTGGACTAGATTCACGAGGTAAATCCATGACGTCTCCTTTTGGGGTAAATACGAATACACGATGAGCGAAGAAATCAGTTTTTAAATTTTCTATTAAATCTTCTCCCTCTTTGTCTATATGTTGTGCTTCCCCAAGTTGTTGAATCCATTCTGGAATGGTTAAAGCGTCTTTTTTACTGACATCATCGCTTTTTCCGCCAAATATTTTTGGTCTATTTGGTAAGAGTCGCATAACCCAAAGTAGATTTGGATTAATACTTTTACCTTTATAACCTTCTTTATATGAAAGGTGAGCGGCGATACCAAATTCTGCTTCGCGATGCATTTCTTCTGTACGAATCTGTACTTCTACTATGGATTTATCTCCAGTGAAAAGAGTTGTATGAAGTGAACGATAACCATTTGGTTTTGGAAAAGACATGAAATCTTTAATGCGTCCTGGTAGAGGTTGCCATTCACCGTGCAATATTCCAAGAACTTTGTAACAATCGCTTTCAGTTGGCACTATGACCCGTATCGCCAAGATATCGTGCACATTTGCAATTTCTCTTTTGCGCGATAGCTTTTGAAATAAACTATATATACCTTTAACGCGATAATCTGTCTTGAAATTACGAACACTATTTCTAGCAAGTTCCGATTTTATATTATTTAAAAACTTTTCTAACTTATCCTCAGCCCCCTTTATTGTTTCTTTAAGTATTTTTACTGTTTTTTTATAATCTTCTGGAAATACATAGCAAAAAGCAAGGTCTTCTAATTCACGATTTAAACGTCTCATCCCAAGACGGTGGGCAAGTGGGGCATAAATATACAAAGTCTCTTCTGCAATGCGCTTTTGCTTGTGTTCTGGCACGTGTTGAAGCGTCTGCATATTGTGGAGTCGCTCTACCAGCTTAATTATTATTACGCGTATATCTTGAGAGGTGGCTACAAAGAGTTTGCGTAAACTTTCTGTGTGGCGCTCAGCTCCATGATATTTAAGTTTTCCTAATTTTGTAACACCCTCAATTAAAAAAAGTATCTCAGGTCCAAATTCCACACCCACTTTTTCCTGACTAGCGTGAGCGTCTTCTATGACATCGTGGAGAAGCCCGGCCGCTATGGATGTGGCATCCATACTAAGACGGGCCAAGTTTTTAGCAGTTTCAAATAGATGGAGAAAATATGGTTCACCCGAATAACGCTTGTGGTCTTTGTGCGCTTCTTTTGCAAATTCAAAGGCCTTGGTGACCAAATCAATTTCCTCCTTAGAAGGAGAGTTCATTAAACTTATAATCTCCTTAATTTCCATCCAATTTATATTAAGGGTTTATTACTATTTTGACAAGTAAATTAATAAATGGTTAAATTTTACTTAGTCCAGTTTCCCCCCGAAGGAAGGAGTATGTTCGAAGAAAGGATTAAATATCGTCCAGCGTTTTGTCATTGTGGTCTGGTGATGGGCCATCCGGATTGCCACCATTCGCAGGCTTTCCTGCAGGATCTTCTGGATCGTATGGAGGACCTGTATGAAAGAGGGGGTCTCATGTTTGCCGTTACGGCTTTGCTTGGTGAGCACAGTGAAGACCGCGTCTACACTCAGGACGAGTTGAATCGGGCGATGGTGTTTGCGGTACGAGCCAAGGCCATTAATTTCAGCTTAACGGTGCCAGGATGAATTTTTTCGGAGGAGGAGGGAGAAGTACGACGGCACCTGCGGGTGCCGTTTTTTTTATCTATTTTTTCTTTGCGTCTATTTTATGTGGATTATGATTTGCGCATATTTTACTTGAGCATCTTTCTGGAATTGTTTTAGTGCCCTCCATCATTAGGGAGTTACAAAGTTTACAAATCGCTCCAGTTGGCTTTGCTTTGATAGCATTTTTACAATCAGGATAATCACTGCAAGAATAAAATATTCCAAATTTACCACGTCTTTCAATCATTGTTCCTTTATTACATGTTGGACAATTTACCCCAGTATTTTTCTTAGCGGCCTCAATCGGATCTTCTTTTATAAATTTACATTTAGGATAATTATTACAAGCGATGAAGCGTCCAAATCTTCCATCACGTTCGATAAGCATTCCTTTTGAACAATCAGGACACTTTTCTCCAGTTTCTTTTGGTCCTTGAAGTTCCTCGCCTGTTTCTGTACGAGCTCCCTGACAATCTGGAAATTTAGAACAACTCATAAACTTTCCATTTTTGGATAATTTAAAAATCATATCAGCGCCACACTTTGGACATTTAAATTCAGCGGAAGCAGGACCCAAATCGGTAATTTTTTTTGCTTCTTTGGTTTTTATTTTTACATCTTTAAGAAATGGAGTGTAGAAATCTCTAAGAGTTTTAACATATTCACGTTTCCCGTTGGCGATATCATCAAGCTCATCTTCCATTTCAGCTGTAAAAGTATCACTTATATAATTTCCAAAGTTTTCTTCTAGAAATGTACTAACAACGCCACCTGTTTCTGTTGGTTTTAGCGCGCGACCCTCTTTCACTACATAACCTCTTTGGTCCAGTGTTTTCATAATGGAGGCGTAAGTAGAAGGACGTCCTATGCCACGTTTTTCTAGTTCTTTAACAAGCCCTGCTTCTGTGTAGCGTGGTGGTGGTTCCGTTTCTTTCCCTTGCGAATTTATTTCTATCAATTTCAAATCTTCGTCCACTATAACTTTTGGCAATTCTACATCTTCTCCACGTGCGTCAGTGTCGCAGGCGAGCCATCCTGGGAAAAGGACACGAGAACCTGTTGTGGAAAATGGGGGAGCATCCCCATCGATTATTTCTGTAATTATTTTTGTTCGGAGTAGCTTGGCATCAGCCATTTGAGAAGAAACAGCTCTGTCGTGAATTAGTCTATAAAGTTTTTTCTGCTCCTCATTATTCCCAGCGCTCATTTTAGTTGCATGTGATGGACGTATGGCTTCGTGCGCTTCTTGTGCATTTTTACTTTTAGTAGCAAATTGTTTTAGTGCCAAATATTCTTTTCCATATTCTTTTTCAATTACCCCAGCAATTTCTTTTTGCGCTCCTAGACTCAAAGTAGTTGAGTCTGTTCTCATATAAGTTATAAAACCAGCTTCATATAATTTCTGTGCAATGCCCATAGTGCGTGATGGAGAAAATCCAAGACGAGAGGAGGCTGTTTGTTGAAGAGTAGATGTGGTAAATGGTGCGCGAGCAGAACGTTTTACTTCGCTTTCCACAACGTCCGCTACTTTCCAGAGCTTTGTATTTCCAGCTTTAAGTATTTTTTCCACTTCTTTTTCATCTCGCGGTTCTTTTTCGCAAGTGACTAGAAAACTAGCGTTTTTGTTTTTTACATTAGCCGTAATAACCCAATATTTTTCTGGGATGAAAGCGCGTATTTCTCGCTCGCGTTCCATTATTATGCGCAAAGCTGGGGATTGAACACGTCCAGCAGAAAGCCCATAACGAACCTTTTTCCAAATAAGCCCTGATAAATCATATCCCACCAATCTATCCAAAACGCGACGAGCTTCCTGTGCCTCCTTTAGCTTCATATCTATAGTACGTGGGTTGGCCACCGCTTCCTTCACTGCTTCTTCTGTAATTTCGTGAAATGTAACACGCTTTGGCTTTTTAAGTCCCAAAGCTTCTTTAATATGCCAAGCAATAGCTTCCCCCTCTCTATCCGGGTCGGTCGCAAGATATATTTCCTTTGCTTTTTTAGCTAAGTCCGTTAGTTCTTGAATCACCTTTTCTTTGCCACGACTCACTTCATAATGGGGAATAAAACCACCATCTATATCAATCGCTTTTTTATTATTTTTAGGCAAATCACGAACATGTCCCACAGACGCACGCACAGTAAAATCCCCACCGAGATATTTCTCAATAGTTTTTGCTTTAGCGGGTGACTCTACAATTAATAATTTCATAAGTAGTCACCGCAACAAATAACACGAGGGCTATTGTAGTGTCAAATTTTATTTTTTTAAATTCTTCTTATTTCTCCCAAAGATTCTTTGATTAATCCTTTAATCTCCATTACAGAAAGTAAAGTGTTGATTTCGTTTATTGGCATGTTGATAAGAAAAATTAAATCTTCTTTAGATTTTGGCTCTCTAAGTATTTCTAGAACTTTTATTTCATCCGCTGAACAGTCACTTGGCATACCAAAATCTAATTTTTCCTTATCAGTTTCTATATGAAGTGCCTCTAGAATATCGTCACTATTTCTTATTGGTGTTGCGCCCAATTTCAAAAGCATATGCGGACCTTCTGATGTTGTAGAAAACATTGAACCAGGGACTGTTAAAACATCTCTATTGTATTCTGTTGCAAGGCGCGAAGTTATAAGAGTTCCCGACATTTTCTCGGCTTCAATAACAAATGTGGCGTGCGACATGCCCGCCATTATTCTATTTCTTTGTGGGAATGTGTAAGGAGCAGCTTTTAAGTTTGGTTCAAATTCAGAAAGTAAAAGACCCCCTGCTTTCAATATTCTTTCGGACAATCCAAAATTAGTTCTCGGATAAATTACATTTGGGTGAATTCCAGAACCAGGTATGGCAATAGTTTTTATTCCCGCACTTAATGCAAATTCGTGAGCAAGGGCATCCATGCCGAGTGCCATACCAGAAATTATTATTACAGGATATCCACGGAGCCCTTGAATTAATTTTTGACAGGCAGATTTTCCATATTCGCTATATTTACGTGAGCCGACAATTGCTAAGAATTTATTATTTTCCCAATCGGGGAGAGTCCCACGATAATAAAGTTTTTTAGGTGGGCTCGGTATTTCTTTTAAAAGGGGAGGGAAATTTTCTGGAGATATTTCTTTTATCTCATTCATTAAAAAATTGTATCACGATAAATATTTATCAATTTCCACATATTGACAAATCTGTTTATTTAGTGTATTATTAAGGATAGATTTTCCGAATAACGCTTTCTTTTTGAAGGAGCAGAAAATGAACAAAATCCTGATTTTCTTGGCGTTTTTCGTCACCCTGACCGGCAATGTTCGCGCAAGTGGAGACGGGGACGGTGGCGATGGTGCAGGCGGTGGAGATGGTGGAGGTGCGGGGAAACAAATCCCGCAGTACGAAAAATGCTTCACCTTCGGTCGCGCGCTCCTCAACAGGGTGAACGACGAAAAGATTTCCGAGACCGATGCTCTCAAGATTGCCAGGGCAAATGCCACGATTCTCTACCCTGGAAAGACCGACCTCTGGGAACCCATCGTCGCGGACGCGGTGAAGTATGCGTACTCGTTGAGTCTTGCGACAGCAAGATCGCAAGTCGGAACCCAGCTCACCGGCGACTGCGCGCAGGCGGATGCGGTGCTCAAGAGTAAAGACCGCTGGGGAGACAATCAAGGATGGATTTCCAGGGTGGAAAAAGTTCCGGCGAAAAAGAAGTAAGTCGCTTGCGAGCGACGGAATAGGCGGGTGTGCAAGCACCCGCCTTTTGTTTTGTTTGACAAATTTGTATATTTAGTGTATTATTTAAAATAGAAGTGTTTCGACAACTAACTATGGGAGATTTCCATGAACGCTGATTTGCTGATTGGAGCTGTTTGCTGGGGCTTGATGTTCCTCTTCTTTTTTTGGAACATCTTCCACAGGAAGGAGGGCGAGAAATTCCTCACCATTCTGACTGGCGGTGGGGTGTCGGCATACTGTCTGTCCGGGATTTTGTTCCATATCACCTTCCCGAGCTACTCGACATGGAGCTTCAAGGCCCTCCAGGTTTGGTCCTTGGCCGGCATGCTCATGGTTCTCATCGTGGTGATGATGGCGATTCGTGGCAGTCCCGAAAGAGGAAGAAACTGATATAGAAGGCAACAGGTCGAGCCGGTTCCGCATCACGGAACCGGCTTTTCATTTTTCATACTTATAATTTATACTTGACTCCATGCTTGATATTAAGTTTATTCGCGAAAATAAAGATTTAGTTGATTTGGCCGCCAAGAAAAAATTAATTAAGTTTGATGTTTCCAAGTTGCTCGCGGTGGATGAAAGACGCCGAGAGACTTTGCAATTGGTAGAAAGTAAGCGTGCGGAACAAAATAATACTGCTGGAGCTGTTGCTATAGAAAAAGATATTAATAAAAGAGGGCAATTAATAGCTGAATCAAAGCTTGTAAAAGAAGAATTACAGAAAGAAGAAGAAAATCTCAAAGAAATAATGAAGGAGTGGCAATCTTTGATGCTTCAAGTTCCTAACATTCCCGATATGTCTGTCCCAGATGGAATGAGTGATGCCGATAATAAAGAAATAAAAGTTTGGGGAGAAAAAACAAAATTTGAATTCGAGGCGAAGGGGCACACTGATTTAATGCTCTTGCACGATATGATTGATTTAGAACGTGGGGTGAAGGTATCTGGTTTCAGAGGATATTTTTTGAAAAATGATGGAGCTCTTTTATCTTTTGCTATTTGGCAATATGCCCAGAGATTTTTTTTGAGTAAAGGATTTTCACCAATAATCTCTCCTTCTTTGATTAGAAGGGAAGTTCTTATGGGTAGTGGATATTTGCCACAAGGTGAAGAAGATTTGTATAAAACACAAGATGGAGAATATTTGGCGGGAACTGCAGAAGTTGGAATGATGGGTTATCACATGGATGAGATTTTAAAAAAAGAAGAATTACCAATAAAGTTTCTAGGTTTTTCTCCGTGTTTCAGACGTGAAGCGGGAGCACATGGTAAAGATACTAAAGGACTTATTCGAGTGCATGAATTTTATAAATGGGAGCAAGTTATTTTGTGTGAAGCAACGCATGAGGAGAGTGTGAAATATCATGAGTGGCTAAATAGAAATACAGAAGAATTTATAGAATCTTTAGGCCTTCCATATCACACAGTTATAAATTGTGGAGGGGACTTGGGTCTTGGACAGGTTAAGAAATATGATATTGAACTTTGGGTTCCAGGAGAGCAGAAATATAGAGAAATAAGTTCCGCCTCATATTTTCATGATTTTCAGACGCGTCGCCTTAATATTCGTTACAAAGACTCTGATGGCACAATGCGTTTTGCGCACTCATTAAATAGCACAGCCATTCCCACTCCTAGAATTCTAGTTTCAATTGTTGAAAATAATCAGCAAGCAGATGGCAGTATAAAAATTCCTGAAGCCCTTGTGCCGTATTTGGGTAAGGATACAATAAAATAGATGTTTTCAAGCAAAGGGGTTTTATCCTCTCCGCAGGCACAAAAGAAAAAAAGAATAAACCGTATTAAGGGCACACTTACGTTTATTTTTATTATTTTAGGTATTAGTTCTGGTCTATACAGTGCTCCAAGGTATAAGGAGGTCACAATTTATAATATTTCAATATCAGGAAATGAGGTAATAGAAAAAAATACTATTGAGAATATTGTTTCGGAAAAGCTCTCTGGCAATCAATATCTATTTTTCCCTAATAGAAACATTTTTCTCTACCCAAAAACATCTATCATTGATTCAATAAAAAATATAAGCCCCTATATTTTAAGCGCCAATGTTTCCTTTGGAAATTTCAATAGTATTAATGTGGAAGTAATAGAAAGGAAACCCCACTCTCTATATTGTGGAGCAGAATATAAAAAGGAAGATGGTGTTAGTTGTTATTTCTTAGATGACAAAGGTTTTATTTTTGATGAAGCTCCTCAATTTTCGGGTAATACTTTTGTTAGATACTTTGGCACAACCACAGAGCCATATATTGGCAACACTTACTCAAACACTATTTTATTCCAAACACTCTCTCGTTTTATAGATAATTTGAAAGAAAAAGGATTAGATGTGGTTTCTGTGCGCATTATTTCACCTGATGAGATTTTATTTTATCTAGATACTGGAAGTAAATTGATTATTTCTGAAAAAACAGACTATAACAAAGTCATTACTTATATTGCAGACATAATGACAAGTGCTGATTTTAAAGGAAAAGATGAAAACGGGAAATTAAATGTTTCTTATGTAGATTTTCGTTTCGGTAACAAAATATTCTACAAAAAATAAAACAAGCGGAAGTCTACATCAACTTCCGCTTTTCCTCAAAAGATTAAAAAGATTATAGAAACATTCGTATATAGCGATTTCGCTTGAGGCGCCTACTCCAAAGCATTTTTCAGGGTGGAATATTTGGGCAACTATAATTCTCCTTTTTTGCTTGTTAATCGAGAATTCCTGTGTAGATATGTAGACAAGGGTTGTCTGTCTCGATCTCAGTGGTTCAGCGGATCCCGACCTGATCACAGTTCCTTTTGGAACAGGTATGACCCCCTCGTACTCAAAAGCTTCCTTCAAGATTTCGTTCATTGTCTCTCCCAAGGTACAGTTTCTTCTTTATACAATCACAAAGCATTATTTCTATCAAATTTAGCTTTGTGTTAATGTGCATTTTGTAATGAGTAATTTTTGGGAAAAGTTGAATAAGCCATTTTTTGTTTTAGCTCCGCTTGCTGATGTTACGGATGCGGCCTTTCGTCGTGTCATTGCAAAGTATGGAAAGCCGGATGTCCTCTGGACCGAATTCGTTTCCGCGGATGGGCTCATGAGTCCGGGGCGTGAAGTTTTGCTAAATGATTTGAAATATACAGAAGGGGAGCGTCCGATTGTTGCACAACTTTTTTCAGGACACCCAGAGAAAATGTTTGGCGCGGCCAAGCTCTGTAAAGAATTAGGATTTGATGCAATTGATATAAATATGGGTTGTCCTGATAAATCCATAGAAAAACAATGTGCGGGGGCGGCTTTAATAAAAAACCCAGAGTTAGCCAAAGAAATAATTCGTGCCGCTAAGAGTGGCGCGGAAGGACTTCCTATTTCCGTTAAAACTCGTGTGGGTTACAACAAAGATGAAATATATACTTGGATTCGCTCTCTTCTTGAAGAAGATTTGGCAGTACTAACAATTCATGCGAGAACCAGAAAAGAAATGTCTCTTGTTCCTGCGCGATGGGAAGATGTCGCAAGAGTTGTGAAATTACGAGATGAAATGAAAAAGAAAACTTTGATAATTGGAAATGGGGATGTAAAAAATTTAGATGATACACGCGAAAAAGCAAAAACAAGTGGAGCCGATGGAATAATGCTAGGGCGGGCTATTTTTGGTAACCCATGGTTATTTTCTGAAAAAGTGCCGGATATAAAAGAAAAATTATCTGTAATGGTGGAACATACAAAACTTTTTGAAGAATTGTTGGGGGGTATAAAAAGTTTTGCCATTATGAAAAAACATTACAAAGCCTATGTAAACGGTTTTGATGGAGCTAAAGAATTACGTATGAAATTAATGGATTGTAATAATGCCACTGAAATAGAAACTATTGTAAATGAATTTTTAAAAGGGTAGTCTGAAGTAAATTTGTTCCCAAGGGAGGTCTCAGTGGCTTATGGTTTCGTGTGTTCCCGTTGCGGAAGTGTCGAGGGTGTGCACGGATTTGAGCCTGATGAGGATGGCTCAAAACGCTTGAGTGCATATCGCTCCAATCTCAACTCCTGTCCTGGCTTCAAGTACAAGAGAAAAGATGAGAGATTGGCTGTACACGCATACTCATGGTGTCCAACCAGTACTTTTCCTAGAGAAATACTCTTGAGAGATCAGAGACGGCAATATGGAGGAAAAAAAATTAAACACATCAACCACTCAGTTACAGCAATTTTGTTCTTCAGCGGGGGTCGCAGTGCGGTGGTCGACATCGGCTCGTAGTTTTTGGGGTGGGGCGCTTGAAACATGGCGCCCTTTCTTTTTGTCTTGTAAAACTTTTTTTAAAGTAGTTTAATAGCCTTGACTGAACATTCACAAAGAAAGGACAAAGGATGTTTCAACAAAGCGATTTCCCCACCCCTCGAATACTGGGTCTTGCGTGGGCAACGGCTTTTTCCATGGACAGAGAAGTCGAAAGAATTATTTCTTCCTGGAATGACGGTAAAGCCAAGATTTCGTTCATGCAGTTGGTGAACTCTAAGCCTTTTGGCCCCCTTGCTTTTGATGCCATGCTTGAATCTCTGAACCCGGACGTTACCGCTACACTGCGAAACTTAGTCAAAAAAGATTTGAACAAGAAACTCTGGGTCGTGTATTGCAAACTAAAAGCAGAAAAAGGTCTACGTAGGCCACCAACCTTCAATCCATTGACCTTTCTCCACGCCTGTACTTTGGACCCAGCCATTTTTTCTTATCAAGCTGAAGAGTATTGCGTGCAGGAAGTTTGAAGTGCGCCCCGACACCAAGGGCGCACTTTTTGTTTGGGGGATTTTTTCAGATATACTAGTGCAATGTCGGAAGTTGCTTTATATAGAAAATACAGACCAAAGACTTTTGCTGATGTCTTGGATCAAGAAGAAGTAGTTAAGGTATTGGAGTCTGCCATAAAAAAAGATAATATTTCTCACGCCTACATTTTTGCGGGAAGCCGTGGTACTGGTAAAACATCTGTTGCTAGAATATTTGCAAGAGAAATCGGCACAACCGATGATGATATTTATGAAATAGACGCGGCTTCAAATCGAGGAATAGACGAAATTCGTGTTATTCGGGATGCGGTACACACTTCACCGTTTTCTTCAAAATATAAAGTATATATTTTAGACGAAGCGCACATGCTTACTAAAGATGCCTGGAATGCACTTTTGAAAACTTTAGAAGAGCCACCAGCTTATGTGATTTTTATATTAGCTACGACCGAGATAGAAAAGGTGCCAGAAACTGTACTTTCTCGATGCCAAACATTTTCTTTTAAAAAACCAACCCACGAAACTTTAAAAAAGGTGATTACGGATATAGCTAAAGCTGAAGGTTTTGCATTAGATAAATCTGCATCAGAACTCATTTCTTTTTTGGGAGATGGATCTTTTCGTGACGCACAAGTGATTTTACAAAAGATAATTACTGCACAAAGCGGTAAAAATATCTCAATTGAAGATGTGGAAGCAGTAAGTGGGGCGCCAAAAGGAAAACTCTTGGAGGATGTTATTTTAGGTATTGAAGAAAAGAACGGTGGTAAGTCACTTTTAGCGCTTGAAAAAGCCAAGGAACAAAACATCGACATGAAATTATTTCTCCGGTTACTTCTTGAAAGGGTGCGCGTAGTACTTTTACTTCGTTTTGCCAAAGAAATGGAGAAAAAGCTTTCGGAAAATTATACAGAAGATGATTTTAAATTATTGAAAGATTTAGCTAATAAAAAAGGTGGGGTAATAAATTCTAAAGTATTGGACGAACTACTTCGAGCGTATGAAGAAATAAACTTCGCCGCTATCAAAGAACTCCCACTCCAGCTTGCCCTCATGCGAATAATAGGTGAAAATAAGTAAATATATATTCTGATATTCTGCAGAATATCAGAATAGATAAATGAGTTTATGAAAACCAGTAAGCAACTAGAAAGATATTTCAAAGGTGCAGCAAATCATTGGCGCATTTCCATATTGTTATTAGTCGACAAACAAGAGGGCGTTACAGTAGAGGGTATTGCGGATAATTTGAATGGAAATTTAAAAACAATTTCTCAACACACAAGGTCTTTGGTTCATGCTGGGTTACTTAATAAAAAATATAAAGGTAACAGAGTTAATCACACTCTATCTCCTTATGGAAAAATGTTTTTACGCTTCATAAAACTATTCTGATATTCTGCAGAATATCAGAATAGTTTTATGGCAATTGGGAAGACAAGAGATTGAGGAAAAGAGGTTTTTGTTGTAAATTAGTTAAGTTTTGCAAAGTTTCGTGTTTAGAGCTGGGGGATCGTCTAATGGTAGGACAGCGGCCTTTGAAGCCGTTAATTGGGGTTCGAGTCCCTGTCCCCCAGCTTTGAACAGGAAAATAAAATAATTTTATGACTATTAAAACTATTGCCGGAGGTACAGTGCATAAAATGCCGGAAGATTTAAAGAAGGTAATTATTGCGGCACCTGTTGCGCGAAAATTATGGGACGATATAACCCCACTTGCACGCAATGAGTGGATTTGTTGGGTGACCTCCGGCAAAAAAGCAGAAACTAGAGGTATTCGAATTCAAAAAGGAATCTCGAGGATGAAAGGTGGAATGAGGAGACCTTGTTGTTGGGAAGGATGTTCCCATCGTTGAGGAGCTTAGGCGACGAAATACTGAGGTCAGCAGATCCGAATGTGCTGATATTTTTTAGTAAAACCTTCATGGAGTTTTAATGTAGAGGTTTGTTATAATGCGTTCATGAAAAATCCTGTCACCATTCTTTTGGTTGTCGCCGTTATTTTTATGCTTGGATATATAGTTAATTTGAAAGTTTCAAATAAGGATTCAGACACTGACAAAACTCCTGTAACGACAAATAATAATGGTCCAAAGATAAATCTAAGTAATCAGGGACTTACAAAAGCCCCAGAATACATCTTTAGTCAAAGTAATCTTGAAGAATTGGACCTCTCTTATAATTCGATTGGGGGCGCTTTGCAATCTCAGATTAGAAACTTGAAAAAATTGAAAGTTCTAAACTTAAGTAATAATAAATTTACAGGGGTGCCGGCTGAGGTGGGTCAACTTGTAAATTTAGAAGTATTAAATTTGAGCAAAAATCAAATTACAGGTTTGCCATACGAGCTTGGTAATTTGAAAAATCTTAAACTTCTCGACTTATCTCAGAATCAATATTCAGAAATAGATTTGGCAAAAATAAAAGAAACTTTACCAAAAACAACTATTATTAAAACAAAGTAGTCACGAATAGAGAATGGTCCAAATTTGTGAAGCCTCATTTTAAATATTTTCTATATGGTTGCGGAATAATTGCGATTTTTGTTTTGATTATAAATTTGGCTTTTTACTTTAAGACAAAGTCATTTATATATAAAAACGTTGATGATATCCCTACAACACAAGTAGTAATTATTCCTGGCGCGGCAATACTGAAAAGCGGAGAGCTTTCTCCAATTTTTAAAGACAGGGTGGATAAAGCTATAGAATTATATAATTTGAAAAAAGTTTCTAAGATTCTGGTTTCGGGTGACAATAGCACTGTAAGTTACAACGAAGTGAACCCTGTTCGTATATATCTTTTGGAAAGAGGTATACCAGACCAAGATATTTTTCTAGATCATGCTGGGTTTGATACTTATAGTACTATGTATCGCGCCCGTGACGTTTTTGGCGCCACCTCAACCGTTATTTCGACTCAGGACTTTCATTTGCCAAGAGCTGTATTTATAGGGAAAAGTCTAGGTTTAACAGCTTATGGTGCCGATGCCGATACGCTCAATATTCTCCCGCGTAATTATGTTCGTGAAGTCTTTGCCAATGTGAAAGCCTTTTTAAATCTATCTTTTGATAGACTACCTAAATATCTAGGAGAGCCTATTCCTATAACAGGAGATGGCAGAATTTACCCTTAATAATTGATTACAAAAACTTTTGAATATGATTAATGTAATAAAAAACATATTTACCCGTCTATATCTATGAAGGCAGATAATGATAAAATGGAGAAAACCTTTCTAAGAGCATATGAAGATTATAGTGATGCCATTTTTCGCTTCTGCTACTACAAAACCAATGATAGAGAAGTTGCAAAAGATTTGGCACAAGAAACCTTTGTTAAAACCTGGGACTCTATTCGGGCGGGGAAAGCTGTCAACAATTTCAAAGTTTTTCTTTATTTTGTGGCGAGAAATACAGTCATTGATTTTTGGCGCAAAAAGAAATCTATTCCAGAAAGTAGATTGGAGGAAGATTTTTTTGAAACTGTCGCAAGTGGAGAAGACAGTGAGATGGACGCCGAAATTAGTTTACTTATCTTAAATATGAAGAAATTAGAAAATTCTGATCGCGAACTCATCACACTTAGATTTATTGAAGGTTTAGGTATAAAAGAAATAGCCACGATTTTAAATGAAAGAGAAAATACTGTTTCTGTCCGAATGATGAGAGCTGTGGAACGCCTGAAAAAAATCACAATGGGACCAGATGGTAATAATAAAATTTAAATATATGGAAGAATCATTTGAAAAAAGAATAGAAAAGTTAAAAAGTGTTTCTCAAAATATTTCCCTTAGAAAAGAGGAGAAGCTTTTGATGCGTGAGAACATTAATAAGTATATGGAAAGTTTCCCTTTGATAGCCAAGTTAGGTGTAATAGAAAGCCTGATGGCACGTCTTAATAGTTGGAAGCAGGCAATATTAAGCTTCCGATTATTAGCTTTAAAGAAAACCAAAATTATGATAACTGCAATAATAAGTCTAGTTTTAGCCCTTTCAGGAGGAGTATCATTCGCCGCTCAAGGGTCTGTCCCAGGAGATGCGCTCTACCCGATTAAGGTTAACGTTAATGAAAAGGCCCAAGTACTTTTGGCAGTTTCGCCAGAAGCCAAGTTAGCTTTGCAAGGGAAGTTAGCTGAATATCGTCTAGAAGAAGCATCTAAATTAGCCGCTGAAGGTAAATTAAACGCGGAAAATAAAAAAGAATTAGAAGCTCGTTTCAAGGCCAATGTTAAGGTGTTTACAGAAAATTCCAAAAAACTTTCCGATAATGATAAAAATTTTAATCCCACAGACTTAAACATTCGCTTTGAGTCACAAATAAAAGCTTATGAAGCGGTGTTGCAAAACATCTTGAATCAATCCGCCTCAACCACAGCGACAAGTACAACGAATGGTGCCAATCAATTCTTGTTCACTATTAACGATGCCAAAATGAAAATTCAGGAAAATAGAGGACAGTTTGAACTCAAATTAGGTGGAACTCTCAGTGTTCTCAATGGCTCTACTACTGCCACAACCACAGTGAAGGTTCACGCAACTAGCACTAAGGAAATGGCCGAAGGAAAACAAAGAGCCGCTGAAAATGTATTAGCTTCCGCCAAATCTATGTTTGAAAGAGCTGAGGATAAACTAGCCACTACCACAGAAGTTCAAGTTCAAGCTAAACTCGATGAATCAAATAGAAATATAGTTGAGGGTAAGACTAAGGTTACTGCTGGGAATTATGCCGGAGCAATAATCAATTTCCAAACAGCCATTAGATTAGCTAATGATGCCAAAGTTCTCACTATGACTAGTCTTGTTAAGACTCACATAAAGATAGATATAAGAGATGATCATAAAGACAAAAAGGATAAAGATGATGACAAAGATGACAAGCATCGTGACAATGATGATAAATACAAAACATCAACCACGACTTATAACAAAGATGGAAAAATCTACTATAGACCAAGCATTGATATAAAAAATATCATTGATGTCAAGAAAGTAGAAAATAATAATAACAACAACGATAATGATGATGACGACAATAAAGATGAAAAGAAGCATGTAGAGACTAACGTCAAAATAAATGGGAACTCCAATAATGGAGAAGTGAACATTGATGTAAGAGGAAAAATTGGATTATAGATTCTGAAAATTAGAAAACCCGCCTAAGGTATAAGGTTAGCCCTTACCTTAGGCGGGTTTTCCTTTTATCGATTACTTATGATAAATTTAGTAAGGTATATAAAATTACAAATATTAAATAACACTCAATGAGAAAATACGTATCAGTTTTTGTCTTAACAATATTTTTAGCCCTTGCTCCTACGGCCCTTGCTCATGAGTCCCGCACATATGAAATAAACGGAAATGAATATGCGTTCACCGTTGGTTCTTTGGGGGAACCTGTTGTGGTAGACGATAAAAGCGGAGTCGACTTAGGTATTAAACGCTTCGGCGCTGCACTTGAAGGAGCAGAGAAAATTTTGAAGGTTGAAGTAAAGAGCGGTGATGTCAAAAAAGTTTTTGACTTAGAGACTGTTTGGGGAGAAGTTGGGAAATACAAAACTACATTTTTTATTACAAAGGAGGACCCTATCTCATACAGGTTTATAGGAACTATAGATGGTAGAGAAATTGATTTTCTGTTTGAGTGTTCTCCTAAGGGACACCAAATGAATGCAATGGAGGAAGATAAAACCAGGACTAAATTATCAGAAAATGTTTTCCTAATTTCAAAGAAAGGTTCATTTGGTTGCCCTGCAAAAAAGAGCGATTATCAATTTCCTGTTTCTACAAAAGATCAGCTTCATTTGAATAACGGTATATTTTTCGCAATCTTTCTAGGTATTGTAGGAACAATTCTTTCCATTTGGGCTATTTTAAGAAATAGGAATAATGGAAATCAAATGGTGGAGTCTGTGAGTAACAAAAAAATAATTCGTATATTAATCATCGCCCTAATCTTAGGACTTGTCGTTTATGGAGTATTTTGTCTAAATAGCAGAACTGATAAGAAAGACAAAGTGGAAGTGCCTATGGACCATATGGCTCATCCTATGGTTGAAATAAATCTTTCTAGTCCGATTCCAAAATTATCTCTGGATGTGGTTAAAGATTCAAAGGATGGATATAACATTCATCTGATTACTCAAAATTATTCCTTTACTCCAGAAAGTGTTGGCGGAAAGAATAAGGACAATACTGGACACGCGCATTTGTATGTAAATGGGGTCAAAGTAGCTAGACTTTATAGCTCATGGTTTAACCTTGGGAACAGTTTTTTGAAAGAAGGAGAGAATCTTATTGAAGTTACTCTTAATGCAAATGACCACAGCGAATGGGTGCAAAAAGGTGAACACATTTCTGCTAAAACAAAAATAATAAAATAGTTAATGAAAAGTATAACTGTAGAAGTAATTGTAGGTGCACCAATAGAAAAGGTATGGAAGATGTGGACTGGTCCGGAGCATATTGTACATTGGTGTCACGCATCTGATGACTGGGAGTGTCCGAAGGCTGAAAATGATTTGAGAGTGGGAGGAAGATTTTTATCAACTTTTGCCGCTAAAGATAAATCACAATCTTTCGATTTAACGGGGACTTATACGGCAGTGGAAGAAAATAAATTGATTGGCTACACCATGGATGGGGATGATGCTAGAAAAGTGGAGATTCATTTTGAAAAAGTTGATGGGGGAGTAAAAATTACTGAGACTTTTGATATGGAAAATCAAAATTCTGAAGAGCTCCAGCGCTCCGGCTGGCAAGCAATACTGAATAATTTTAAATCTTACGTCGAGAGTAATTAGAGAGTAATTAATTTTAAATAAAAAGAAGCCCGCATCGCGGGCTTCGTCAGGCGGCTTTTTTCTCTCCTTTTTGATCTTCACGCTCAAATTCTCGTTCCATCTCTTCTTCCATGTCCCGAAGATCTTTGGGACACACAGGGTCGTGTCTCTTTGTCACGAAGAAGTGGGGTTTTTCATTTAGCTTTTTTTCTACCCAAATCTCGCAGCTATACCACTCTCCAGCGTGGATTCCTTCTCTGCAGTAGGAGCAGTCGTGCCATTGCCAGGCCATTCGACTGAAGTTTCGAAGCAGACGCAGGTACTCTCGATAGGATTCGTCGTTGTCTGCAAAGAGCTCGCCGAATTCACCGGGATTTGGGTCTAAATGAAGTGGAGTTCCCGCCACTTCATGCACAATGATTTCTTGCATGGTGGCTCCTTATGAAAGAACGGGTGGGATTCAGAAAATACTATACTATATAAATTTTCTAATGCGCAAACGGTGATTTTAAATGGGCTCTTGTGACTATATCTATAGAGTAGTAGACTTTTTTGATGGGTATTTAATTCATTTAAAAATAATAATGAGTGATGAAAAACAAATTATAATTTGTGAGCATTGTGGTAATAAAACTCCCCACGAGGTAATTTTTAACGTGAGTGGCCCAGATGAAATAATTGATTTGGGGGATGGACACGAGTTCGGTGTAGCTACGTTTTATTTTGTAGCAAAATGTAATGTATGTTCAGAAATATCATTTTATACAGATTGGGAAGAGAGTGGTAATTTAGGACAATTAAGCGAGGCCGTTCTACTTTACCCAACAAAGAATAAGTTAGATAAAATTGTTCCCGAGCCTATAATTAAGGATTATGAAGAAGCAAAAAAAGTCATAAAGAAATCACCGATAGCTTTCGCTGTTTTAGTTAGAAGGGCTCTTGAGAATGTATGTATAAATAAAAGTGCTGTCGGAAAAAATTTAAAACAAAAACTTGATGATTTAGGAAAAAAAGGAGTTATTCCAGAATCTCTATCAAAAATGGCAGATGCTATAAGATATCTAGGTAATGCTGGGGCGCACGCGGGGGGAGAAGATATTGATGACGAAGAGGCAAAAATACTTGACGATTTTGTTAGGGCTATTATTGAGTATGTGTATGTTGCTCCTGATAAATTAAATAAACTTGCCAACAAAATAAGTAAGAAAAAAAATCATATTGAAAATAAAAAATAAATTATGCACACCAATCTCGACAACTTAATAAAATTTATCACTAAGAACTATCCTTTTTCGGAGGAGACGCATTCTAAGGTTAAGGGTTTGAGTAAAGATGAGTGGCATTTATTTGCTGTGAGGCATTTAGCCATGCACCACGCTAAAACCGCTGGAAAAATAGTTGGGGTGGTGGAACCAACGGACCATGGAGAAGAAATAAATGTTGCGCAAATAAAAGAAGACTTGCCTAAAGCTTTGGTAAATACCCTGAGACTTGCTGAACTTGTGGGTATGACTGAAAAAGATTTTATAGAAGCACTTGAAAAGATGTATAACGATAAGGTATAAAATACTTTATGACCAAACACACCGTCATACTTTTCTATAAATTCACCAATCTTAAGAACCCAGAAAGGTTGGCCAAATTGCACAGCCTCAAGTGCAAGGAGCTTAATTTGTTGGGGCGTATGATTCTGGCTCGCGAGGGGGTGAATGCGACATTTGAGGGCCTCACTAAAAATATAAATGCCTATAAGAGATTCCTAAAGAGAGATAAAATTTTTAAGAATATAGTAATAAAAGAGAGTGCGGGAAATGGTAAAGCTTTTACTAAACTTTCTGTTCGGGTGCGAGATGAGGTAGTGACACTTGGAACTCCAAATAAATTTAATATAAAAAAGGAAACGGCTAAAGAGATAACAGCGACACAACTGCAAAAAATGTATGAGAAGAATGAGGACTTTGTAATTTTGGATTTGCGAAATGATTATGAAATAGCGAGTGGTAAGTTTGATAAAACAGTGGACCCAGGGTTAACGAATTTCCGAGATTTGCCAGCGAAAATAAAAGAGATTGCCCCGCTGAAAAGGAAAAAGACAATAACTGTTTGTACGGGTGGAATTCGCTGTGAGAAAGCAACCTGTCTTTTGAAGCGAGAAGGGTTTACTGATTTGTATCAGCTTAAAGATGGTATTCATACCTATATGAAAAAATATCCTGCCAAGCACTTCAAGGGAACTCTATTTGTCTTTGATAATAGGATGACGACGGATGTGGTTAAGACGAGAAAAAAAGAAGTAATAGGTAGATGTAGCTTTTGCGACATTAAGACAGAAAATTATTGTTCTGATGATAGTGTTCGGCCATCTAGAAAAATCCTTTGTTGCGAAAAATGTTTCAAAAAAGAAGGGGCTCATTTGCGTGAAAGTGTGAGTGTGTAGAATAAGTATATGAATACTGCAGATGTTGTCATAATTGGGGCTGGAGCAGCTGGATTAATGGCCGCACGGGAACTTTCTAAATCTGGAAAGAAGGTGGTTATTCTTGAGGCGAGAGATAGGGTTGGCGGGAGAATCTTTCCCTTAGATGGATTTGATTATCCGGCACAGGGAGGAGCTGAGTTTGTACATGGAGAAGCTCCTCTTACCAAAGATTTAATAAAACAGGCCGGATTAACATACGTTCCCGAAGAAGGTGAGCTTTGGAGTATCCAAGAGCAAGACCTTGTCATAAGAGAAGCTCAACTAGTTATACCTAAAAATGATTTGTTAAAAGAGAAATTGGATAACTTAAAGGAGGATATTTCTATTAGAGAATTTCTTGATATTAATTTTTCTGGAAAAGAATACGACTCTTTTAGAAATGCGGTTATAACAATGGTAGAAGGGTATGAAGCGGCCGACCCAAAATTGATGAGCACCTTTGCTTTGAGAGATGGTTGGCTTGGCAAAGAGATGTTAAGTGATGGGAAAATTAAAGAAGGTTATGGGGCTTTATTAAATTTTCTTGAAGTTGAATGCATAAAAAATGGAGTAGATATTATTCTGAATAGTCCAGTTAATAATGTGGCTCTTGAACACAACAATACTTTTGTAAAAACAGAGAAAGGAGATATTTATAAATCTCAAAAAGCAATAGTGACTGTACCTCTTCCTGTTTTAAAAGATATCACATTCATTCCCGATATTAATCAGAAGATTAAACTGTTATCAAAAATAGGCTTTGGTGGAGTTGTTAAGATTTTAATAAAATTTAAAAGTCGTTGGTGGATAAAAACGTTAGAAAAAGATACGAGTGAAATGGCATTTCTTTTGTCTAATGAAAAATTTAAAATCTGGTGGACACAATATCCCGAATTAGAACCTGTAATTACAGGCTGGTTGGCAGGCCCAGAATCAGAAAGGTATAGGAATTATTCTTCTGAAGAGTTAGTTGATTTGGCCCTCGTTTCTCTTTCAAATATTTTTAAAATTGATAAGGAAATTATAGAAAAAGAAATCAAAATTACGAAAGTTATAAATTGGCAACAAGATAAATTTTCTCAAGGCGCATACAGTTACGCTGCTTTAGGTACTGAATCTATTATGGAAAAACTGTCGGAACCAATAGAAGAGAGTATTTTCTTTGCAGGAGAGGCCTTGTTTTCAGGGGATGCAACATCAACTGTTGAAGGTGCTTTGGGGAGTGGTTTGGAAGTCTCAAGAAAAGTGTTAGATAAATATGATAAAATTATCTAATCTTCATTAAGCCTTCAGTATAGTTAATTAAAATTAAACAAAATGAGAAATACAATTATAGCGGTAGTAGCAGTAGCCATCATCGGTGTAGGCGCTTATTTTTATTATTCAAATAAGAAAGACGGCGCTAGTAATCAAATCATTGCATGTACCATGGAAGCTAAAATGTGCCCCGATGGTTCTGCTGTGGGTCGCTCTGGACCAAACTGTGAATTTGCTAAGTGCCCTGAATACATCACGCTTCCTGCAAGTGGGAATGTGACCATGTCTCTCGGAGAAAGTATTTCACTCATTAATATGAAACTTACTTTAAATAGTATTAAGGAAGATAGCAGATGCCCAAGTGATGTGACTTGTGTGTGGGTGGGGAGAGTCGTCGCAAATATTACACTTAGCGATGGCTTCGATACCCCAGTAGAGAGAGATATTGTACTCAGTGGAGCGAAAGAAGGATTTAATAATTATTTTGTGTCGCTTGTTGGAGTTATGCCAGGGACTATAAGCACTAAAACTATTTCGCCAAGCGAATATCGAGTCACATTCCACATAGATGAGCTTGATGCTAAATAAAATTATCAATAACAATATAAATATATGAGCACAGAAGAATTTAAATTGGACGGTAAAGATTTGCTAGCGAAAGTAAAAGATTTGATTCATCAGGGGAATATACGACGCATAACTATTAAGAATGAAAAGGGGGAATCTATATTAGAGATTCCTCTTACAATTGGTGCGGTTGGTGCGGTGCTCTTGCCTATTTTTGCAGCTGTGGGAGCACTGGCTGCGCTTCTTGCTAATTGTTCTATTGTTGTAGAGAAGAAATAAATAAATTGGTTAATTTTTTTTAGCTTCACGCAATATTCAGTTCCCGCACTCTATTCTTGAGTTGTGACTCAAGTAATTTCTGCTTATACAAAAGAGGAAATAAAAGAAAAAAAAGAAAAGATTTTACTCTATATAGTCGGGGTGTTTTTTGTTATTGCTCAAATTGTTATTTTGAGCGCACTCATTATTGACCCTGAAACACGGCCGCTTTTATTTTGGCTTTGTAATAATTTTTGTTTTCTTTTAGCCATTGCTTGTTTTCGTAACAATATGCAAATGGTGAAAGGTATTAGTTACGTTGGCTTAATTCCGCAATTGCTTTGGATAACAGATTTTTTAACACACTTCTTTGGTTTTGATTTTCTTAATACGGCTGACTACATATTTAGTGAGGGGTTTACTTATGCCAATAAGATTTCTGTTGTGCTTCATATGGTCATTCCTATTCTGGTGGTCCTTATTAGTTTTAGAGTTATTCCAAAACTAAGTTCATTACTTTATTCTTTTGGTTACATAGCTTTTCTATATATAGCTACAATTGCCGGAACTACAGTGAGTAGAGATATTAATTGTATTTTTAATGCCTGTAATCAAAATTTCAATCTTCCTTACAATATTCTTTTGTGGCCAGTATATGTAGTGATAGTTAGTTTATTGGGGTATATAACTCATTTCATTCTTTATTATATATATAAAGAGATTAGCAATATAAAGACGAGGGTTTAAATTCTTCATACTCGCTTCAGTAACTTAATTATATTGTGATGTATGGCTGATATTGTCCAAGCTGATATTTTTTTCTTTATCACAACGATAGCGGTCATAGTAGTAGGTATTGGACTGGTGATTTTTTTGTATTACGCGATCACTATTACGCAAGACATACGCTTTATAGTTAAAAAGGTGCGCAAATTGAGTGATGAATTTGAAAAGGATTTTGTAGACATGAGAGCGCAAATAAAAAGTGAAGGACTTCGTATAGGGACAATATTCAATTTTATTTCCAGGTTTTTTAAAAGTAAAAGCTCTAAGTCGAGAGCGAATAAAAAAGAAAGTGAAAGAGATGGAGAATAATTAATAATTTATTTATTTAATATGGCAAAAATAAAAAAAGGGATGTCAACAAGTAATATGGTGGCTGTGGGAGTGGGGGCCGCAACCGTTGCGGTTGCGGCGGTTGGCGCATATTGGTTCTATGGTTCTAATGATGCCTCAAAGCACAGAAAAAGTGCCAGAAGCTGGATGTTGAAGGCCAGAGGAGAAGTACTTGAAGCAGTGGAAAATGTAATTGAAAAAGTAGGTGAAATAGATAAGGAAAAGTATATGAGTATTGTGGAAGATGTACTCAAGAGATATTCAAAGCTTGCTGGAGTGACGCAAGATGAGATGGCTCAAATGACTCGTGATATGAAGGCCGCTTGGCAGCATATGCAAAAAGCAAGAAAGAGTAGTGTTTCAAAAATAAAAAAGGCAGTTAAAAATACAATGAAAACGAAGAGCTAAAGAGATCGTATAATTACAGAGATGAATATAAAACAATTTTATATGGGTAGGGCAGTAGGATTTGTTATTGTCGCTATTGTTGTGGCAGCTGTTTTTTGGTTTTTTGAATTTGATAAAATAGGCACGGTTGTGAAGGAAGAGCTTAATCAGAACTGGAAAACGATAACTAATCCTCAAGGAGTAACATTCCAATACCCTGAAAAACTCGGAACTACTTATATATCAGCAGTAGAATGGCCACCTGAAATTAGTTTAATCAAGGAAAAATTTGTTTGCGTAGAGTCTGGTACGGAAGTGAGTTCCAATGGGCAGATTCAAAAAGTAACGGTAGAAAATAAGACTTATTGTTTAACGAAACAGGCTGAAGGAGCGGCGGGCAGTACTTATATTAAATATACATACACTTCGGCCTTAGCCTCAGAAATGCTTGCAACCGTGAAGTTTGATTTACGTTTTGTGCAATGTGCCAATTACGACGAACCTAAGAAGGGCGAGTGTGAGGTAGAAAGAGAAAAATTTGATATCAATAGTATAATAAATAGTATTGTTAAAACAATTTAATTAATTTAATAATTATGCAGAAAATTACACCCCATTTGTGGTTTGATAAAGAAGCTAAGGAAGCCACTCAATTTTATGTTGATGTCTTTAAAGAAGGGAAAATAAATAATATAAGTGTAATAAAAGACACTCCATCAGGGGATTGTGACATGGTAAGTTTCGAACTTTTTGGGCAAAAGTTTATGGCCATAAGTGCGGGGCCATATTTTAAGTTAAATCCCGCAATTTCTATGTTTGTAGTTTTTGATAATGAAGCAGAAATTGAAGAGGTTTGGAATAAGCTTGTTGATGGAGGGAAAGCTCTTATGGAGTACAACACGTATCCTTGGGCGAAAAAATATGGCTGGCTTCAAGATAAGTACGGCGTATCTTGGCAATTGTCTTGGAGCGAAAACCATAAAATGGAAAAAAGAATTACTCCGCTTTTAATGTTTACTCAAAGTGGAGCTGGAAAAGCAAAAGAAGCGATTGAAGAATATACAAAAATTTTCCCAAGTTCAAAAGTGGAAATGCTGGTACCGTATGAAAAGGGAGATGGAGATAAAGAAGGTTATATAAAACATTCAAGATTCTCTTTGAATGGAGAAAACTTTATGGCCATGGATAGTTCGGGACCACATCAATTTATTTTTAATGAAGCAATATCTTTTGTTGTTAAGTGTGATGATCAAGAAGAGATAGATCATTATTGGGGCAAACTTTCAGCCTACCCTGAATCAGAGCAATGTGGCTGGCTTAAAGATAAGTACGGTGTGTCTTGGCAAATTGTGCCGAGTGCTATGGATAAAATGATGACAGAAGGGACTCCGGAACAAATGAAAAGAGTGACACAATCTTTTTTGAAAATGAAAAAGTTTGATATTGTGGAATTAGAAAAAGCTTACAATGGGTAGTTATTATTAATTCAACTAATTAAATTAAATCAAAATATATGGCATACGTAGATGGATATGTTCTTGTGGTCAAAAAGAAAAATATAAAAGCTTATACTGAAATGGCAAAGATGGGGGGAAAATTATGGCGCAAATACGGAGCGTTGGATTATAAGGAATGTATTGCAGATGATATGAAGCCAAACAAATATGTGACACTTACATTTTCTAAATTAGTGAAATTAAAAAAAGAAGAAACAGTTTGGTTTTCATATATTGTCTTTAAATCACGAAAGCACAGAGACATAGTCAATAAAAAAGTAATGAAAGACCCATCAATGAACGACCCTAAATATAAAGATATGCCAATGCCATTTGATATGAAGAAAATGGCTTATGCTGGTTTCAAGACAATGGTTGAGGCCTAAATTATAAGTAACAATAAAAAAATGAGTAGAACCGCTTACATAATAATAGTTGTCCTTGTTATTGCGGGAGCTTTTTTAGCATTCAAGAAAGACAATGATGATGTGGGACAAATGAAAAATGCAGAAATGTTAAAGCAAGAAAATAATACAGAAATTGTAATAGAAACAGATGTGCAGTATTTCGAAGGAGCGAAAGGTTACTTTGTTCGTCCCAAAGCAGAAGGGAATTATCCTGGAGTCATTATGATTCATGAAAATAGAGGTCTTCGTCCAGAAATAAAAGATACAGCTGAACAACTCGCTAAAGTAGGTTATATGGTTCTTGCGGTGGACTTGCTTGGAGGAGTAGCAGAAGATCAGACGGGAGCGAGAGAATTAACTTCCAAATTTAATCAGGTAAAGGGAGTAGAAAATATGAAAGCAGCTGTCGCATATTTGAAGAGTAAGGGTGTTACCAAGGTCGCATCTTTAGGCTGGTGCTTTGGCGGAAAACAATCTGTAGAACTTTCAATTTCTGGAGAAAAGCTGGACGCAACAGTTGTCTATTACGGTGGCAATATGGCGACAAGCACAGAGCGCCTTGCTCCTATAAAGTGGCCAGTACTTGGAATATTCGGAGATAAGGACCAGGCTATACCAGTTGAAATGGTTCGTACGTTTGAATCATCCCTTAATACTTTGGGTGTAAAAAATGAAATACATATTTATCCGGGTGTAGGACACGCCTTTGCAAATCCATCTGGAGCAAGTTATGCGCCAAATGAAACGAAAGATGCTTGGGCGAAGACGGTAGAGTTTCTAAGAAAAAATCTCAAGTAAGAATATTATTAGTGATTAAATACATATGAATAGAGTTGTACATTTTGAAGTTCAAGCAGATGATTGCGAAAGAGCGATTAAGTTTTATAAAGAAATTTTTGGTTGGGAATTTATAAAGTGGGATGGCTCCCCAACGCCGTATTGGATGCTTATGACGGCGCCGAAGGACAGTAAAGAACCAGGCATTAATGGGGGGTTGCTTCCACGACCTGCTAAGTCTCCAGCTAAAGAGTGTGGGGCAAATTCTTTTGTTTGTACTGTACAAGTTGAAAATTATGATGAAATGGAAAAGAAAATACTGGAAATGGGTGGGGTAATAATGATGCCAAAGTTTGCAATCCCCGGTATGGCTTGGCAAGGATATTATTTAGATACAGAAGGAAATGGCTTTGGAATACATCAGGCAGATGTGGACGCTAAGATGTAAAAAGTGTATAGAATAGGGAATGGCTGTATCACAAACTAAATACGATGTAATTGTAGTTGGAGGGGGCGCGTCAGGGCTAATGGCGGCAGGACGTGCGGCGGAGCGAGGACTACGTGTTCTTTTGCTTGAGAAAAATAGAAAACTAGCTGAGAAATTAAGAATTTCAGGTGGAGGCCGTTGCAATATAACTAACGCTGAATATGACCCACACATTTTGCTTCGCGCTTACGGAAAAGCAGAACAATTTCTTTACTCGCTTTTTGCGCAGTTTGGAGTGAAGGAAACCTTTTCATTTTTTGAGAAAAAGGGATTGCCACTCGTCGTGCAAGCGAGAAAGCGTGCTTTTCCTAAAACAGAAAAAGCGGAAGATGTGGTGAAGATTATGGAAAAATATGTGCGTGATGGGAAAGTAATAATTCGCACAGGAGTAGCAGTGAGTGAAATACAAAGAAATAAGGGAATAATAAGCGGAGTGCACACTGGGAAAGAATTGCATCAGGCAAAAGAATATATTTTTTCAACAGGAAGCGTGTCACACCCAGAAACTGGCTCTACTGGAGATGGTCTCATTTGGCTTAGAAAGTTGGGACACACGGTGGAAAAAGCTACGCCAACGATTGTGCCACTTAGAGTAAGGGATACTTGGAGTAAAGAGCTTTCTGGAACCTCACTCTCATTTATGAAAATCACTTTCTTTGTGGAGGGTAAAAAAGCCTTTTCTAAAACAGGGAAAATTCTTTTCACTCACTTTGGTCTCTCGGGACCACTTATTTTAAATTGTGCCCATATGGTGTCTGACTTGCTACAAGAAGGAGAAGTCACAGCAAAGATAGATGCGTATCCACATACGGACTTGGGCGCGCTCGAAAAAAGTATCATTGCGACTTTTGATAAAAATAAAAACAAAATATTTAAAAATATAATTAAAGAATTTACACCAAAGGGAATGAGTAAGGGGCTCACTGAATTATTCAAGGAGAAAATTGATATTAATAAACAAATAAATTTAGTAACAAGGGAGGAAAGGAAACATATTGTGCAAACACTTAAAGCACTACCACTCACAATTCAAGGACTTATGGGATTTGATAGAGCTGTCATTGCTGATGGAGGTGTCATACTTTCTGAAATTGATACTAAAACTATGCGCTCAAAAAAAGTTCCAAATCTATTTGTTACTGGAGACTTACTTCATATAAATAGACCGTCAGGTGGATTTTCATTACAACTTTGTTGGTCTACTGGATATGTGGCAGGAAATTCTGTTGGAGAATAATCTTTTATAAGGTAACATCTTGCAATGTCTAAAGATGAGATGCTAATTCGCTTTGAGGATGTTTCCTTTGAGTATGGAATAAATAAACCTATTTTGAACGAGGTTTCTTTTTCTGTGCGTCGTGGTGGAAAGCTTACTCTTATGGGCCAAAATGGCGCTGGCAAAAGCACCATCTTTTCTCTTATCACTGGAGAAGCTAATCCAAACGATGGACGCATTCTTCTTACAAGTGGAGCCACTATAGCAACAGCAAGACAAGTCGTGGCAAGAGAAGATGCGGGACTTACAGTTAGAGAATTTTTCCAAAAATGCTTTAAGGAGAAAGTGTATGACATTGATCCTAGAATTGATGATGTGCTTGAGGTGGTTAATCTGAAGGGGCACGAAAAGATGCACGAGAGATTGATAAAGTCATTTTCTGGTGGGCAACAAGCACGTCTACTTTTAGCCTCCGCCATTATTCAGAACCCAGACATACTTTTGCTTGATGAGCCGACTAATAATTTAGATAAAGCGGGAATTGCTCACTTAACGGAGTTTTTAATTAATTATAAAAAGACAGTTATTGTTATTTCGCACGATGCAGAATTCCTAAATAAATTTACGCATGGTGTTTTGTATTTAGATGTCTATACAAAAAAGATAGAACAATACGTGGGTGACTACCTTGATGTGATGAAAGATATTCTAATAAGAATAGAAAAAGAAAATCGTAAGAATGCCCAACTTGAGAAAGTTATTCAAGATAATAAAGACAAAGCGAACTTTTTTGCTATGAAAGGAGGGCAAATGAGACTTGTGGCTAAGAAGATGAGAGATAAGGTGGAAGAACTTGAAGAAGAGATTGTGGATGTAAGAAAAGAAGATAAAACAATTAGACCATTCGTAATTCCCGCGCAACCCGAAGTGATTGGAAATATTTTGGAAATTAATTCTTATAATACTGTTAAAAATCACAAAGTTGTTGCAAGGAAAACAAATATAGTTTTGAAGAAGAGAACGCACTTACTATTAACTGGTCCAAATGGGATTGGTAAGAGCACCCTCCTTGAAGCGATAGCAAGTGGAAAATCAAAAGGAGCTATTATCAGTGAAGGGGTCCGAGTTGGATATTATAGACAAGATTTTTCAACACTTAACTTTGAAGATACGGTTCTCAAGTCTTTACTAGATGCATCTAAAGAACACATAGAAGAAAATATACGTCGTACAGCAGCAAGTTTTCTTATTACGGGGGATATGGTGCATACAAAAATTGGCAAATTGTCTGAAGGGCAAAAAGGCCTGGTGGCTTTTGCTCGTCTTGTAATACAAAAACCAGGACTTTTAATATTGGATGAGCCTACAAATCACATCAATTTTCGTCATATACCAGTAATCGCGGAAGCGCTTAATAAATACGAAGGAGCAATGGTGATTGTCTCTCATGTCCCAGAATTTTTAGCGAAAATCAGAATTGACGAAACATTAGATTTGGAGAAATAGTATACTTTTCTGATGAAATGGTTTGTTTATATTTTGGAATGTGCCGATAAGACTTTTTATATTGGTATAACGAATAATCTTGAAAAGAGATTAAAGGCGCATAATGGCACAAAAAGCGGGGCACATTACACAAAGATTCGCCGACCTGTTGAACTTAGATATTTTGAAGTACTTAAGACCAAAAGCGAGGCCCTAAAAAGAGAATTTGTTTTGAAAAGATTGAGTAGAGCAGAGAAAGTGCTTTTGTGTAAAAAGAAGGTGTTTAAAAGGAAGATTGTGGGTAGAGCTTGATACTTACTCCAATATGTGCAATAATCCTTGCTTACAAAAGATACGTAAGCCAAGCGTCGAGTTTCTTAAGTTAAATTAAAAACAAACAAATGACAGGCACAATAAAAACATTGGTTGCAGGTAAAGGATTTGGATTCATTTCTCGCGAAGGTGAGACAAAGGATCTTTTCTTTCACTCTTCTGAATTGAATGGCGTTTCCTTCGATGAATTGAAGGCAGGAGATACAGTCTCTTTCGACGTTACTCAAGGAGATAAGGGCCCAGCAGCTACAAACGTATCAAGAGCGTAAGCTCCTGATAGAGAGAGCCCGCCAAAGGTAAACCTTTGGCGGGTTTTTCTTTTGCTACCCTTTAACTGTCTTATGTTTGACAAAAATAGTAAAAAGATATATAATAGAGTTTAATCTAACTAGGGTTGTGTTTACTATAGTTTTTTGGAGTTTTAGGGTGTCTCCAATTCCTTTTAAGTTACGTAGCATTAGCAAAGATTAATCTCTACTAATGCTCAATATTAATTTCTATGAATAATTTTAAACAAAATACAAGTCGTCGCGGAAGTGGCGGATCATCATTTCACCGTGGCGGAAATTCTTCCTCAAACTCTTCAGGAGGTTTTTCTCGTCGCCCATCTTTTTCAACAAGGGGTGGATCACGCCCTCCATTTCGTGGTGGACGTGGAGGAGGAGGTGGGGGACGCAGAGGGGGCTTTGTATTTAAAGGTATTGATGTCTCACGTTATGTAAACAAAGCTGTAATTACAGAAGAAGTAGTAAATTTTATACCTGAGCACGCCTTTACTGATTTTGCTATTGATGCCAAATTAAAAACTTTAATCGTAGCCAAAGGTTATCTAACCCCTACACCTATTCAAGATAGAGCCATTCCCCATGTTCTTCGTGGTTCTGATGTTGTGGGAATTGCGAACACTGGAACTGGTAAAACAGCCGCTTTTCTTATCCCTTTAATAAACACAGCGCTCTTAAATCATAAAGCTAAAGTCCTTGTGATGGTTCCAACACGCGAACTTGCACAACAGATAAATGATGAGCTCATTGGTTTTTCTCGCGGACTGAATATTTACTCAGCGGTTTGCGTTGGCGGTGCCAGTATCGGCTTTCAATTAAAAGAACTTCGCCGTAACCCACAATTTGTAATTGGAACCCCAGGACGTCTTAAAGATTTGATAGAACGTAAAGCGCTTGTTCTTTCTGATTTCAAAACAGCAGTGCTTGATGAAGCAGACAGAATGCTTGATATGGGATTTATAAATGATATGAGGCAAGTTTTGGGATTACTTCCGAATCCACGTCACACACTTTTCTTTTCAGCCACACTCTCACCGCAAATTGAGAAATTAATTGGAGAATTTTTAAAAAACCCAGTTCGTATTAGCGTTAAGACCCGTGAAATACTTTCTACAATTGAACAAGATGTAATACGTGTACCAAAAGGGGCTGTTAAATTTGATATATTGCACGATTTACTTTTGAAACCAGAATTTAACAAAGTACTTATTTTCGGTCGTACTAAACACGGAGTAGATAGACTTTCCAAATCTCTTGTAGAAAAAGGAGTAAAAGCAGAATCTATTCACGGAGATAAAAATCAACATAGACGCCAAAAAGCCCTAGACCTATTTAAAAGAGATCATGTAAATGTACTAGTTGCAACAGATGTTGCCGCACGCGGACTTGATATTGCAGGAGTGTCTCACGTTATTAACTATGATTTACCAGGGTCACACGAAGATTATATTCACCGTATTGGCAGAACTGGACGCGCTGGGAAAAAAGGAAAAGCGCTGACTTTCATTGAGTAGAAATTACTTAATAATTTTCTAATTGAATAAATATTATGACTAATAAAAAACCAAATAAGCCTTCTCAAAATTATGGAAAGTGGATTTATAAGACCACTGTTTCAACAGTGCTACTTTGTATTTGCGGAAATAAATATCTCAAAACTCGCCCTAATCAAATAACTTGCGTGAAGTGTATGGCAGGTGCCGTGGTAGTGAAATAGATATATAATCCTTTCAAATGGAGAAAGTAGTTTCCCAAAAACAAAAATTAAAGGCAGTTTTTGAATATTTAAAAAAGAATCGCCTAATTTCTTTGGCGACAATTGCTGGTAATAAAGCATGGTCAGCCACAGTGTTTTTTGCCTATGATAAAAAGATAAATATTTTGTTTTACTCTCGTCCTGATACTAGACACTGTCTACAAATAAAAAAGAATAAGAATGTTTCTTTAGTGATTAATCATACCTGGAATCAAAAAGGCGGAGGAATAAATGGTTTACAAATAGTAGGGGAAGCTAGAGCTATAAGTCAAAAAGAATATTCTAAATACTATAAAATATATAAAAAGCGTATGAATTGGGCGGATGATTTTAAGTCGGATCATAGATTGTATATAATTAGACCAAAGGAAATCTGGTTAATTGACGAAAAATTGACAGGACATTTTCATAGGGTAAAAGTTATTTAATTAATAAAATTTATGAATTCAAAAAAATCGAAAGTTTTCATAGGGGGATTAATTGCCTTAGCAGTTGGTATTGGAGCTATTTATTTAAATAATAAAGCTAAATTAAATATGCCGAGTGAACAAATTGCTTGCACTATGGATGCCAAGATGTGCCCAGACGGTTCATATGTTGGTCGCACCGGTCCAAAATGTGAATTTCAAAAGTGCCCTGAACCTGTAACTTCTTTAGATTATAAAGATGGAGTTTATGTCATAGATGGTTATCTAGTTAAATTATTAAGTGGAATATCTCAAATTGAAGCCGCTCCAGGGTCAGCTATGAAAGTTGTAACTAAATATTTTGGAAATGTCGCTGAAGGGGATTTCGATGGAGATGGAGATGTAGACATAGCTTTTTTGCTTACACAAAATAGTGGTGGCTCTGGCACTTTCTATTATGTAGTGGCTGCACTTAAAAATGATTCAGGCTATCAGGGTACAAACGCTGTTTTACTTGGGGATAGAATCGCCCCACAGACAACAGAATTTAGAGCGGGGGAAATAATTGTAAATTTTACTGAAAGAAAAGAGGGGGAGCCGATGACAGTAAAACCCTCCATGGCCGTTTCAAAATATTTTATGATAAGTGGTGGAATGTTGATAGTGAGTAAATAATTTTATTTCTTGTTATAATACTCTCTACATGTCCCAACTAAAGTCTTTACTCTTAGTTTCTTTTTTCCTCCTCCCCCTCACCACATTCGCCGCCCCCACAGCCTTATTAACCCCAAGTAGAACAACGGGAGTAGCCCCAC
>JAKFXT010000005.1 GCA_021731245.1 Patescibacteria group bacterium
CCCCAACCCCAACCCCTACGCCAACTGGCCAGCCGTACAATCTTGGCAACGTCCCTTTCAACTATTCTTGGCCAGAACCACCTGTGACGACACAGACAGTCGACGTGGACACGATTAGCGAGCTCCAGTCTGCCGTTCGTACCAACGGCGCTCGTGTAGTAGTTGCTCCCGGTACATACACTGGCAATATTTCAGTTACAGGCTCAAACGTTGATATAGTGATGCCAAGAAACGCCACAATACAAGGTGGAATCACATTTGGGGGTTCCTCAACCCTCACTCAAAACATACGTTGGACTGGAGGAAACATGACCACTGGCCCAATCAACATAGGAAGCAATGTGAATGACTTGCTAATAAATGATTTCAACGGTTCAACAAATGGAACGACAAATAATTGGACCGGCCCTTTTAATAAGGTCGCACTTATAAATAGTACTTTGGAGATTGCTGGAGCCGACTGGGCAATTTACACGCAACCAGAGTTCCCAGCTGGAACCTGGTTACCCAAGTACGACCTAATACTTGCCAATGTGAGACTCAACTCTCGTGGAGTACAGACTGCCCGTATCCAAGCCATACATCGACTTATTATTGTGGATAGCGCCTTCAATCCTGACGGGACTGGAACGAATGGCTTACGTATCCACGGACACTCCCGGGATGTTTATGTCGCAAACTCAATTATACGGAACATGTTCCAGATGAATTTTACTTCACATGCAGATCTTGTTAATGTTGAAAATGGAACATTCAGAAATGTTGCGCGATACGAAGCAACTCAAGGGTTTTCACTAAATGTCAGTAGCAATACAGGTACTGTAAACAATAGCCCTCTGTATACAACAGCAGTTTCTGCAAATATTGGCGGAGAAGCAATCATTGCACCATTTACTGGCTCAAATAACATTCAATATCGATGGGATGGCATTACAGTGCCTAGCACAAGTCATATTGGTGCTCAGAGGTAGCGATTTTTCAAAGATTTTTTGTGGTCACGAAGACCCCTCAACTTTGTGGTCACAAGATGAATCTCGACCTACGTTCGCAGGTACTTTTCTCCTTTCGCTACGCTCAACATAGTAAAGTCTTTCGATTCCTGCACGCACGCAAAGCAGTTTGCGTGCTCAGGAGCACAAAATTATGCTCCGCGAATTTTGTGCTCCTGGCAGGAATCGAACCTGCATTTCTCCCTTCGCAGGGGAGTGTCCTATCCATTGAACGACAAGAGCATTTTTTATTACATCTCGTAAATTAACAAAACTTTCAACTTAAAGCTAGAAGCTTAAATTCCAATACGCTCCGCGATAACATGAATTATTGGCTCTTGATGATTTCCTTCAGGAAGTTTTCTTTCCAAATATTCTCTTATTGTGTCGGGATGATGTTCTTTTATTGTTAAAACAATGTAAGGTAAGAAAAATTTTTTAGTAACAAAAATTAATTTTATATCATCGTGCTGATGGTCAATTGAAAAAGACTCTAATTCGCTGTAGGAATGAGCTTCAGCGCCAATTAAAATCTTACGTTCACTTATGCAATACTCAATTTCTTTTGGATCTCTCATCGCAAAAAGTGAAACTGCAATGCCTCCAAGAGCAATAAGAATCGCCAACAATGTATTTCCAAAGAAAACAGAAAGACCAAGACCTAAAATTGTCACAGTCCCAAGACCCCAATACCAATCTGTTGATTTTTCGTGATGTAAATATTCAAAATCTTTCCAGCGTATTTCTTCCATGGCTTTATTTTAACACAGCTTAAATATTTGAAGATAAGTCAAAATTGTTGTAAGTTGGTAACTATTTGGAGGAGTGGCAGAGTGGTCTATTGCACTAGTCTTGAAAACTAGAGTGCCGCAAGGTACCGTGAGTTCGAATCTCACCTCCTCCGCAGTATGAGAATTCTTGGAATTGATTATGGAAAAAAAAGAGTAGGAATAGCTCTGTCTGACGAAGAGGGTAAGTTTGCTTTACCTAAAGCTGTTATTTCAGCGGGGCCTGATTTGGCTGATGAAATTGAAGTATTGGCTAAAAAATCAAAAGTAAAAACTATTGTTATTGGGGAGTCCCGTGATTATGGCGGACGTGAAAATGCAATTATAATTAATATCCATGTTGTTGAAAGGCAACTTAAAGAAAAAGGATTTGAAGTTATTTTAGAAGAAGAGTACGGAACTTCACTTGAGGCTAGTCGTTTTCAAGGAAAAAATGAAATGCACGATGCCTCAGCTGCTGCAATTATTTTACAAAGATATTTAGAAAAAAATTTATCCCGTTAGAGTTTTTAGGCGTAAGGATTAACATTGGTTAAAAATTAAGTTTTAAATATATTACAAAAATAAAGATTTTATTAAACTAACTCTAATGGGATGGAAGAAATTAAAATTGAAGATTTCCACAAGGTGGAAATAAAAATAGGTGAAATAAAATCAGCCGAAAAAATAGATGGCTCTGATAAATTGCTTAAACTAAGCGTTGATTTTGGTGAAGAAAAACCTCGGCAAGTGCTTTCGGGAATTGCCAAATATGTAACCGCCGAAAGTCTTGTTGGTATCAAGTGTCCTTTTATAACTAATTTACCCTTAAGAGTAATGATGGGATTAGAAAGTCAGGGCATGATAATGGCCGCTTCAACCGAAAAGGGAGAATTCACTCTACTTAAAGCAAGTAACGACATTCCTCCTGGAACAAAGGTTAAATAATTTTTTTGAATATATTTTTTAAGTCCGCTTACTCACTTAGGAGTAAAGCTAATTGTGTATATCTTGATATAATAAATATTAAAGCAGGAGAGTTTTTTCTATGTATAAAACAAATTTAATTCAATCGCAAAAATTATTTTTTCGAGCATTTCCGCCACCAAAGTTTTTGGTAATGAATTCGGTCGGAGTAGATATTTCTGAGCATTCAGTAAGGTTTGTTGAGTTAATTTCTAACCCTAAGCATTTTATGTTGGGGCGCTTTGGGGACCAGTCTCTTCCTGAGGGGACAATTCTTGCTGGAGATATAAAAGATCCGGGGACGTTGAAAACAGCCCTTATCGGACTTCGGCGTGAACACAACCTCTCTTTTATTAGAGCCTCTCTTCCTGAAGAAAAAGCGTTTTTGTTTAGTACGGAAATACCAGCCTCTCTTGGAGTAGAGGAAATAAGAGAAAATATAGCATTTCAATTAGAAGAACACGTTCCAATTAAAGTCGCAGACGCAGAATTTGATTACACTTTAGTAGAACCCCTTTTTGATAAGGCAACAGCTGGTACGCGCGAGGTTATGGTTTCTGTTTTTCCTAAAACAACCGTAGAGACTTATTTGGACGCTTATTTAAGTGCGGGACTTACTCCACTTTCATTTGAAATTGAAGGCTCGGCTTTGGAAAGGTCTTTGATAAGACCTGGAGACATGGGTACTTATATGATTGCTGATATGGGCAGACTTCGCACAAGTATCGCCATTGTAAGTAGGGGGGCCGTTCGCTTTGCTTCAACCATAGAGTCCGGTGGCGAAATTATAACCGAAGCAATAGAGAAAAATCTTTCTGTTTCAAGGGAGGAAGCCGAAAAATTAAAAACAGAAGGAGCCTTCTCGCATCATGGTAAATATCGCGAACTTTTCCCAGCATTGCTTGAATCAGCCAGAGCTCTTACTGAGCAAATTAAAAAGCACTATGTTTATTGGCATAATCATCCTGACAAAAAAGATTCTCCTCCACCACCAATAGAGAAGGTCATTCTTTGTGGAGGAGACTCCAATTTAGAAGGATTGGCCGAACACATAGGGCTTTCTTTAAGAGCTGTGGTTGAGGTTGGGAACGTATGGACAAACGCTTTCTCTACCGATAATTATATTCCCCCACTTAGTCGCTCCACATCTCTTTCCTATGCTAGTTCAATTGGCCTTGCCTTAAGAGAAGTCTAAGTAGATTTTTAAAATTATGTACAACATTCTTCCTGAGGAACAACAAAAAATTTTACGTAAAGAATATCAATTACGTGTTGCTACAGTTACATTTTTTTTGTTGTCAGGGATTTTTATTTGTGGATTTTTAAGTTTGGTTCCAGCTATAACTCTCACCTATATAAAAAATTCTTCATATAAAGAAGAGCTCGCTCTTTTAAGACAAGGAGTAGAAGAGGGTGAGGGCAAAACTTATACAAGTGCCATACAAGCAATAAATGATCAGGTTAAAATTCTTGCGCTTGTTGATCAAGAGCACAAACCCCACCAAGTTTTTGACAGTGTCATAGAAAACAGGGGAACAGGAATAAGAATTACAAAGTTTACATATGAAGTTGCGGGGACTTCCACACCAGTTTCTTTGGAGGGAACTGCTTCGAGACTAGAACAACTTCTTAAGTTTCAAGAAATAATGCAAAAAACAAAACCTTTTTCTAGAGCTGATTTTCCTATTGAGCTTTTAGCTAAACCGAAAAATAGCGAAGTCAGATTTACTATGCAACTAAAATAAATATGACTAAAGATTTAGCTAAAAAATATTTCTTTCTATCTATTTTTCTAATGATAGCTTCTGTGGCAGTTTGTTCTGCTGGTTATTACTATGTTTTCTCCAATAATTTAAAACTTGGAGCTTTAGAATCTGAACTTACTCAAGAAAGGGCCGACACAGAATCTTTTAGATCTGCCGAAAATACACTGAAAGCAATCTCTGAAAGTAAAGAAAAATTGGGGGCTCTTTTTTTGGGTAAAACTATTGGAGAAAAAGCTGAATTTATTACATCAATTGAAGAAATGGCAGAAAGCATTTCTGTTGAACTTGAAACATCATTAAGTTCTCAACAGGTTCAGAAAGAAACAAGATTTCAATATTTTGTTGTACAAGGGACGGCAAGAGGGAGTCTAAACAATATATACAAACTCCTTCTTTTAATGGAGAGTTATCCAAAAGCGCTTGAAGTCCCAAAGGTGGAAATAGAAAAAATACCTACTGATCCAAAATTTGGAGAAAGATGGAGGCTTTCATTTGTTGCTCGCACCATAGAGCTTAAATAATTAAGCAAAAATCATTATGCAAAAACTTATAGAAAAAATAAAAATCTTTTTTGTTAAAGAAAATCGAGATATTAAAAAACCTGTTTTAATTAACCCCTATAGCGCCTGGGCAATACTTTTTTGTTGTATTCTTATCCTGTTAATTTCATTTTTTGGATTAAATACGTATTTTTTCTTTGCGGTAAAAAACAACACGCTTTTTAGTGGTTCCGAAAACGCTGGGGTTGTTACTGCCAAGTATAATCATGACACCTTGGATAAAGTTCTTGAGAGTTTTCTGAATAGAAATAAAAAATTTGAGGAACTAAAATCTAGTAATATCCGTATCATTGACCCTTCTTACTAGCTCGTCGTTGTTATGGGTTAGTCTTTTGTAGTATAATCCCACAATGCCCTATAAAAATAAGGATGACCTTTATAAAGCACAAAAAAGACACAGAGAAAAAATAAAACAAAAATTATTTGATTTTCTTTCAACTAAAAAATGTATTGATTGTGAAGAGAGTGATCCTGTTGTTTTAGAATTTGACCACATTGACCCAAATGGTAAGTTTAAATCAATCTCAACTATGAGGTCCGGGCACTATTCCTGGGCCTCTGTTAGTAGAGAAATGATTAAATGTGAGATAAGATGTGCCAATTGTCATCGTCGCAGAACGAATCGGCAAATAAAAAAGTTTGGTGCATTAGAAAAGATTAGGAAAAAAAATTGAATAACCCCCCGTAGTTTAATGGATAAAACAGCGGACTTCTAAGCCGTCAATGGTGGTTCGATTCCTCCCGGGGGGAGCGAGTTTGTGAAAAAAGAAAAGTTTGTTAAAGTCGTTTGCATGCGCCCTTAGCTCAGTTGGTAGAGCAATTCATTTACACTGAAAAGGTCGGGGGTTCGAGTCCCTCAGGGCGCACAGAAATTGCTAAGCAATTTTGTTTAGGACGAGAAAACCGCAGGCGCGACGGCGCCGAGGTGGGGTCGCAAAAAATTTCAGTAGAAATTTATTTGTGGCCGAGTCCCTCAGGGCGCACAAGAGAGAAATGTCTATATCATAGATATTTCGATACTTGTGCGAGACGGAGCGATGTTTTGTCAGTAGACAAAACCGCGAGTCGGGGTCGAGGATACGCCCTTGGACGGAATCCGTGACCACGCTGCAAAATATAATGGAACTTATTGCTCAATCGGTTAGTATTATTTCTTATGAACAAAAATGTTCCAAAGTGCGTCGGAATAATAATGGACGGCAATAGACGCTATGCTAAGAGTAAGGGGCATATTGGTATCTGGGGACACAAACAAGGTTATGAAACTCTCAAGGACTTTTTAGACTGGTCAAAAGATTTAAAAATAGAAACAGTGATTGCTTATTGCTTTTCAAGCGAAAATTGGAATAGATCTAAAAGCGAAGTGTCTCTAATCCTTTCTCTTTTTCGTTCTGGATTAGAGGAGATTTTAAATGAAAAAAACATTGGCAAAGTTATTTTTATTGGGGATAGAAATCGTTTCCCAAAAGACATTGTGGAAAGAATGGAAAAAGTTGAAGAAAAGACAAAAAGAAATAAAGGAGTCACTGCTGTTTTAGCCCTTTCTTATGGAGGAAGAGATGAAATTGTTCGTGCGGCACAAAGAGTTGTTCGTGATGGAGTCACAATTTCTGAAACAAATTTTTCTAATTATCTTGATACTAAAGACATAAGAGATCCAGATATGATTATAAGAACAGGCGAGGAAATGCGACTATCTAATTTTTTACTTTGGCAAAGTGCTTATAGTGAACTTTTTTTCACTAAAACATTTTGGCCTGCGTTTACTAGAGTAGAGTTTGAGAGTATGCTCCAAGAATATGCTAAAAGGAAAAGGAACTTCGGTGTCTAAAAAGAAAGTTTTTAATCCCAAGGTTCTTTGGGAGGACGACTCGATTCTTGTTATAGACAAACCATCTGGATTAATGGTGCACGGGGATGGTAAAAATACTGACCCCACACTATCTGACTGGATTTTAGAAAAATATCCCAATATAAAAAATGTGGGGGAGTCTCTAATGCTTTCTGATGGTAAAGAAATAATTCGTCCCGGCATTGTGCATAGAACAGATAGGGCAACATCTGGGATTTTATTGATTGCTAAAACAGAAAAGAGCCACGCGCATTTGAAAAAACAATTTCAAGATAGAGTTATAAAAAAAGAATATAACGCTTTTGTTTATGGAAAAGTAAGAGAAGATTTTGGAACAATAAATGCTCCACTTGGAAGAAGTAAAGGAGATTTTCGTCAATATACAACCCCACAAAGAGCTAGAGGAGAGATGCGAGAAGCCATTACCTACTATGAGGTGATAAAAAGAGGGCAAGAAGCCACACACCTTAAATTGCAGCCTAAAACAGGTAGAACACATCAAATTAGGGCTCACATGGTTCATTTGGGGCACCCGATTGTTTGTGACAAGGTTTATGCCATTAACCGCCCGTGCATACTTGATTTTAAAAGATTGGCGCTACACGCTCACAAACTAACTTTTAAAGACTTAAAGGGAAAGGAAGTTACCATCGAATCTCCCTTGCCAGCCGATTTTAAGAAGTCCATTAAGCTTCTTGCAGAGTAACAAATGAAATGTTAAGGTTTCACTCATTGTCTTTAAATATTTATGGGAAAAATAATTTCAAATATTGATATAGAGAAACGCCAGAAGCTTGAAATAAGAGCGGGGGATACTGTGCGTGTGCAGCAAAAAATCGAAGAAGAAGGAGGTAAGTTCCGTCTTCAGGCTTTTGAAGGTTTGGTTTTGGCTGTAAAGCATGGCAAAACAGCCGGAGGAACATTTACTGTGCGCCGTGTTGCAAGTGGAGTAGGAGTAGAAAAGATTTTTCCAATATATTCTCCATCAATTGAATCTATAGAAATAATTCGCAGTGCGTCAGTCCGTCGTGCCAAACTATATTTCATCCGCGAAAAGGCTTCACGTGAAGCTCGTCGCCAGATGAGAAATATTCGCACAATAAAAGAATTGCCCAAAGAAGAAGTTTCTTCAGAAGCAGAAAAAGAAGAAGTAAAATAATAAACAAAAACTCCCGCCGAAATGAGATACAGAGCGGGATTTTTTGATTTTACAATTGGTATACGCTATATACTTGAGGTATAATATACTAAATATGGTAAGAGTGGGAGTAAAACCGAAAGGGAAGGTAACTATAAAATGGTCAGCAATTTTTGCTTATGCGATTGGGCTTATAGTTTCGGACGGGAATTTATCTTCTGACGGGCGCCATTTGAATCTTACATCTAAAGATAGAGAAGTGATTGAGACTTTTCGTAAATGTCTCAATATTAAGAATAAAATTGGTCGGAAAGCACGCAGCGGGAAAATAGAAAAGAAATATTATGTCTTACAATTTGGTGATGTAATTTTTTACAGATTTCTTTTAGGAATAGGATTAACTCCAGCAAAATCAAAAACAATTGGAAAAATTGAAATTCCACAGAGATATTTCTTTGATTTTTTACGAGGATCATTTGACGGAGACGGCTGTTTTTATTCTTATTGGGATCCTCGCTGGAAATCGAGCCACATGTTTTATCTTGCTTTTAGTTCAGCAAGTAAAATTCATACAGAATGGATAAGAAGAGAAATAGGAAAATTTCTGTTTGTTAGGGGACATGTTTCGAAATCTAAAAGAAAAGGGTCAATTTATAATCTGCGATATGCAAAAAAAGAATCATTGGAAATTATTAAGAAAATGTACTACAATCCGAAAGTCACTTGTTTGTCTCGAAAAAGAGCAAAAATAAAAAAAGCTCTTTTGATTGAGAGTGCACAACAAAAGACATATTTTAAGTAAACATTGCCCAGGTGTTGAAATTGGTAGACAATTATCCTTGAGGTGGATATGCCCTTACGGGCGTGGAGGTTCGAGTCCTCTCCTGGGCACCAGAAATTTTTACCAAAAAGATTGGTGAAAATTTCTGGTGCAGAGGACTCGAAAGACGGAGCTAGTAAAAGCGAGTAATAATGGTGCCTATGGTGTAACGGTTAACACTCGAGCTTGTGGAGCTTGCGATCAGGGTTCGATTCCCTGTAGGCACCCCAAACCAGAAAAATCTCTAAATTTTTTAGAGGTTTTTCTGTGTTTTCGGAGTGATGTAAGCGAGTAAAAAATTTTGCTCGCGCCAGGGAATCGAAAAGCTTTTCATTATTTGTGAAGAATTTTGTTCTGAACAAATCGAAAAGGTATACTGCTCCTGTAAGGAGAGATTCTGTAGGCACCCCAATATTTTTTATGAATAAAAAAGGAGAATTAGAAAAACTAAAAATAGAAATGTTGGCGAATAAAGATTTGCCACTAAAAACCAATTTGGTTTTTGGGGAAGGTAACATAGACGCAGAGATTCTTTTTATTGGAGAAGCACCTGGGGCAGAAGAGGATAAACAAGTACGGCCATTTGTAGGGCGTTCCGGGCAACTTTTGAGAAAAATGATTCGCGAAAATGGATTAAATGAAGAAGATGTTTATATAACAAATATTGTGAAGCGTCGCCCGCCGGAAAATAGAGACCCCACCCCAAAAGAAATTGAAAGTTATAAACCATATTTAAAAAGACAAATAGAAATTATTAATCCTAAGGTTATTGTAACTCTCGGTAGATTTCCAATGAATTATTTTTTACCGGAAGCGAAGATAACGAGAGATCAAGGTAAATTATTTGAAGAGAAAAACAGCGGTTACTATCTTGTGCCAATGTTTCACCCAGCAGCTGCCATCCGCGGCGTTGCCCCCATGCCAATTTTTGAGGCAGGGTTTAGGAACCTTCCTAATATAATCAAAAGAGTGGATAAATTAAAGAAGAAAAAGTAGTATTATTAGTGCAAAAGATGATTATGGCTAAAAAACAAAACAGCAGAGGGTTTACATTAGTTGAAATGATGTTTTGGCTTGCCCTTGTAGTTCTTTTGGTTGGTGGCTTTATATACAAAAATACTAAGGAAATACAAAAAAATCCCTCAACAAATAATCAAAAGGGAGGAATTTTTGGTGACTTAAAATCAGAAAGAGAAAATAAACAAAAAATAATAGAAGAGAATTAACTTTATTTTTCTGAAGCGTCCATAACAGCTTTTGCTACAGATTCCATTACTCCCTCGTCAAATGGTCCTGGGATTATTTTTTCTGGATTTGGATTTTTTACAAGATTAGAGAGTGCCTCTGCAGACGCCAATTTCATTTGGTCTGTAATTTTTGAAACTCTTGCGTCAATTGCCCCCCGAAATATTCCTGGAAAAACTAAAGAATTATTTACTTGATTTGGTAAGTCAGAGCGACCTGTTGCAAAAATTGAGGCACCCCCAGATTGCGCTTCTTCAGGTGTTATTTCTGGAGTGGGATTTGCCATAGCAAAAATTATTGCTCCCTCCCTCATTCTTTTAACGTCATCGCTATTTATTACATTACCTTTAGAAACACCAATGAATATATCTGCTCCGACAACAGCTTCGCTTAAATTTCCATTCTTATTATCACTGTTGGTTATTTTTAATATTTCTATTTTCTCTTTTGTTAAATCATCTCTATCTTTATGAATTATTCCTTTAGAATCACACATAATAATGTCTATGAATCCATATAGATGAACTAATTTTGTAATAGCGATACCAGCGGCTCCCGCTCCATTTACAACCACTTTTACATTCTCTTTCTTTTTACCAGTTACTTTTAAGGCGTTAATAAGTCCAGCCAAGACAACAATGGCTGTGCCATGCTGGTCATCGTGCATTACGGGAATTTCTAATTCTTTTTTTAATCTTTCTTCAATTTCAAAACAACGAGGAGCCGAAATGTCTTCCAAATTAATTCCTCCAAAGGTTGGAGCAATGGCTTTGATTGCGGAAATTATTTCTTCTGTATCTTGTGTTCCCAAAACTATAGGCACTGCATCGAGGTTTGCGAATCGTTTGAAAAGGGCACACTTTCCTTCCATAACAGGAAGGGCGGCAACGGGCCCAATATTTCCAAGTCCTAAAACAGACGAGCCGTCAGTAATTACGGCAACGGTGCTTTTCATTGATGTAAGATTTAGAGCCTCCCGCACGTCTTTAACTATTAGAAGGCAGGGAGCCGCAACTCCTGGGGTGTAAGCGATTGATAGTTCGTCACGATTATTAAGAGGAAATTTACTTATAATTTCTAATTTCCCCTTATTTTTTCTGTGCTCTTCAATACTTAATTTGGCGTAATCTTTCATGATTTTTTATATAAGTTTAAGAATAATATCATCAAGGTGGCTTAATTGAAAAAACGTGAGGGTTTGTTATAGTGATTCTTTTAAGATTAGTTAATTAGCTAAATAAATAAAAAAATATGCATGAATTTTTAAATTCAAGTGGGGGGACCAAATTAACTAGAGTACTTGTGTGGCTTGTAGCAGTAGCGGTTCTTTTTATGGCTGTGAAAACTATAAATGAGTTTCGCAAAGGTGCCTATATTGGTCGCGACGTTGCTTCACAAAATACTATAACAGTGTCCGGTGAAGGAGAGATTTTGATAAAGCCAGACATTGCCACTTTTACGTTTAGTGTTACAGAGGAAGGGAAAACAGTAGGGGAAGCACAAAAGAAAGCTACAGAAAAAACAAATAAGGCGATGGATTTTCTAGAGAAAAGTGATGTAGATGAGAAGAAAGATACTAAAACTATTTCTTATAACATCAATCCAAAGTATGAATACTACTATCAACCACAAATAATGGCGCCATGCAGCATAAACTATTGTCCGCCAACTACCATTAAAGAACCAAAAATAATTGGTTATGAAGTGTCTCAAACAATTGAAGTTAAAGTTAGAAAACTTGAAGATGCTGGCGATCTTTTGACAGGTATAGGAGATATGGGTGTGCAAAATGTTGGAAGTCTACAGTTTAAGATAGAAGATGAAGAAAAAGTAAAAAGAGAAGCACAGGAGAAAGCGATTGGCATAGCAAAAGAAAAAGCAGAAAAACTTGCTGATCAACTTGGAGTTTCTCTTGTACGTATAGTTAATTTCAGTGAAGGGGGAAATTATCCAATTTATTACGATAAAGTAGCAAACATGAGCACAGAAGCTTATGGTCGCGGAGGAGATGCGATTGCCCCATCTATTCCAAGTGGTGAAAATCAAGTCATTTCAAACGTAACGATTACTTACGAAATAAGATAAGGAAAAAAGTTTAGAAAAAACTAAGATGTCCCGCCAGAGTTTTTAAAACTCTGGCGGGATTGTCTTTTCCATAAATAAATGTTTTTATCAGAAATGGCAAGTTCGCCAAGACCTGGAGGTGATAATGGTTCGAAGAACGAGGGCACGAGGAGGCAACGGTGTTTTTGACCGAATGCTGACGAAAAGAGGTGGTGAGGTGGATACCTCACCCATTCACGGTGGAGCTGGGGGTGAAGGCGAAGACTCCAATGTGGATCATCCGCCAAGAACCATTCGCAGACCGCCGGTACGTTCACGAGGAAATTCTGTCGGAAAAACGTTCCGTTAGGGACTTTCTGGCATAAAAAGGGCCCATGCTTTGCGCTGGGCCTTTTTAATTTGATTTAATTTTTGTTTTGAATTTTAATAAAGACAACTGAACATCAAATAGGAGGGCTTTCCAATGTCATTTTCAAAGGGCGATAAAATAAGGACAACAACAAATGTCTACGCGACCAGAAAGGGAGACCTAGTTGGAAGTAGAGGTAGAAGCCTTAAGCCTTCAACCGAAGGTCGCGTTTTGGGACAAAGCGGTCTGTACTCCTGGGAATGTGAATTTATCCTGGATCTTTCTGCTGAAGGAGACGAAGAGGGGGTTCTTTTTTTCGCTACCGTTCCAAAATCATTTCTAGACGAGGTTTAAAAGCGGGGGAAACTCCGCTTTTCTTTATTATTCAATAACATTGACAAATAGACAAATTTAGTATATAATACAAAACAGTAAGGTGCCTACACACCTACCTTTAAATCAACCTTGAAATTGTAGGGTTTCTGGGGAATGAAAGGGAAAAATGAAAAAAGCCTCTTTTACCGAGGGTGAGGACTACAGCACAATGTCCGCCTTTGATTTGGCCAAGGCCGGCTGGCACATTGGTGTTTCGGAGTTCGGGGACAATTGGATGTTCGCTTTTCGAGAGCCGGTCAAGGGAAGTCCCCGGATCGAGCGCAGGGAAGTTGCGAAAGGATCCAACTTCCGCCTCGACCACTTCGGGAAGTCCTATTTCCCGGCCTCGGTTCGTGAGATGTCTGATGCCGGCTGGAAATTTCACGTGAAGTGCCGAGGTGGCAATCAGGGAGCCATCGCAACGGTCATCTTCACTTCTCCGAACGGGAAGCTCACGACGGAGCGTCAAATACCCTTCGCCATGATTCCGCGGCCAGAGCTCAAGCAGGTGAAGAAAGCCAACTCCACGTGCCGTATCGGCAAAACGGCGCGAGAGCGGGCGGCCAAACGGGAAAGGAGACAGGAAAGAGCGTAATTGCTCGATCCGAAGCGCGGGGAGACGAAAGTCCCCCGCGTTTTTATTTTGTTTGACAAAGGGGAAGTTTTTGATACTATCTTAATCAATAGCCCCCGAGAGGGGGTTTTAAAATACAAAAATTATGGCAATAGGAGATTATCTAAAAGAGACACGCGAAGAAATGAAGCACGTTTCTTGGCCAACAAAAAAGCAAATTACAGCATATACGATTATTGTTATCGCAATTTCTATCGCGACAGCTCTTTATTTGGGCGCTTTTGACTACTTACTCCGTATTTTAATGGAACAGCTTTTGAAATAAATAATTTATGTCTAAACAACCCCAGTAGCAAAGACAAGCTTGCTACGGGGCAGGTAAACAAAGAAATTAAAAAATTATAAAAATATGTCAAAACAACAAACTACAGGTGAAAGACATTGGTATGCAATTCACACATATGCTGGTTATGAAAATGCTGTGGTCAGAAATTTGAAGCAGCGAATCGACTCTCTTGGAATGGGAGATAAGATTTTCCAAGTATTGGTTCCTACAGAAAAGAAAATAAAAATAAAAGGCGGAAAGCGTGTAGAGGAAGAAGAAAAGGTTTATCCAGGTTATGTTTTGGTGGATATGATTGTAACTGATGACTCTTGGTATGTGGTTCGTAATACTCCTAGAGTTACAGGGTTCGTAGGCTCCGGCGTGCAACCTGTGCCACTTTCTCCAAAAGAAATTGAAGATCTTTTCAAGAGAATGTCAGTAGATACTGTTAAACACACTATAAATCTTGAAGTTGATGACATAATCACAATTGTAGACGGCCCATTTAAGGACTTGGAAGGTAAAGTTTCTGAAGTAGATGAAGAAAGGGGCAAGATAAAAGTTCTTGTTTCAATGTTTGGTCGCGAAACACCGGTTGAACTTGATTTCTTGCAGGTAAAGAAAATATAAGCTAGGATTCGAATTCTGAATATAGATTAAATATATATGGCAAAAAAATTAATTAAAAAAGTAAAAATAAGAGGAATAATTGGTGGCCGTGCAACTCCTGCTCCTCCGCTTGGACCAACGCTCGGACAAGCTGGTATAAACATTGGTGATTTTGTAACCAAGTTTAATGATGCGACTAAAGGAATGATGGGGGAGATTGTGCCAGTTGTTATCTCTGTTTATGAAGATAGAAGTTATGACTTTGTTTTGAAAACCCCTCCTGCAGCAAGTTTGCTTTTAAAAGCGATAAATAAAGAGAAAGGTTCTGGAAAACCAAATGTAAGTAAAGTTGGTTCAATATCCAAAGCCGATTTGATGGCAATTGCTGAAAAGAAAATGAAAGATTTGAACGCTCACACTGTGGAGCAGGCAGCAAAGATTCTTGGCGGAAGCGCAAGATCTATGGGGATAGATATTAAATAATTAATATCTATCGACCTTTTGAGATATCTTTGCGAATTTTTGAAGCAAAGTATCCAAAAGGTGTACTGTTCCTGTAAGGAATCGACGTGAAATAATTCACGCCGATGAGCCGGAGGTCGACGGACCGAGACGGGTGAGAAACGAATACTTGGAGTTTCGCAAGACCTTGAGCGCCAAAGGGGCGAAAGGTGTTCAGATTCTGTAAGAATCGCGCAAATTTTCAGCAGAAAATTATGCGTGAGTTGATATAAAATAATTTACATCTATACAAAAATAAAAAGGCCCAAGATTTAATTTTTGGGCCTTTTTATTTTTCCAAATTTAGCCAAGTGTATTTGAGGCCGTTATGTTCGCGCAATTCTTCAAAGATTTTTTTGGTGAAAATATGCTCGTAGGGAGGGAAGAAAGAGTCGCTCTTTTTTTCATCGTCAATAAGGGTTAGGTAAAGATTTGTTACATAGGGAAGAGCCAGAGTATAAATTTGTGCGCCGCCGCCAATAAAAATTTTGTCCGGATTTATTTCCTTAGCTTTTTCTAAGGCCTCTTCAAAGGAGTGTGTTATTAAGATGCCTTCATATTTCCACTCTTTGTTTCTAGTAATAACTATGTTTGTTCGTCCTGGGAGAGGTTTCCCCAAAATTTTTATAATAGACTCAAATGTTTTACGACCCATAATTATTGGGTGACCCAAAGTTAGTTCCTTGAACCTTTTTAAATCTTCGGGTATATACCAGAGAAGCTCTCCTTCCATACCAATTTCGCGGTTTTTCCCCATGGCGACTACGATACCTATCTCCAAGGTCTTGCCCTCGATATTATTTTGTTGTGCCTTTGGGATTTCCATATTTACGATTTACTCATAATGATATACTGAGCGAACATGTCAATCATAGGAATAAAAGAAGTAATAAGAAGAATTAAGGAAGAGAAATTAATCACAGGTCTTGGTGGTCGTGATTTTTCAAATCCAGAAGGAACGGGAATAGACCTTCGTCTTGGAGCCGTTCACGAAATTATTGGAGGGGGCGCATATATAGAGGCAGATGGGGAAGCGGGCTTAGGTAGACGCAAAGGAGTTGAAACAAAAGAAATTTTTGCTTTGAAAGATGGAGAAGTTCAAGACGAATTAATTATTAAACCAGGTCAATATTATTTAGTGCAAACTGCAGAAACTGTAAATACACCACTTGATCTTATGCCAATGCTTTATCCACGAAGTTCTCTTTTTCGTGCAGGATTATTGTTGCTCGTCACCAAAACTGACCCAGGATATAAAGGCAAACTTACTTTAGGGATTACAAATCTAGGAGCTTTTGAAGTTAAGTTACAACTCGGTGCTCGTATTTGTAATATTGTTTTTCATAAAATAGAAGGTGAGGTCATTGGTTATCGTGGACAACATCAAGGTGGTCGCGTTTCACACGGAGAAGAAACACAAGTTTAAATATTTCGTACCATGTTTTTATCAGATACAGACATAAAAAAGGCTGTTAAAAATGGTGAAATCGTCATTAAACCTTTTAATGAAAAGCAACTTCAGCCTGCAAGTTACGATATAACCTTAGGAAATAAGTTTGTTTTTCCTGTTGATTACAACGTTAGTTTCATAGATCCAGTAAAAAAGATTTTTCCAGAAACGAGAGAAATTACTATAAAAGAAAATGGTATTTTCGTTTTGCACCCAGGTATAAATGTTCTTGGTTACTCGACTGAATTTTTTGGTTCTGATGATTTTCTAATTCAACTTGGAGGAAAAAGCAGTCTCGCTCGCATAGGTCTATTGGTCCACAACACTGCTGGAATTATTAACCCAGGACATTTTCTAAATGTTACTTTCGAGCTTTCGAATGCGGGGCACATACCAATCGTTCTTCGTCCAAACATGCCTATTGCTCAGATAACATTTTCCAAACTTACTTCTCCACCAAGCGTTAACTATAAAAAAGTGGGTAGATACGCAGGTAAAAACGACAAACACTTTGCTCCGCCGAAGAAACGTTCCAGTAAATAATAAAATTATGAAAAAAGAAAAAAAACATCCAGAATATCAGTATCTAGATCTTCTTAAAGAAATTTTAGAGAATGGTGATAGAAAAGTTGATCAGGGCACTGACGACGCTTCCTATAGTCTATTTGGCAAACAAATCCGTTTCGACCTCTCCGAAGGATTTCCTCTTTTAACTACGAAAAAAGTTTATTGGAAAGGCGTGCTCCACGAACTTTATTGGTTTATGGCAGGAATGACCAATATAAAATATTTGGTAGATAATAATGTTCATATTTGGGATGATTATCCATATAGGATTTATAAAATAAAAAGCGGATTATCCGGCAAGAAACTTCTAACCAAAGAAGAATTTATAGAAAAAATTCATAATGATAAGAATTTTGCGAAGAAATGGGGAGAGCTTCCTAAGATATATGGAGAATTATGGCGAAGTTGGCCAACTCGAACCAAAAGGACTATAGATCAGATTCAATGGGTAGTGGACGAAATAAAAAAGGATTCTAATGCCCATAACGCGATAGTAAATTCTTGGAATCCAGAGTATCTCTATACTATGGCAGAGAAAAAAGACACTTCTTATTTTCCAATTTGTCACAACATGTATCAAGTGAACATTATAAAAGGTAGACTTTGTCTCAATTTATATCAAAGGAGCGCTGATATTTTTCTTGGGGTTCCTTTTAATATTGCCAGCTACGCACTTCTTACTATTATTCTCGCTAAAATTTTAGGTTATAAACCGGGAGAATTTATTCACACTTTCGGCGATGTTCATATTTATGAGAAGCACTTAGATCAAGTAAAAGAACAATTAAAAAGAAAACCGTTGCCTTTTCCTAAAATCAAAATAAACAAAAAATTAAAAAGCATTGATGACTTCAAGCCAGAGGATGTTATTTTAGAGAATTATGAATCACACCCTCCGATAAAAGCAGAACTATCAGTTACGGGAGGATTTGGAACTTTTGATAGTAAAAGAAAAAACAAGAATAAAAAATAGATATGATTTAATGAATTTAGATTTAGAGGGGAATTACAAAGATAAATCTAAATTATTTACTATGGCTAAAGAATACGAATATATTAAAAAACAAGACAAGAAGGTGTACGATGCAATTTTAGGTGAAGAAAAAAGAGAGGCGGAAGGATTAGAGCTTATTCCATCAGAGAACTATGTCTCTCGTGCGGTGCGTGAAGCTAATGGTTCTATTTTTACAAATAAATATTCTGAAGGTTACCCAGGAAAGCGTTATTATGGTGGGCAAACTTACACTGACTTAGTTGAAAGAATTGCAATTGAAAGAGCCTGTAAACTTTTCAAAGCCAAATTTGCAAATGTGCAAACTCACTCAGGGGCTCCAGCGAACATGGCGGTTTACGCAGGGCTCTTAAATCCAGGGGATACAGTGCTTGGAATGGATTTAAGTCACGGCGGACACTTAACTCATGGTCACCCCGTTACACTTTCTGCAAAAATATATCGCTTTGTCCGATATAAAATGAAAAATCCAGAAACTGGAGAAATTGATTATAAAGCGCTTCGCGAAACGGCTATAAAAGAGAAACCAAAAATTATTTTGGCAGGGTTTTCTGCCTATTCTCGCGAACTCGATTACAAAAAGTTTGTAGAAATTGCAAAAGAAGTGGGCGCAATAACAATGGCAGACATGGCGCATATTGCAGGATTAATTGCAGGAGGCGCCGTGAAAAATCCATTCGATTATGGGTTTGATGTAATTACAACGACGACACACAAAACCTTTCGTGGTCCAAGGGGGGGGCTTATATTAATTCGCGACAGTGAAGAAATTGCGCAGAAAATAAACAAGGCTGTTTTTCCAGGTCTTCAAGGTGGGCCTCATATGCACATCGTTGCGGCTAAGGCCATTTGTTTTGGAGAAGCTATGAAACCATCTTTCAAAAAGTACGCTAAACAGATTTTGAAAAATGCTAAAGCAATGGAAGAAGTTTTCCGCGAAAATAAAATAAGAATGTTGGGTGGGGGAACTTCTAATCATCTTTTGTTAGTTGATGTGTTTGGTTCCCTCGGTATTACAGGTCGCGAAGCGGAAGTGGCATTGGACGAAGTAGGGCTTACTCTAAATATGAATTCTATTGCCGATGACACAAGAAAGCCACTAGACCCTTCAGGAATTAGATTTGGAACACCGGCCATTACTACAAGAGGTCTTAAAGAAAAGGAGTGTAAGGAGGTTGCAGAAATAATGATTGAGACACTTAAAAATATAAAGGATTCTAAAAAGAAAAAAGAATTACGCGAAAGAGTAAGGAAGATTTGTAAGAAGTTTCCTATTCCCCAGAGATTTGTTTAGTTGGTATAATTAAATACATGATAGAAGATGCGTTGGATGAGGTGCCTATATATCATCCGCTACTAAAAGTTAAACTAGAACATGTAAAAGTGATTCATTGTATTTTGTCGCATAAGGGCAAAATACTTCTAATACAGCGCAATCAAAGTATGCGTTATTACCCAGGGTATTGGAGTGGAGTTTGTGGCGTATTGGATGATCATGTGGAGATGCAGGATAAGGTCTTTCAAAAAATTGAAGAAGAAACAGGTCTTGGTAAAAAGGAAGTAAAAATAATTAATCAAAAAAAACCAATAGAGTGTAAGGAGAAAATCTATGGAAAGGTTTGGGAAATAAACTCATTCTTAATCGAAGTTAATCCTAAGAATTTGCATTTTGATTTTAATTGTCAGGATCATGTTTGGGTCTCTCTTGAGGAGGCCCTGGAATACAATCTTCTTCCAGGAATGGGAGAAGTGCTCGAATCACTCTTTCCTGGTAAGCTCTAAAATTGGGTATCTATGATTAAACAAGAATTACAGAAACAGATTGCGAGAATTCTTAATATTCCTGAACCAGAAATACATCTGGAACATCCTGAGAATTTTTCTCATGGAGATTTTTCTTGCAATATCGCTTTAGTAAAAGCAAAAGAAGTCGGTGAAAATCCGAATAGTTTGGCGAAAAAATATGTTGAAAAACTTTCGGCGAGTAAATTAAACGATATTTCAAAAATAGAGGTGGCAGGACCGGGTTTTATAAATTTCCACTTATCTCGAGAATTTTTTGCTGACTCAATAAAAGAAATAACTGAAAGCGAAAATTTTGGTGATAATAATTATTTAAACGGCAAAAAAGTGATGGTGGAATATACTGACCCGAATCCTTTTAAAGAATTTCACATTGGACACTTAATGACTAACACAATAGGGGAATCAATTGCTCGTTTATTTATAAAAAGTGACGCTGAGGTTAAAAAAGTTTGTTATCAAGGAGATGTTGGTTTGCATGTTGCAAAAGCAGTTTGGGGGATGCAGAGAAAAAATACTGATAAGTTTTCTATAAAAGATTTAGCTGAAAGCTATGCTTTAGGAAACAAGGAGTATAAGGATAACGAAACTTCTAAAAATGAAATAGAGGAAGTAAATAAATCTCTATATAAAAGAGACGACAAAAAAACACTCTCTTTATACGAAAAAGGAAGATCATTGTCTTTGCAATACTTTGAAAAAATTTATCAAAAATTAGGAACTAAGTTTGATTATTATTTTTTTGAGAGTGAAACAGCTATTTTCGGTAAAAAAATGGTTGAAGAAGGATTGGGTAAGAATGTATTTGAAAAAAGTGAAGGAGCGGTGATTTATCCTGGGGAAAAACACGGACTTCATACTAGAGTTTTTATAAACAAGTTTGGGATACCAACGTATGAGGCCAAAGATTTGGGGTTGGCTAAATTAAAATATGATACTTTTTCATATGATAAATCAATTTCCGTTACAGCGAACGAAATTACAGAATATTTTAAAGTTGTAAAAAGCGCCCTTTCTCAAATTGAATCGAAGCTTTCAGAAAAATTAATGCACATACCACATGGAATGTTGCGTTTACCAAGCGGGAAAATGTCTTCCAGAACAGGGGATGTTATTACGGCCCTTTCTTTAATTGATGAAGTAAAAGAAAAAGTTTTGGAAAAGATGAAAGATAGAAATATTAAAGATAAAAGTGAAGTGGCTGAACAAATCGCAATTGGTGCTATAAAGTTTTCAATTTTGAAACAATCACCGGGGAAAGATATTATTTTTGATTTTGATAAATCAATTTCTTTTGAAGGGGATTCTGGGCCATATCTTCAGTACACCGCAGTGCGAGCAAATAGTGTTTTAGAAAAAGGGGATAAATTTTCTCTAGGTAGATTTTTTGGTTTTAAGAAAGACAAAAGACCAAGTGAAGTCAGTAATATAGAGCGACTCTTATATAGACTGCCAGAAATAGTAGAAAGAGCTTGTAAGGAATACTCTCCACAGTATGTTGTCACTTACTTGTTAGAAGTGGCGGGAGCATACAATGCCTTTTATGGAAGTAATCAGATAATAGGAAGTGAGTATGAAAACTACTATTTATCAATTACTAAGGCGACAAAACAAGTGTTGGTTAATGGTCTTCAGGTTTTAGCTATAAAAACCCCGGAAAAGATGTAAATAAGCCCTTTTTGAGGGCTTAGCTAAACGTGATAGGATTTTTTAATATGGATGAAAAAGTGGAAAATAAAGGAAAAAGTGAACAAGCTCTGAAGGAAGAGGAAGTTTTGAAGTTTTGGAAGGAAAACAATATTTTTCAAAAAACACTAGAAAAAGAATCTCCTAAGGGCGAATTTATTTTCTATGAAGGACCACCGACAGCCAATGGTCGCCCCGGTATTCATCACCTAGAAGCGCGCTCTTTCAAGGATTTAATACCGCGTTTTAAAACTATGCAAGGCTATCATGTGCGCCGAAAAGCAGGTTGGGATACACATGGGCTTCCAGTGGAGCTTGAAGTTGAGAAAAAATTAGGACTTAAATCAAAAAAAGAAATCGAAAAATATGGAATTGCTGAATTTAATAAAAAGTGTAAAGAAAGCGTTTGGGAGTATATGGAGGAGTGGCAGAAGTTTACAGACAGGACTGGTTACTGGGTTGATTTGAATGATGCCTATGTAACTTATGAGCCTTCATATATAGAGTCACTTTGGAATATAGTTTCTGAAGTTGATAAACAAAAATTACTTTATAAAGATTATAAAGTGGTGCCATGGTGCCCTAGATGTGGAACAGCACTTTCGTCACATGAACTAGCTCAAGGTTATCAAGATGTAAAAGACTTGTCGGTGTATGTGAAATTCGAATTAGTTGATGAGCCGGGAACTTTCTTTTTAGCTTGGACAACGACACCATGGACTCTTCCTGGGAATGTTGCGCTTGCCGTTGGTGAAAATATAAAGTACGCAAAATATAATTGGGCCGGAGAGAATTTTATTATGGCAAAAGAACTTGCCCATAAGTACCCAGGACACATGGTTGAAGAATACCTAGGTAAAGACCTTGTTGGTAAAAAATATAAACCACTTTATCCATTCTTAGAAAAATTACTTCCAGAAAATCAAAAAGAGAATTTAAAAAATGCTTTCAAAGTTTATGTAGCAGATTTTGTAACCACAGAAGATGGAACGGGAATTGTGCACACAGCAGTAATGTATGGGCAAGATGACTTTGAACTTGGAACAAAAGTAGGGCTTCCAAAACATCATTTAGTTGATGAAACAGGACATTTTGTAAAAGGAACAGGATTTTTGGAAGGGAGATTCGTTAAAGAAGAAGATAAAAGCGGAAAACCAACATTGGCACTAGATATAATAGAGGATCTTACAGAGAAAAATTTTTTCTCTAATAAAGAGAATTATTCTCATAGTTACCCATTTTGTTGGCGCTGTAAAACTCCACTCATATATTACGCGCGCGACTCTTGGTATATAAAAATGACTGACCTTAAAGAAAAGTTAGTTAAGGAAAACGAAGGAATTAATTGGGAACCAAAACATATAAAAGAAGGGAGATTTGGAGAGTGGCTGAATGGTATAAGAGATTGGGCTATTTCTCGTGAGCGTTATTGGGGGACACCACTCCCTGTTTGGAAAAGTGAAGATGGGCAAGAACAGCTTGTTATTGGCTCTGTTAATGATTTAAAAAAATATTCTCCAAAATCGGGTAACGAGTATTTTGTAATGAGACATGGGGAGGCGGAATTTAATGTTAAAGGAATATTAAACGGTAAACAAAATAAAGAAAATAAACTTACTGAAAAAGGTCGTAAAGAAGCAGAAGATTCTGCAAAAAAAATTAAAGATTATAATATAGATTTAATTTTTACATCTCCACTTCAAAGAACAAAAGAAACTGCCATTATTGTGGCTAGTAGTATAAATATAAAGGAGGGGGATATTGTTGAAGATAAAAGACTTGCTGAATTGCAGTTTGGCTTATATGAAGAAAAAACTGTTCAGGAGTATCACTCTTTTTATAAAAATGACGATGAAAGATTTAGTGTGGCGCCCAAAGGAGCGGAAACACTTTCTGATGTATGGCAACGTGTAGGTGATTTTCTTTATGAAATTGAAAGTAAATATAAAAATAAAAAAATATTAATCGTTACTCACGGAGATCCAGCTATGACCATGGAGTCTATTTCTGAAGGGATTTCCCCAAGTTCTACAAGCTATAGTCACATTAATAGTCAAAAATATATAAAAACAGCTGAGGTTCGTAAAATTGATTTCGTACCTCTTCCTCATAATGAAAATTATGAATTAGATTTGCACCGTCCATATGTAGATGAAGTGGTTTTGGAAAAAGGCGGAAAGAAATTATACAGAGTAAAAGAGGTGATGGATGTTTGGTTTGACTCTGGTGGTATGCCGTTTGCAGAGGACCATTATCCTTTTGAAAATAAAGAATGGATTGATAAAAAAGGATTTCCCGCAGACTTTATATGTGAAGCGATAGATCAAACTCGTGGTTGGTTTTATACCTTGCATGCAGTTGGGAATTTAATGGGACGAGGAAAAGCATTTAAAAATGTAATTTGTTTGGGTCACATCCTTGATAAGGAAGGAAAGAAAATGTCTAAGTCTGTGGGTAATGTCATAAGTCCGTGGGAAATGATTGACAAATATGGGACTGATGTTTTGCGTTTTTGGATGTATAGCGTGAATGCGGCGGGGGACTCTAAGAACTTTGATGAAAAAACTGTACAAGAAGTTTCTAATAAAGTATTTAATTTACTTGCGAATACCGCCCGTTTTTATGAAATGTATGCACCTGAATATTCTGGAAATAATAAAATTGAATCTAAAAATGTTTTGGATATATGGATAATCTCACTTCTTAATAAATTAATTGCAGATGTTACAAAAGGACTTGAATCATATGATGCGCTTTCCGCTAGTCGCCCCATTAGAGATTTTATAGCAGAATTTTCTCAATGGTATATACGTCGTTCCAGAGACAGATTCAAAAGTGAAAATATAGAAGATAAAAATTCCGCAATATTAATAACGCGCACAGTACTAATAACACTTACAAAGTTACTTGCCCCGTTTTCTCCATTTTTTGCTGACGATTTGTATAGAAACTTACGAAATGAAAAAGAAGAGGAAAGCGTCCACCTATCATCTTGGCCCGAAATAATTGAATTAAATTCAACCAATGAAAATTTGATTAGTGAAATGAAAATAGTCAGAGACTTCGTTACCTTAGCCTTAGAGCAAAGATCCAAGGTAAATATAAAGGTTCGCCAGCCACTTGGAGAATTGAAAATTAAAAATCAAGATTTGAAAGGAAGGGAGGAATTGTTGGTTCTTATAAAAGATGAAATTAATGTAAAGAAGATTGTTTTTGATGAAAATTTAGAAAAAGATGTTTTGCTTGATTTTAGTATCACACAGGAATTAAAAGAAGAGGGAGTGGCAAGAGATGTTATCCGTATGATTCAAGATAAACGTAAAGAAGCCAATCTTGTTCCACAAGATGAAATTATAGTTTCTGTAAGTGGTAAAAAATACATTGTTGATGCTCTGTTTAAATTTCAAGATGAAATTCTTAAAGTTACAAATTCTAAAAAACTCAATTTGGGAAGCGGAGAGCTTTCTGGAGAAGGGGAATATAGTTTAGAAATATCAAAAATTCCACCAAAGGCGGATTCGTCCTCAGGCGAAAAAAATAAATAATGTCGTATCATCACTACGAAAGCGAGTGTTTCATACTTTCCTCAATGCCTGAAAAAGAAGCGAATCGCGCTTACATTCTTTTTTCAGAAAAATTAGGATTAATTTACGCTAAAGCCCAAGGTGTTTCTATGCCGTCTTCAAAACTTAGAGGAAGCCTGGAGCCAATTGCGAAAGCAAGAATCTCTTTGATTAAAGGAAAAGAAGTTTGGAGAATAGTAGGAGCGCAAGAAAGCGTTTCTCTCTGGCAACAATTAAAGGGAAGCAGGGAAGAACTTTCCATTTTCACTCGTCTTACAACTTTATTAAGGCGTTTGGTGATTTCTGAAGAGTATCACGGAGAACTCTTTAAAATATTAGAAGAGTGTTTTGAGGCGATATCAGAAAAGAATACATCGGAAAAATTAATAGCAATTGAGTTGGTTGCAGTTTCTCGTATATTGCATCACTTAGGCTATTTTACTTTGAAAGATGATTATCAGTCCTTTTTTAATATTCCTTTGTCTAAAATTGAAAGTGATTATGTCATTGGTAAAAAAAGAAGCTTGGTCGCTGATATTAACCAAGCCCTAAAAGAGAGTCATCTTTAATGTGTATAATATAGTGGTTTGATATGGCCAAAATAGACTTAATAAGACAATTACAAGAAAAATTATACTCACGAACTACAAAAGACATCGATCCGATTCGTGAGCATGATTTATCCTCAAAAAATTATGAGGTTAAAGAGGATTGGAATTATGAAAAATCTCTTCCAGTAACAGCTGAAAAACTAATGCAAACAAAATCAGGAATGTCTTTTACTTCAATGTTTTTGATTTTTTCCATGTTGTTTTTTGTTGGCGCCGGAGTTTTTGCTTTTTTTGCAGTTAAGGGTGGCGGAAATACTGTTTCAGCTGACAATATTGATCTTGGTATTTCAGGACCAATTTCAAGTGGAGGAGGGGAGAAGGTTTCACTAGACATAACTATAACTAATAGAAATAGAGCTCAGCTTCGTACTACTGAATTAAATATAGATTATCCCAAAAACACTAAAAGAGCAGAAAATCTTGGAGAAGATTTAGCCAATGAAAGAATTTATTTGGGAGATATTGAGCCGGGGCAAACTGTCAGAAAAACTATTTCTGCCGTTTTATTTGGTGAAGAAAAATCAGTTGGTGATATTAAATTTAGTTTGGAGTATAAAATACCTGGAGCTAACTCAATTTTTTCTAAGGATAATATCTATCAAGTCATAATTAGTTCAAATCCAATTTCTCTAAATGTGGTGGGGCCAATAGAAGCAGTTAGCGGACAGGATATTAATTTTACAATCAATGTTCGCTCCAATAGTGCCGAAGTGATTAAGAATGTTTTATTCCAAACACAATATCCAGCCGGATTTTCATTTAAAAATTCAACACCCAAGCCCTTTTCTGGAAATACATTTTGGCAATTGGGAGATTTTGCTCCAGGGCAAGAAAAAATAATAACAATTACGGGAAATATTATTGGAGAAAATGAAGAGGCGAGGGTCTTTCGTTTTGATGGAGGAGTTGGTAGTTCAAATGACAGAACAATACCGACTCTTTTTGCTGGATTTAAACAAGAAGTTTCAATCAAGAAACCATTTATCGGTCTTTCGATTGAAATTGCTGGAAAAAATTCTCAAGAAGTAACTGTACCAAGGAGTGCCCCAGTGAATGTGGAAATTTCTTATATTAACAATTTAACCACCCCAGTTAATGATGCTGTCATAACCCTTAATCTTTCTGGTTTAGCGCTAAATAAAAATGGAATAATAACTGATAGAGGTTTTTATCAATCGCTCAACAATACTGTTACTTGGAACAAGGAAACTCTACCAACGCTCTCTGAATTAGCCCCAGGAGAAGGGGGAACTGTTTCTGTCACGATAACTCCGAAACAAGGAGGTGGAATACAGAATCCAGAAATAGTAATGAAAGGCAGTGTTTCAGGTAAGCGCACAGAAGAAAGTGGGGTGCCAACAGAAATAATAGCTTCCGTTGATAGACGTATTAAATTTGAATCAGATATGTCGCTTTCTGCTAGAAGTTCCTACTATTCTTCAGCAATTAAAAATACAGGGTTAATTCCACCTAAGTCAGAAAAAGAAACCACTTACTCCATAACTCTAAGCATTTCTAACGGATCAAATGACGTTACTGACACAATTGTCGTCACAACTCTGCCTTCCTATGTTCGTTATATTGGCGAAACTTATCCAAGTTCCGAAGATGTTTCATATGATGAAGCAAAAAGAGAAGTGAAGTGGAGAGCGGGTGTAGTCCGAGCAGGCTCCATTCAATCTGCAAAACAAATGTCTTTCAAAGTCGGATTTACTCCAAGCACATCTCAAATTGGCGCGACCCCCGCTTTGACTGGTGGCTTTACGTTAAGTGGGCAAGATAGATTTACTAATACATCAGTAAATCTGCAACAGGGGGCAGTAACAATTAAGACAGATGACTTACAGTTTAAGGCGGGAGATGACATCGTTGTTCAATAAGGAAAAACCTTAAAAAAACTGATAGTATAGATAAATTAAGATATTAAAATTGGAGTATTCGGCAATGAAAGAAAAGGAAGATAATTTAATGGAAAAAATAGTATCTCTTTGTAAAAGAAAGGGCTTTATTTTTCAGGGTTCAGAAATTTACGGGGGACTTGCCGGCACCTTTGATTACGGGCCTTTGGGACTTGCACTTAAGAAAAATATAGAAAATTTGTGGTGGAAACAATTTGTTGATTCCCGAGAAGACATGTATGGCATTGATTCATCAATACTCATGAATCCAAAAGTTTGGGAAGCGTCAGGACATGTTGGTGGATTTTCTGACCCACTTGTTGAATGTGAAAAGTGCAAAAGACGCTTCCGAGAAGATCATTTGGAAGATAAAGACAAATGTCCTGAATGTACTGGAAAATTGGGAAAGGCGCGTCAATTTAATATGATGTTTAAGACGCACGTTGGAGCAACAGAAGATGAATCCGCCGTTTCATACCTTCGTCCTGAAACAGCGCAGGGAATGTTTGTAAATTTTAAAAATATAATTGATTCGTATCATCCAAAGATTCCATTTGGCATTGCGCAAATTGGTAGAGCTTTCCGAAATGAGATTGCACCAAGAGATTTTATTTTCCGCGTGAGAGAGCTTGAAATAATGGAATTAGAATATTTTCTAGAAGAAAAAAATTGGGAAGAACAATTTGAATATTGGCTTCGACAATCTCACGAATGGTTTAAATCACTTGGCTTTGAAAAGGGGGATATTAAAGAAGTTGAAATAGAGGATGGAGACAGAGCACACTACTCAAAACGCACAGTAGATTTTCATTTCAATTATCCTGGTGGGTTTGATGAAATTGGAGGTTTAGCTTATAGAACTGATTTTGATTTAAAAAATCATATTGAAAAAAGTGGAGTTGAATTAAGTTATTTAGATTCAGCAAGTAATGAGAGATTTGTTCCTCATGTATTGGAGCCGACTTTTGGATTAGGGCGTCACGTTTTGGCAGTTATCGCTAAGGCGTATACAGAGGACGAGCTCGGAGATGAGAAGAGAGTTTTTTTGAAATTGCCAGCCAATCTTGCTCCTATAAAAGTGGCTGTATTTCCTTTGCTAAAAAATAAGCCAGAGCTTGTTGCTAAAGCGCGTGAGGTTTTTTCAATGCTTAAAAAAGAAATTCCCCAAATTACATTTGATGATAATGGCAATATTGGTAAGCGCTATAGAAGACAAGATGAAATAGGGACTCCATATTGCGTAACTATAGATTTTGATACTTTAGAAAATGGGGAAGTGACTGTGAGAGACAGAGATAGTGGCAAACAAAAACACCTTCCAATTGGTGAATTGACGCAATATTTAAAGGGAAATTTTTAGTCGATTAAAGGAATTAGACAATTAGCGGTCTTCTTGTAAAAGAAATTACGAGTGTTATAGTAACGAAATGGAAATAAAAGGTTCATCCGTAAGCGTTTCTTCCGGAACTATTGTTCGAGTTATTTTGTTTTTGGTTTTGTTTTGGCTCGTTTTCTATTTACGCGATCTTGTTTTAATAATTTTGACCGCAATTGTTATCGCATCCTCAATTGAGCCGTTTATAAATTCCTTCCGTAAAATCCATGTTTCCAGAGTTCTTTCTGTAATGTTTATATATCTTGCAATAGGAATTTTCCTTATGGGCACTATTTATTTTTTGGTTCCGCCACTACTGAACGAAGCTGTAGGTATACTTGATAGATTGCCACCTGACTTGAGAGATATAGACCTAAGTAATTTAACTAAAGGCACAGAGTTTCTGACGGGGAACAGCGCCATACAGTTTGCAAACGACCTATCTATTTCAGATACTTTTTCTAATACTAAAGATATTATAAATAGTATTTCTGGGAACTTCTTTAAGACGACAGGCATTCTTTTCGGAGGACTTTTGAGTTTGATTTTGATTACTGTCCTTTCTTTTTATTTTGCAGTGCAAGAAACTGGCATTGATGATTTCCTTAGAGTCATTACTCCAACGCGTCATCAAGATTATGTTGTTGGTCTTTGGAAAAGAGCTCAAATAAAAATAGGCCTTTGGATGCAGGGGCAGCTAATACTCGGTGTAATTGTAGGTATTTTGGTTTATCTAGGCCTTACTATACTGGGCGTGCCATACGCCTTCTTGTTGGCGATTCTTGCTATGGTTTTCGAATTGGTACCAGTATTCGGTCCAATAATTGCCGCAGTTCCCGCGACTATCATGGGCTTTGTGGATGGTGGGGCAACAACAGGACTTTTTACAATTGGGCTATTCGTCATAATTCAACAATTTGAAAATCATTTGATATATCCTTTGGTTGTACGCAAAGTTGTAGGTATTCCACCAATCTTGGTTATTATTGCTCTTATTGTTGGAGCAAAGCTTGCTGGATTCTTAGGAATAATTTTATCTGTCCCAGTTTCTGCTGCCATTAAAGAATTTATTGATGATTTACAGCGCAAAAAAGAAATTGAAAGACAGAATTTGGCACAGCAGAAAAACTAGTATTTTTTATGGATAAAAAACCACTTTTTATTTCAACGGCTATTCCCTATGTAAACGCTAAGCCTCATATTGGTTTTGCGCTTGAAGTGGTGCAGGCGGATATTGTTGCGAGGTACGCTCGCGTCTCTGGGAGAGATGTATATTTTTTAAGTGGAACTGATGATAATTCAATAAAGAATGTTCAATCTGCTGAAAAGGAAGGAAAGGAAGTTAATGTTTATGTGGGTGAGATGGCAGAAACTTTCAATAAATTATTGAAAGGACTAAATATTTCCAATGATGATTTTATAAAAACCTCAACTGATAAAAGACACTTTGCTGGAGCACGAAAACTTTGGGAATCTTGTAAAAAAGAAGATATATATAAGAAGTCATACAAAGGACTTTATTGTGATGGTTGTGAGGAGTTTAAAACGGAAAAAGATTTAATTAATGGAGAGTGCCCAGAACATCCTCTGAAAAAACTTGAAGTAGTAGAAGAAGAAAATTACTTCTTCAATTTATCAAATTATCAAGAAAAACTGACATCCCTTATTGAAAGTGGGGAATTTCAAATAATTCCAGAAACTAGAAAAAATGAAACACTTTCTTTCATAAAAGGGGGATTGGAGGACTTTAGTATTTCTCGCTCTAATAAAAGGGCTAAAAATTGGGGAATTTCAGTGCCAAACGATGACACTCAAATGATGTACGTTTGGTTTGACGCGCTTTCAAATTATATAAACGCCTTGGGATATAGCGAAAACGCTGAGAACTTTCAAAAGTTTTGGAATAATGCAGAGACAATCCATTGGATTGGAAAAGGAATAAATAGATTCCACACAGTATATTGGCCGGCAATGCTTTTATCTGCGGGAGTCACTTTGCCTAAAAAAGTAGTAATACATGGTTACATTACAGTTGGTGGGCAAAAAATGTCTAAATCAATTGGCAATGTAATTGATCCAATGCCATTAATTGAAGAATACGGGACAGATGCTGTGCGATATGTTTTGGCAAAAATCCCCGTATTTGAAGATGGAGATATTACACTTGAAAGAATCAAAGATGTTTATAATGCTGATTTGGCTAATGGAATTGGGAATCTTTTAAGCCGCGTTATTAAAATGTCTTCAATGTATGGAATTAAGAACGTAAGTACAAAAGTGACGCAGGCTGAACTTGTTTTTGAAAAAAGCATTGAAGCTTTTGATATAAAGTTAGCGATAGATTTGATTTGGCACAGGGTTATGCATACAGATCAATTTATTCAAAGAGAGGAGCCATTTAAAAAGATAAAAATTAATCCAGAAGAGGCAAAAGCAAATATTTCATTTATTTTAAATGAGTTGTGGAATATTGCTGAACAATTAAAACCTTTTATGCCAAAAACATCAGAAAAAATAATTGAGTGTATTGAAAAAAACAAAATGCCAGAAGTACCACTTTTTCCACGTAAAGATTAGTATGAAATATATAGACGCACACGCGCATATTCACGGGAAAGAATTTGATATTGATAGAGCTGACGTCATTGGAAGAATGAAAGAGTTAGAGCTCGGCTGTATTACAGTGGGCACATCACTGGAGGATTCAAAAAAAGCAGTAGAAGTAGCTACAAATAATGATAATGTTTGGGCAACAATCGGAGTGCACCCGACGGATACAAAAGAAACTTTTGAAGAAAAAGATTTTGAAGAATTGGTGAAAAATAAAAAGGTTGTGGCGATAGGGGAATGTGGTTTGGATTATTTTCGTTTAACAATTCATAATCAACAAGCAGAAAAAGAAAGACAGAAAGAAAGTTTTATAAAACAATTGGATTTTGCAGTAAAGTATGACAGATCACTGATGATACATTGTCGCCCCTCTGTTAATGGGGTGATTGACGCTCACGATGACATGCTCCATATTCTTAGTTCGTATAAAGACCTCTCTAATCTTCGCGGTAATATTCATTTTTTCACAGGAACAAAGGAAATAGCGGATAAATACTTTTCATTAGGTTTTTCTGTTTCTCTACCAGGAGTTGTTACTTTTTCTGATGAAGTCGCAAATACTTTTAAAGCTCTACCAATGGAAAGAGTTTTAGCAGAAACGGATTGTCCATATGCAGCGCCTATTCCGCATAGAGGCAAAAGAAATGAGCCAATTTATGTAATTGAAACAATTAAAAAAATGGCTGAAATTAAGGGTGTTTCTATGGAAATTATAGAAAAACAGCTAATTCTTAATACTAAAAAAGCATTTCAAATTTAGTTGCGTTGTATGGGTAATTGTGTTAATTTTACCCCCACGTGTGTTTACTTATCTCGGCTGCTCTCCACGTTAGTGAAAGCCAAAAATTTAAACAAAAGTTAAATAATCAATAAGAGAAATGGCAAAAAAAGAATCAAAAGGAGAATTAAGCGAAGAAGCAAAAGTTCTCTTGAGTGAGAATGAAAGTGACGCCAAGCTCTATGAGCTGGGTTTTCACCTTGTGCCAACCATTACTGAAGAAGCTGCTGTCGCTAAATTTGCAGAAATTACCGCAAAAATAGAAAAGATTGGAGGGTCTGTTAAATTATCAAAAAACCCAGAATCTCGCCCACTTGCTTATGAAATAAGTAAGTCAGGTGGTGGTAAAAAAGAGAAATACGAAACTGCTTTTTTTGGTTTCGCTATTTTTGAAATGAAAAGAGACGAAATATCTGCTTTTCAAAAATGGGTCAATATAATACCGGAAATGCTACGCTCTCTAGTAATAGAGGTTCCTAAGGATATTCTTACCCCTAAAGAAAGACGCATTCCCCAGAGCCATAAAGAGGAGACAAAGAGAACGACAGATCCTTCAACTGAGGCTAAACCAATTAATGAAGTGGAATTGGACAAGACAATTGAGCAATTAGTAATAGAGTAGTAGGATAATAGAATGTATATAAACAAAGCTATAGTCTACGGTAATTTAACTAGAGACCCAGAGCTTAGGGCAATTCCCTCAGGTACTCAAGTTGCGACTTTAAGTGTTGCGACAAATAGAGTTTGGAAAAATGCTGATGGAGTAAAACAGGAATCTGTTGATTATCACAATGTAGTAGTCTTTGGCCGACAAGCAGAAAATGTTGCACAGTACCTTAAAAAGGGAAGTGGAATATTTGTAGAAGGACGAATGCAAACTAGAAGTTGGGATGCAACTGATGGAACTAAAAAATACAGAACAGAAATAGTGGCTGATAGAGTTCAATTTGGTCCAAAGTCTGGTGGAGGTGGTGGAAATTACCAAAAGAATGACGATCAAACAAGTTCTCCAAAAGGAAAGACTAAAGATGATAAAGAAAGTGACGGGGCAGCTATAGATTACCCAGAAGAGCAAATAAATCCAGAGGACATTCCGTTCTAAAAGTAAGTAAAATAAAAATATGAATAAACAATGTTATTTTTCACAAAACAATATTAAATATATTGATTATAAGGATACAGAACTTTTGAAAAGGTTTCTTAATCCGCACGCTCGTCTTATGTCAGGAAAGCGTACAGGTGTTTCCTCAAAGCACCAAAGAAAGCTCGCAGAAGCGGTAAAAAGAGCCAGATTCATGGCGTTACTCCCTTACGTAGCTAGATAAAACAGTTTCAAGTAAAAACCACCCCGAAAGGGTGGTTTTTACTAAGCTAAGTTGTATACTTTTAAGAGTTATAAATATAATAAAAATAAATGGGATTTGAACAGCAAATGAGCAGTAACCCTTTGGAAGGAGAGGAAAAGTTGGTCGGGACTTTAAATAGAGGTCCTGAGCGCTCTTCAAATTTTGAAGGAAAACAAATTTTCACCTTTTATAAGAACGGAACCCCGATTAAGTATTCTTTAAGTAAAGATGCACAGAATAATTTGGAGGGCAGTAGTTTTATTGTAGTAAGAAAAAATGATTCAGAAGCTAGAGATGAAAGGACTCCTGACTATGCAGAAAAAACTGACATTACATTAGGGCCCGTCTACCAACTGAACCAGCAGGAACTAAATGCCATTAGTAAAATATTGGAAAGTAAAGGGATTCAGATATAGGACAAACTAATTTTTCTCACTTCGCCCTACATATTCACCAGAATCAGTATTTACCAATACGATGTCTCCTTCGTTTATAAAAAGAGGGGTTTGTACTACGAGACCGTTTTCTAGTATTACATCTTTGTTTGCTCCTTGGGCAGTATTACCTTTTACGGCAGGAGGGGCCTCTTTTACTTTGTAGTCTATTTTAATTGGAAGTTTTACACCAATAATCTTTGATTCATCTTCATCATCAGTAAAGATAAGGGCATCCACTAAAATATTACTTTTTAAAAATTTAGTGCCAGGGCCAATAATAGTTTCTGACAAATTAAATCTTTTTGATGGGTCCGTAACTTCACAAAAAACAAACTCACCCTTGTTTGCGTATACAAATTTGATTGGCTTTTTATCAATATCAGCTTCGTTGGCTTTGTCTGCGGCATGAAAAGAAACACTTATGACGCGACCTGAAAGCATACTTCTAAGTTTGGTTTGATTTTGAGGTTTGCGCATTTGAGTACGTGCAACATGGGAGTCAATCACTTCATACGGTTCGCCGTCGTGAACAATGAATTTCCCTGGTTTTATTTCGTTGTATTGTAGTATTGCCATAAATGTTATTGAAAACAATTTGGCTATCTTAGCCGAAAAAAAATATTCTGTCGAGTGTAACTTATCATCCGAAACCTTGGTTGCAATAGGTATAAAAGGTCGGTATAAATGAAGCTGAAGGGGTAAGGAGGGACTTAATTGTCCCTCACTTAAACCCAAAAGTATGACCTTACTTGAAGAAACAGAAGAATTAGATATATCCCTAATAACGGACGAAGAATTATTTGAGAGGAGTTTAAAACACCCCTCCCTTTTTTCATTAATATTAGATCGTTATCAAGAAGCATTCCTCCGAAAAGCAAAAACTGTCATGAAGACAGATGAAGCATCAGAAGATGTAACGCAAGAAACTTTTACAAAAATTTATTTAAAAGGAAATAGTTTTGTTCCCCAAGGAAAAGGGTCATTTAAATCGTGGGCCTATAGAGTTTTAATGAATACTGCTTTTACTCATTATCAAAAACAAAAAAGAGGCAATGTAGTTGAGTTCAGTGAAGAATTTGCCGAAATGTTTCCTGACATAAAGCAGTTGGATTCGCAGGAGCAGAAAGTATTGGCGGATTACGTCTCGTCTATTTTGGTGCGTATACCAGACAATTTTGCTTCAGTTCTCTCTAAATTTTTCTTAGAAGGGAAGTCACAAGAGGAGATTGCGGAAGAAGAGGGGGTTTCTATTGGGTCCATTAAGACTCGCGTTTATAGAGCCAAAGATGCCTTTAGAGAAGCTATGGAGGCGCCCAAGCTATAGAGTGAGTTGTGACTAATTATTAATTTAAGTAGTTTTATTCATCATGAAGACACAGCAACAATTAAAGGGGTCAATAATGGGCAGGGTCTATATGGGCTACTTTTTACGTCGTGTTTGGAGTTTTGCTATGTTGCGGTTCGCAGTTATAGCCGGGGCTCTTACAGGAATTTTGAGTTTTGTTTCTATTAGGCAAGTTTTTATAAATATGCCGAATCCAACCGACATAAACGCTTCTTATAGTTTTATAAGCGTTGCGGTTAAAAATACTGAAATTTATGTTCAGCTATCTTTACTAGCCATCCTTATGGTGGGTATTTTTACAGTTGTGCAAATACTTAAAAGTAGAAATGTGCAGAGATCTACCTTTGCGTAGTCATTCTTGTCATTTTTTATTGAGTTTCTTATTCCAATGTTCTTAAGAACATTGGAATAAGAAAAAAGGGAATATATTTAGATTTGGTTTTAGGGATAAAATTTTTTAACTAGTTTCCTTAAATTTTTGCTTAATGAGTTTAACTATTTCGTTTTCTATTTTGTGATTTTCTTTTAGGAATGTTCGTGCCGCATCATAGCCACGGCCGAGCTTCTCTTCACCATATGAGTAAGAGGCACCTGACTTTTGTATAATTCCATATTTTTCACCCAATGCTAGTAACTCTCCTTGTTTAGAAATACCTTCACCGTATAGTAGGTCAAACTCAGTGTCCCTAAATGGTGCAGCTACCTTATTCTTAACTACTTTTACTCTTACGCGTCCGCCCACGGTTTCTTCTCCTTTTTTAATTTGAGCAATGCGACGAATATCTAAGCGAACAGAACAATAAAACTTCAAAGCTTTTCCACCCGGAGTTGTTTCGGGATTTCCAAACATCACTCCTATCTGCATTCTGATTTGGTTTATAAAAATAACAATTGTTTTACTTCTTGCAACAATCGCTGTCATCTTGCGAAGTGCCTGTGACATAAGGCGAGCTTGTTTCCCGACATGGTGTGCTCCCATGTCTCCCTCAATTTCGTCTTTGGGTGTGAGCGCAGCAACGGAATCTATTACAATGACATCAATCTTTCCAGAACGAATTAAGCTCTCTGCGATTTCCAGTCCTTGCTCACCTGTGTCGGGTTGGGAAATTAAGAGTTCATCAATTTTTACACCAAGTTTTTTTGCATATTCTGGGTCCATGGCGTGCTCCGCATCAATGTAAGCACAGACACCGCTTTTCTTTTGTGCTTCAGCGATAACGTGCAAAGCAAGAGTTGTTTTTCCAGATGATTCTGGACCAAAAATTTCTACAATTCTGCCGCGCGGAAGTCCGCCAATGCCAAGCGCTTCATCTAGCCCCATGGAACCAGTTGAAATTGCTTCAACTCCTACTCTTGGCTTTTCGCCCAATTTCATTATTGAATCATCACCGAACTTACTTTTTATGGCAGCAATAGTATTGTCTATTGCTCTATTGTCTCGTATGTCGCTTCCGTCTTCGTTTATATTTGCCTTAGCTTTTTTCTTTTGCATCCCATTGAAAAATTAGGTTTTTAATTATCTTAAAATTATATCGTGTCTGGTCTATAGAAAATAGAGTTGATTTATAAGTTTTTTGTTTTCTAGCATGATTGGAAAATGAAAAGGACCCACCGGCGACGTACTGTCGCGGGTGGGTCCCGGTGTGTCGGCCGTCGATGGCCGACGTTGTGGCTCAGGCTGGCCGGCGGAGACCCATTATTGCCCCGGGTACTCCGCTGCGGTCCCCTCGACCCGGTTCAGGAGGTGCGGCGCGCGCCGGTGAGGTTGCCCAAATTGGCGCCGATGCCCTGGCCGATCATGGTCTTGCCCGCGGCGGACGCGCCGGCGGCAGTGCTCTTGGCGAAGTTGTCGGTATAAGCGAAAGTTCTCACATTCGGCGGACCTGTGGTGATGCCGTTCAGTTGCTTCATGGCTGATGCCTTTCTGCCCGTTTGGGCGTTGTGGAAGAACGATTTTGAAACTATTCAAACTTCTTTTTGCCTTGCAGACTCCATTATAGCATACCTCCTGTCCTTGTCAAGTATTCATTTATATTGTCTAAATTTGAGTCCTTTTTCTTCTCTTAGGTCACACTATCCGCCCTTGGCGCACCTTGCGCAGGCCGACTGGGCCGAGCAGAGAAAATTTTTAGAAAAAAATTATTCGTGTAAGCCAAGGGCGGATAAAAAAGAAATTTTAGGAATATCTTTTTAGATGCGTTTCAAAAAAGTTTCATTGTTTATAAACAATCTCCAGCTTTTTTTCTACTTTTCTTTGAAATCTGTCTACTGCTTTTATTAAAATAATATTATTACCATTTTGTAATAAAAGTTTTTCAGAAATTTTTCCGTTTTCATCCACAAATATTTGCCTATCATTTAAAGTTATGAAAGAAACACTTTTTGCCACACCTTCTATGTTAAGAAGTGGTTCTGAAAAAGTGGAGCCATTTATAGGATTAGTTATATAAATAGTTGGACCTTCCAAGTATTCTTTTGATTGAAAAAAAATAAGAACAATAAGAGCGGCAGAAATTATTCCAACGCCAATTTTTATAAGAAACTTTTTAGCGTTAAACTCTATCATTTGTCAGGTCTTCTTCTGGGGAAATGCCAAGCCCTTCATCTTTCATCAAGACTTCTCTTGGTTTAGCACCTTCTCCTGCTCCTATCACTCCTTTTTCTTCAAGTAAGTCCATAAGACGAGCGGCGCGAGCGTAACCAATTCTAAGTTTTCTTTGCAAATATGAAGTAGACGCTTTGCCAGCTTTCATTATTGTGTCTCTTGCCTCTTCATAAAGATCATCATCTACGTCAGCGCCATCATCTTCAATTGAACTTGCAAACATACCACCAGAGCCATCGCCACTATTAGGTGTCAGGTCTATTTCATTTGGTGGGAATTTTTCTCCTTCTTTAATGATGTGTTTAGTAACTTTTTTAAGTTCATTTTCTGTTATGTATGGAGATTGTAAACGACTTGGTTGTGACATCTCAGCTGAAAGATAAAGCATGTCACCCGCACCGAGCAATTTTTCAGCACCTCCCATATCTAGAATGGTGCGAGAATCCATTTGAGATGCCACTTGAAGTGCAATGCGACCCGGAACATTGGCTTTAATGAGACCTGTAATAACATTTACCGATGGTCTCTGTGTTGAAAGAATAAGATGAATTCCAACCGCGCGACTCATTTGGGCAAGGCGTACAACGGCACCCTCCAATTCACGTGGGAAAGTACTCATAATGTCTGCAAGCTCATCTATGAAAATACAAATATAGGGCATCATTTCAGGAAGTGGTTCTTTGTTTTCTTCGCCACTTTCGCCTTTACGTTTTATTTTCTCAAGCGCCGTAGCCAAAACATTTTTATGATACGAATCTATGTCACGCACTTTTTCTGATTCCAATATTTCATAGCGTCTATCCATTTCTTTGCCAGCCCAACGCAAAGATGCAATGGCTTTTTTAGGATCAGTTATTACAGGATTTAATAAATGAGGAATGCCGTTGTAAAGCGTGAGCTCCACTCTTTTTGGGTCAATCATTATGAGGCGAAGATTTTCTGGAGAATTTCTATATAAAAGGGAAGTAATAATACTGTGAATCATTACAGATTTACCAGAACCCGTAGCGCCGGCAATAAGTAGGTGTGGCATCTTGGCTATGTTACCAAAATGAGATTTACCAGTGATGCCACGGCCGAGACCAACTAAAAGAGGTTTTTCTGATGTTTGGAACTCTTCGCTACCTAACAATGAACCTAAACCGATAATTGATTTAGTTGAGTTTGGAACTTCGATTCCGACTAAAGATTTTCCAGGAATTGGCGCTTCAATGCGAACGGGGTGAGCGGCAAGCGCTAACTCCAAATTTTGTTGCAGGGTTAATATTTTTTGTAGACGCACACCTTCTGCGGGTTTTATTGCATATCGGGTGACAGATGAGCCGATTGAAATCTCATCCATTTCAACGGCTATACCAAAGTTTTGTAGCGTACGCTTAATAATATTGGCATTCGCTTTAATGTCTCCAACACCAGGCTTTCCTCTGTCTATCTCAAGTAATGCTAGTGGGGGAGGAGTATATTCTTCGTTGCGGAAGGGAAATACAGAAGCTTTAATTTTTGAATTATTTTCAGATTTTTCTGATGCGTAGTTATTTCTTGTTTCGAATTCTTCATTTTCTTCCTCCTCATTTTCTATTTCTTCTGACTCAACTATTTTTTTGCTGATTGGGACGCTGGCAACAGCATTTTCTACTAGGGTTTCCAAGGACTCCGTCTCCGTGACTTTTTTACTGAATTTATTTTTTATAGAAGTAAACAGATTTACAAAAGCTCTCTTTATTATAAAAAGAGGGGATACAAGAGGGAATTCAAATAAAATAAGTAGAGAAATTATTAAAACTGCGATGGAAATAATTACACTAACGTAGACATCAAAAAGAGAAAGCAAGAATGTGGCGGAGCTTACTCCTATGATGCCACTCGCTTCTTTTTGGAAAATTGCGAGCAGTGTGAGTGATGAAAGAAAGAAAAGAAGACTACCTGCAAACCTGTGATCAGTTTCTTCATCCCCATCTTTGTCTTTTAGTAAAGAAACAGAAATTACAAAGGACAGAAGGGGTAAAATAAAGTAGCCAATGCCAAGAAGATAAGAAAGCCATTTATATATAGTGTTTCCGACCATTCCCGCTTTCTGAAATCCAGCCAAAAGTAATAGTAGGGAAATTGTAAGAAAAAGGATTGATCCTATAGAGTGACGAGTTTTCTTGCTTAGATTCTTGAGTAAAATTATGTCAAAAAGCTTTTTCAGGGAACTATTCCCATTATTCTTTTTTCCGTTTCTTTTTTCGCTCATAAACAGCGTTAATAATAACACGCTTGCTCTCTAAATGACGTAAGGATTTATCTAGCGGATTAATTCTATCAATAGAATAGTTAAAACCGGTCAAGTCAATTGTCATTTGGCTTCCCTGTCCTATAATTGGTCCTATAGAAACGAGAAGTTTTTAAAAGACAGGAAAATGTTTTCAAATAATTTTTAAGTACTAAAAGACAGCGTATAAGACAAATAAAAATGTCTCTAGATATAGAAAAAATTTCAAATAGTATAGATAACCTAAGCCCTTTTGAAAAGGACAAAACTTTCTTTTTTTGTTATAAGAAACTCAATAAACTTCTAAAGGCCATAATTATTCTCACCAAGGACAATAAAGATGAGTTTCTAATAAAAGACACTGTAGGAGCCGCTATTTCAATTGTTGATAATAATATTAAGTTTTTTATAGGAGGCAGTGAATTTTATAGAAACTTAGTAATAGAGAAAATGTTAATGATATTTTCTCAAATTGAAGCACTTTCCATTAATGATTTTATATCTACAAATAACGCTCAAATACTCATTTCTGAATACGGAAGTGTCGCTAATATTGTAAGTAAGGCAGATGTTTTATCTCATAAAAATAGCAGAGAAAAAGAGCTTAAAAATGAGTATTTTAATGAAGTTTCTCTTGGTAACTTGGAAAGTAAAATAAAGGAAAGTTTAGAAAGAAACGAGAGGCCTATAGAGAGCATAAAGGACAGTATAAAAGACATTAATTTGTCCTATAAACATGACTTTAATAATGAATTTAGAAAAATAAGTCTAAATAAGAGTTACGCAAATAAAAAGGACAAAAATCAGAAGACTTCAGAAAGCTCTAATTCAAGAGTTGTTTCGAAATTAAAAAATCAAAATAAAGAAAAAGACACTTCAGAAAGGACAAAATCAATATTAAATATTATAAGAGACAATAAATCAGTTACTATCAAAGATGTTTCAAATATTGTGAGTGATATAAGTGAGAAGACAATTCAAAGAGAGCTCTCCTCGTTGGTAATCTCTGGAGTCTTAAGAAGAGAAGGAGAGCGCCGTTGGAGTAGGTATTCCTTAGCTTAAAAATAGATAAACTCTAGATAAATTAGAGAAATTAGCTTTAACTTAGATAAATAGAGCTAATTTGGGTGTTTTTATCATTATAATGTCACTATAATGTCACTTTTTTGAGCTATTTTTGTTATAGGTTTATCTGTGTTTGTTTTTGGCTAATTAATCTAATTTTTATCATTTTTTCTAATAAACCCTTATTTCACAACTTAGATTGACTTAAGTACGTATTTATGCGAGTATTCCCCCTGTGGGTATTACTCGCAAATAAAGCTTGAAATAGGCCGATTTCTAAGGAGATTGGTTTTTAGGGCTTTAAAAAGGGGTTATCCACAAAGCTGCTTTTGCAGCTACTTTCTGAAAAACATATAATTCTCCTTATAGGTTTTAGTCGCCGTTTTTTATTGTGACTTCTGCCTATATTTTTCCGTAAGGAATTCACTTATGTATCGTCAAGATATATAAGGGGAGGAGGACATACAGAAAGGGAAGGAACTTTGAAAATTTAATACTGGGAATGCCCCAAATACGCGGGGATTCCGGACATACAAAACACAGAAATTCCCTGTCCTGTTATGGCTGATTATTATTACCGAATTACCCACTAAAATATTGATACCTAATTTTTAATTTCTTGTGTCGAAAACAAGAGAAATTAAAAAATAGTGTTTGTTTCTCTAAACTTTTTTTTTAAAAAAAGTTCGAGTTACATGGCGGAAAATGTTTTTTGGAAGTCGAAACTAAAAAATATTTTTCGTGTGAGTTATGAATTATTTTTTTCTTGAATAAAATCGAGAAATAAAATTATTATTTAGAATTAGAAAGTTAAAATTAATTATGAATTTATTAAAATCAAAAAAGCTTTTGAAAGGCATTGCATCAGCTGCAATTAGTCTTTCAATGGTAGTTGCCTTTGCAGCTCCAGTTCAAGCTATAACTCAAGCCGAAGCTACGGCTATCATTACAGCTCTTGGATTAAGTGGCTCACAAGCTGCTGTAATACAAGCTCTTGTTTCTGGTAGTACAAGTGGAGGAACAGTCACTGGTTCACTTTCAATGGATCTCCAAATGGGGATGACGAATGAACAAGTAAGAACACTTCAGATGATTCTAAACAAGTCTGCTAGCACCCAAGTCTCTTCAAGTGGAGCTGGTGCTCCAGGTTCAGAATCTAACTACTTTGGTGCTAAAACCAAGGCAGCGGTTATGAAGTTTCAATCTCAAAATGGTATCAGTCCTGTAGCAGGATACGTAGGTCCAAAGACTCGCGCAGTCCTTAATACAATGACTGGTGGAACAGTTACTCCAGGAACACCAAGTACTCCATCAGGGTCTGGTCTTACTGTGATGTCAGCTTCACAACCAACAGCCTCTCTTGCACCAACAAGCGCTGCACGCGTTCCATTTACAAAAGTAACTCTTACAGCATCAAATGATGGAGATGTTACAGTAAACGGAATTGTTGTTGAAAGAACAGGTTTGGCACAAGACGCTGTATTTGCTGGAATCGTTCTTCTTAATGAAGAAGGTATTCAGCTCGGTATAGCAAAGACACTTAACTCAAATCACCAAACAACAGTAGGTGATACATTTGTTGTTAAGGCAGGCACATCAAAAACATATACGATCGCAGGTAACATGGGTTCATCCCTTGAAAACTTCGCAGGTCAAGTCGCAGCCCTTTCAGTTGTTGGTGTTAATACATCAGCTACAGTTAACGGCTCGCTTCCTATAACTGGTGCCGCTCACACAATTAACGCATCTCTTACAATCGGTACTGCAGCTATGACTTCATCATCTTTTGATCCAGCCACTGCAGCTACTAAAGAAATCGGAACCACAGCTTACAAGTTCAGTGGTGTCCGCGTAACAGCAGGTTCTGCTGAAAAGGTTCGCCTATGGTCTGTTCGCTGGAACCAAACTGGTTCTGCAGGGTCAGGTGACCTTACAAACATTAAGGTCTATGTAGACGGAACAGCTTATGACACAGTAGTGTCATCAGATGGTAAGTACTACACAGCAACCTTCGGTTCAGGAATTGTCATTGATAAAGGTCTTGCAAAAGACATTTATGTTCAGGGAGATATCGTAGGATCAAGCTCAGCTGCTAGAACAGTTCAGTTTGATATCTATAAAGCAACAGATATCTACATGACAGGTGAAACTTATGGTTACGGTATTACAGGAACTCAAAGTCAAAACGGTACCGCTGGTGCAACTGGTTCACAGTTTACTGCAGGCACTCCTTTCTTTGATGGTTCAGCCGTTACTGTTTCAGCTGGTTCTGTAACATCTGTTACTAAAGCTCTCTCAGTCCCTGCGCAAAACATCGCAGTTAATGTTCCAAATCAAGTACTTGGAGGATATGAAGTTGATCTCAAAGGAGAAGCAATTTCAGTTCAATCTCATGTATTTACTATCGCTAGTACAACGGGTAGTGGAACTGGCCTCTTAACTAACGTTTCCATCTTCGATGAAAACGGAGCAGTTGTCGCTGGCCCAGTTGACGCTACTTTCACTAGCGCTTCGGTTCAGACAGTAACATTCACTGACACTATTACTTACCCTGTAGGCAAAAAGGTCTACACTCTTAAAGGAAAGGTAGCTTCAACAATAGGAAATGGTGGAACATATATTGTTTCAACTACTCCTTCTTCAGGATGGACAAGTGTTACCGGTCAAACAACTGGCAATACCATTACTATCAGTAATGGAGCCTTGTCTATGAACACTATGACAGTAAGAGCCGCTGCTTTGGGTGTAAGTGTTTCAACACAACCTTCAGCTAGAACTGTTATTGCTGGTTCACAAGGATTCACTTTTGCGAACATCCTCTTGGATGCTTCACAATCAGGTGAAGATGTAAGACTATCTTCAATTCCACTTGAGCTCACTTATGCGACAATGGTGGTAACTGAAGTGACTTCATGTCAACTCTTTGATGGCACAACTGCTTTGAACACAGGTTCAAATGTGGTTAATCCAACAGGTGCATCAGTTGCATCTGCAACATTTACATTTGATCAATCTTTGACAATTCCAAAAGGAACTGTGAAGTCATTGGCCGTTAAGTGTAATCTTGCAAGTTCAGTTTCATCATCCGACACTCTTTCATGGGGTATTGATGGTTCACCTTCAATGACACCTACAGGAGTTACTTCAGGAAATGAAGTTACAGAAGCTGTTACAGCTTCTGCTGGTCAAACTATGACAGTTGCAGGAACTGGTTCATATACTGTTACAGGTGATGAATCACTTCTCTACAAGATGTCTCAAGCTGGTGTAAACAATGTTGAGCTTGCTCGACTACGCTTTACAGCAGGAGCATCTGAAGATGTTTCTTTGAGACAAATTGCTCTTCAATTGGGCAATATTGCTTCAAACTCACCTGCAGATCTTCTTAATCAAAGAGTTACATTGTGGAATGGCACAACTCAGATTGGTACAGCACAATTCGGTGTTGGATCAGCTCCTGATAATGCTACTTCTACTCTATTGTCCCCAGCTCCATTAATTGTTGCTGGAGAATCAATACTCATTACTGTTAAAGGAGACCTAACGGCTCAAAACACTAATGATGGAACACCGGGCGCATTCCTTTCTGTTACTTACGATGGTGATAACGTCGGAATTAATGGTAACTATGCTCAAGGAGTTTCTTCACAAGCAAACATTAGTTCTGGAACAACCGCTGATGTTACTACTGCTGGAACAAGAATCTTCAGAACAGTGCCTTCTATTGCTGTAACAAGTAATGGCGGAACACTTTCAGCTGGAGGTGACTTGTACAGATTTGTGGTTACTAACCCAAACAGTAGAGATGTAGTATTCCAGAAGTTCTCAATGTCAGTTGCAACCAGTGGTGGAGCAACAAACGGATTCATACTCTTCGGAGATGGAATTGCGTTTAACAACTCAACTTCTACAGTAAATAACGAAACTGTTATTGAACTTAGAGCCACAGGTACTTCACAAGCTCAAATTGTTCCTGCTAATAGTTCAAAGACATATGTCTTAAGAGCTACAACAGCAGTGGACACAGCTGCAGTTTCTGAACAAATTACATTGGCACTTCTAGCGGACACATCTTACCCAGTTGGAATAGGAGCTTTGATGGGTTCTGTTGCTCAAGTTGAAACAAATGAGGCCAACATAGATAATATGATTTGGTCACCGTTCTCAACAACAACACCTGTTGCTACAGCAGATACCCAAACTGTTCAAGATTGGACAAATGGATATGGTATGCCTGGATTCCCAAGCAATACTTCATTCCCAACCCAGACTTGGACTCGTGCTAACTAATAACCACTTGTGTCCCGATGAAAATCGGGAGGTTAAGCAAAAAACCCCCTACGCCAGTCTGGCGTAGGGGGTTTTTGCTTTTTCCATTTATCTGCTATAAATACTAATGTTAATTTAGGTTAATTTTTAGCTATAAAACTATGGAACCAGAAAACCAATTCACAAAAAACAAAACACTCATTTTAATTGTCGCTATAATTTTAGTAGGAGGGGCAACCTTTTTTATTATAAAAGATAAAAGAGAAGACACCTCTTCAAACACTGAAAACGAATCTGGTCTTTCTGATGATTTGATTTATACAATTGAACCGGTTTCTACAAGTACGAATTCCAATATACAGAAGCCCAGTCTTGATAGGAGAAATAACTTTGAAACGGCGGACGCAAACTCAAAGAAAAAAATAGAAGAAATATCAAGTGCGTTAAAAACTAATGGTGGCAACCTGTCTTTGTGGGTTGATCTTGGTTCTTGGAGAAAAACAATTGGAGACTATGAAGGGGCGAAAGTCGCGTGGGAATATGTAGTAAAAGTAAATCCAAATTATATAGTTCCGCTAATAAATCTTGGAGATTTATATCAATATTATCTTAAGGATAATGTAAAAGCAGAAATGTATTTGAAAAGAGCTATCGCTAAAGACCCATCAAACATAGATAGCTATTACAGATTGGCTTCTCTTTACACCCTTTCTTATAAGGAAAAAGCGACTGAAGCCTCAAAAGTGCTTTTGCAGGGTTTAAACGCAAACCCTAAGAATGTGGATATGATGATTATGCTCGCTGAGTACTATCGTGATATTGGGGATAAAAACAATGCGATAATCTACTATGATAAGGCCATATCCGAGCTTAATAGACTAGGGGATAATGCGAGAATGATTCAGGTGAAAAGTGCCCGCGATGCTATATAATTAGGGAATGTTTAATCTGTTCACAAAGACATTTTTTAAACAGACAGTATTTTTTCTTGGAGCTATAATTTTGAGTATAGGATTATTTTTAGTTTTGACTAGAGTTTTAGAAGTTATAAATGTAACAAGCTAATATGAATATTACTAAAGATCAGTATAAGTGGAACTTCATTTACTCATTATTTTTTGTTGGTCTTATTGTTTTTGCGACTTACTTAATAATTAAGAAATTTAATGGACTGCCTACAACTATTGTTCCTTTTGATTTTTTCCTTATAACATTAGCCACTTTTCGTGTAGTAAGACTTTTTGTTTATGACAAAATAACTCTCTTTATTAGAGAGCCACTTTCCACATTTCAAAGTGGTCCATTTAAAACCATCTATGAACTTCTCACTTGTCCTTGGTGCTTTGGTGTTTGGGGGGCCTTTTCTCTAGTTTTCTTTTATTACTATTTCTATCAATTTTTCTGGTGGATCATTCTTGCTTTAGCCATTTCTGGTTTCGCGACTTTTATTCAACTAACAGTAAATATGATTGGCTGGCGTGCGGAAGGACTGAAACTTGAGGCACAAGTGAAGGGAAGTCCAGAAAAAACCTCAGGTTCTTGCGGGGTGAATTAGCGCTTTCTTTATTTTTGTTTAATATAGTTACAGACTCGATTTTTTTCAAAGGGATACTGTAAAATGAGCAAAATACTTCTTGACCCCAGTAAAATTGGGGAAGTTACAAATGTTGGAGGTAGCAGCTATGCTGGCGATAGGTCCCCAAAGGACAAGAGGATAGAGAAGAAAGGCTCTAATGTAAGAACCCTTTCTCCAGAGGAGATTTCTCAAAGGAGGAAAGGAGGAAAAAAGGGGTTTCGCAAACAACCTTTGGGCCTTCTTGGAAAACCGAAAAAGCCCAAGTCATGGCAATGAATTTATTCCCCCCCCGAAAGCCACAGTCTTTCGGGGGGAAACTTTTTAATAATTTGACTTTTTACTTAAATAATTTAGTATGGCTTTTCATAAGGCCACTGAGACAATAGGTCATTCGCAAGAATGTAAAAAGTACCTATCGAGAGGTCAAACTCCATTTCTAAGGAGGCCTTAATAAAAAGGTCGCTAATTTTTTGTTTTTTAAATTAAACAAAAAAATAAACAATATGCCTATAAGTAAACAAAAGAAAAAGGAAATCATAGACAAAGCGGATAAGATTCTAAAAGAGTCACAGTCGCTAGTTTTTGTTGGCTTCAAAGGACTAAAAGTAAATGATGCGACAGTGATGCGTAAAGAACTTAAGAAAAATAAAGTTGGTTTTGGTATTATCAAAAAAACTTTATTGCAACGTGCATTGGCTACAACCAAAACAACAGGTGAACAACCTGCTCTTTTAGGAGAAGTCGCTGTTGCATACGGAGAAGATTTGATTGCACCGGCTCGTGAAGTTTATGCTTTTCAGAAAAAATTCAAAGACAGTTTATCAATTGTCGGTGGAATTTTTGAAGGAAGATATATGAGCAAAGAAGAAATGTTATCTATTGCAACAATTCCTTCTCTACAAGTGCTTCATGGTCAATTCGTTAATCTAATAAATTCTCCAATACAAGGATTGGTTATAGCTCTTAACGCGATTGCAGATAAGGGAAAGTAATTGGACGCTTACGCATGAGTTATTACTCAGGCATAAATTAACAAAATAACAAATTAAAAATATGTCAGAAGAAAATAAAGTCGTCGAGACACCTTCAAAGTTTAAAGATCTTGTTGGCTCAATCGAAAAAATGAGCGTACTTGATTTACACGAACTCGTTAAGCATTTGGAAGAGAAGTTTGGAGTTTCAGCCGCCGCTGTTGCCGCTGCTCCTGGGGCTGCTGCGCCTGCTGCAGAAGAGAAGAGTACATATGATGTGGAACTTAAAGATGCTGGAGCAAACAAAATTGCAATTATCAAAGTTGTAAAAGAAGCTCTTGCTCTTGGACTAGGTGAAGCCAAAGCTCTAGTTGATGGAGTTCCGTCAATGTTAAAGTCTGGTATGAAGAAAGAAGACGCCGAAGCTCTTAAAAAGAAAATCGAAGAAGCAGGAGGGAAGGTTGATCTTAAATAGATCAACCTTCGACCGGAAGCCCGTAGGGGCTGAGGTGGGGTCGCGCAAAATTCCAGCAGGAATTTATGCGTGACAAGTAGATTTGAAATAATCCTTTAAAAAGATTAAACAAAAAAGACCCTAAGGTATACCCCTTAGGGTCTTTTTTGTTGGCGTAATAAATTATTTTTTGATAGAGTAATTTTTAGCGGGTCTTAACTCAGGGAGGATATAGAAATATGAAGGCTACTGCGCTTAGGTCGGTTCCGCTACCCCAAGATAAAGAGAAGGGTAAAAAGAAAGAAGAAGAACCGAATCTCACTATCCACTGTCTTAGTTGTGACAAAGGAGGTCGACCATTTTTTGCCTGGGAAAACACCAATCCCCGGTATGCCATTTGCTCCAAGAAATGTCAGAGCGAGTGGGATGCAAAAGGACTTGCAGAGCGCCAAGCAATAATTGATCGCCTTCGGGCGTGGAGAAACGGAGGGGCCGCTTAGAGCGGCTCTTTTTTATTTATAAAAATATATTTGCGTGGTCTAATTGGACATTTTGTTTCTCTAAGGAAGCTTACTTTGATACTATGATTTGAATATGGAAATTTTAGAAAAACTCTTTGGTGGAGCAGGGAAAGTGAAGCTTATGCGACTATTTATTTTTAACGAAGAAACATCTTTTACCACAGAAGAAATAGTGAAGAGGACAGGTGTAAATATTAGTTATCTACGCAAAGAAATACCATCACTTTTAAAATCTAATTTTATAAAAAAGAAAATATTATTAAGGACTATAAAAATAAAAAAAGGTAAGAAAACAATTTCCGTCAAAAGGAAATTTAATGGTTTTACTTTTAACACAAGTTTTCTTTTTACTTCTCAATTCAAAACAATGCTTATGAGAAGCACCTCTTTTTATGGCAGTGCTTTAGTCAGAAAAATTGGTAGGGCAGGGAAGATGAAACTTGTAGTAATCTCGGGAATTTTTATTCAAGAACCTGAAAGCAGATTAGATTTGATGGTGGTGGGGGATAGATTTAATAAAGGCGTTTTAGAAAGGGCGGTAAAAAGTATAGAAGCAGAAATAGGAAGAGAGCTTCGTTACGCTGCCTTTGAAACACAAGACTTTAGTTATCGTCTAAGTGTTTATGATCGTCTTGTTCGTGATGTTTTGGATTATCCTCACGAAAAATTGCTAGATAAAATAGGGGTTTAAAGCCCTTTTTGTATAGAAGCGGATATCCACATAAGCTTTAGCATATAGGATAGGGCGGTGATATCATTTGTATAGTATTAATAAAAAAATAGGTCGGCGGGGAACCGCTATATTATAAGTTTTTAATAGTTTATTTGTTGCCTAAATGGCAACTAAAAAAGTACATGATGTACAATAATCCGTTGCAGACATGGGGTGACACACTAGTTATGAAGTTCCAACAAGTTGGAGCAGGAGTAATTGGTTTCATTCCTAATCTCATAGTCGCGGTAGTGATATTTCTCGCAGGTTGGGTAGTCGGCTCTCTCCTTGGAAATGTTGTTGCCCGTGTTATCAAGACTATGAAAATAGACCACGCTCTTGAAGGAGCTGGTATTGGTGCTCTTGTCCACAAAGCAGGTTTTAAATTAGATGTAGGAAAATTCTTAGGAATGCTTGTGGAGTGGTTTGTAGTAGTCGTTTTCTTAATAGCAGCACTTGATGTGTTGGGACTTAACTACGTGAATCAATTCTTGGTTCAAGTAGTTGCAGGATATCTTCCACAAGTGATTGTTGCTGTATTAGTGTTACTCGTTGGAGGTGTTGTAGCTGAAGCTGCTCAAAAAGTTGTTTCAGGTGGAGCAAAAGCCGCGAGCGTTACATCAGCAAATTTCCTTGGAAATCTATCTCGTTGGGCAATTTGGATTTTCGCATTTATCGTAGCTTTATCTCAACTCGGAATTGGAGCAATTTATCTTCAAACTTTATTCACAGGAGTAGTTGTGGCGCTTTCAATCGCACTTGGACTTTCCTTTGGTTTTGGTGGACAAGAAGCTGCTTCTCAAGTGATTAATAAAGTTCGTCACGAAATCTCAAATCACAGCAATCAAGGTTAATTGAGCTTCTAGCTTAAACAAAAAATTCTCCACCTCGGAGGATTTTTTGTTTTGCAAATGAAAAAGCGCCGGTTTGGAGGCGGCGCTTTGTGTTGTGTGTGTACTACTTCTTGGGAGCAGAGTCGTTCTTGGGTGCGGCCTCGAAGATCGGTTGCCAAAGTTTGCCAAGGTCAGGCCACATATCCATGGCAATCAGCACTAACTTATCGAGCCCCTCGTGGACGATTTTCACACTCCCCAAACCTATTTTTCCAGCACCTTGGCTGGTTGAATAAGCGAAAGGAGTATAAGTATCAATTCCCGAGTGATCGAATGCAATTGCATAGGGGTTCTCTGCCTCGGGCAGGTGGCTCAGCGTCCATGACGCTCGTCGCGCCACATTAAAATCAAAGTGGCGAGAGTATCCTCCAGAACTGCCTCTGATTTTCATGTACCCCAGGATCGATCCGCAGACTTGGTCAATTTCGCGACGCATCCGGTCGATCTCAGCTTGCCCTGCAATCAGTTGTGTAACTGTATTCACGGTCTTTCTCCTATCACTAGGAACCCTCACGGGTGGTTGTAAAAGGGTATTTCTACCCGCTCTGTTACTAAAATTCATTATACCATAGTGATATAGAAAAAGCAAGTATTACATATATCCTTAAAAACAGGGGTGTTTTGCTTTATTTGACCCCGTAGTGAATTTTGGCATTACATACTGTTTAGCCCATATTTTGCAACGCAAAATATGGGCGATGCCAAAATCTACTACAGGGTTTGACACATCATAGCCCCTTCATATATACTCTTCCAACTGATGTTTACGAAAGACAGAAACCGTAGTTAAAAGGCGATTGTCCCGGTTTTCCGTGATACCGCCCTAAGGCGGTTTTTTGTTTGTAAAATTTACTGAAAGATTGATATTTGATAAACGAATGCCAGCACACTTTTAAGACTTAGGGGTCTTTATTGGATGTGGAGTCTGGAAAAAAGTCCGTTACGCAGGTTTAAAATCGTAGCGGCATTGCTCCGAACTTATTTACAATAAGTTTTGGGTAACAAGTATCATTGAGTAATATCTCATTCACCCCTCACATGAATTAGTGTTGTTGCCTACAAGATTTTAAAGTTTTGTAATCATCAAACATTTCTTCAGCAAATTAATATTTTGTAGAGAATTTTTTATAAGCAAACTAGCTTGTAACACTAATTCATGTGAGGGACTCGTTTCTTATGTATCGCCTAGATACATAAAAAGCAAAAAGTCCTGCATGTAAAAATGCAGGTGACTTCGCAGACGCTTCATTCAATAGGACGTTTGTGGGGTAACGGTTTTTAGATTTCCGCATAGGAAATTATAAGAGCGTATGGTGGATGCCTTGGTTTCTAAGAGCGATGAAGGACGTAGCATAACTGCGATAAGCTTCGGGGAGGTGTCGAGCAACCTTTGATCCGGAGATTTCCGAATGGGGAAACCCCTTTGCATAAAATGCGAAGACTTTCCAACTTGATTGGATTGAGCAGACCCTGTGAAGTGAAACATCTCAGTAACAGGAGGAAAAGAGAACAATTGTTATTTCGTAAGTAGCGGCGAGCGAACACGAAAAAGCCCAAACCTAACCTTTAATTGAGTCTCCCGTTAAAAGGGGATTCAATTAAAGGTTGGGGGTTGTAAGGTGACAACGTGACATTTATGTCAGAAAAGTTAAAAAATTGCATAATAAAAGAATTTGCTGGAAAGCAAAACCCCAGAGGGTAATAGTCCCGTATTTGAAATTATTGTGATCTTTTTTGTTGTCATTCTTGAGTAACTCAGGACACGAATAGCCTGAGTGAACCCGCCGGAACTAACCGGCAAGGCTAAATATCTTAGAAGACCGATAGTGAACAAGTACCGTGAGGGAAAGGTGAAAAGAACCCTGGTAAAGGGAGTGAAATAGATCTGAAACCATATGTTTACAAGGAGTCAGCGCCGAGCACCACTGTGGGTGTTATATAATTTTAGGCAATAGTATGTTTTATACTTATGTACTTAAAAGTGAAAAAAATTCTTCGCTCTATATTGGCTTTAGTGCCGATTTAAAAAAGCGGTTAAAAAATCATAACGATGGAAGTGTTGATTCAACAAAACATCAGCGTCCGTGGAAATTGATTTATTACGAATCTTTTTTAAATCGAGAACAAGCGCAAAATAGAGAAACAAAACTTAAGCAACGCGGAAGAGCGTGGCAAGAATTGAAGCGAAGAATTTTAATATAATATCTAGAGTGGTGCTCGGCCATGGCGTGCCTATTGAAGAATGAGCCAACGAGTTAATGCAAACTGTTTGACTAAGGGCGCGAGCCTGGAGTCACAGGGAAACCGAGTGTTAATAGCGCGTCTATAGTATGCATTAGACCCGAAGCCAGGTGAGCTACCCATGAGCAGGGTGAAGTTTGTCGAAAGACAGATGGAGGCCCGAACCGGTTGGAAGTTCAACCCCATCGGATGACTTGTGGGTAGGAGTGAAAAGCTAATCGAACCTGGTAATAGCTGGTTCTCTCCGAAATATCTTTTGGGATAGCGTCGTATGGTCCTCTTAGGGGTAGAGCACTGGAAGGATTAAACAGGGAGAAATCTCGTTAATCCTATCAAACTCCGAATACTAAGAGTTATAGTACGGCAGTAAGACCGTGGGGGCTAAGCTTCACTGGTCTAGAGGGAAAGAGCCCAGATCTCAAGTTAAGGTCCCTAAATTTACGTTAAGTGCGCTTAAGGAGGTGATTTTTCATTGACAATGAGGATGTTGGCTTAGAAGCAGCCATCATTGAAAGAAAGCGTAACAGCTCACTCATCGAGAGAAGTCGCGCCGCAGATAATCGGGGCTAAACGTAGTACCGAAACTGAGGACTTGTTTTGTTTTCGAATGAAACAAGTGGTAGGAGAGCATTCCATTCTGCTATGAAGGAAAAGGGTAACCGATTCTGGAGCGTATGGAAGAGAGAATGTTGGCACAAGTAACCACAATGCGGGTGAGAAACCCGCACGCCGTAAGACTAAGGTTTCCTTCGCGATGGTTATCATCGAAGGGTTAGCCGGGCCTAAGGGGATGGTGAAAACCGAACCCGATGGACATACGATTAATATTTCGTAGCTTTCGCGTGTTTTCGATTGGAGTGACGGAGGATAAAAGAAAAAGCATCTTATTGGATTGATGTAGAAACCCTTAGCATAGTTTTTGAGGCAAATCCCAAAGACTAGTTTAAATACTAATATGCGAAAGAATCTAAATGTTTTGGGGCAACCCAAGATTGATTTTTTTGAAGAGCCTTCCCAGAAAAACTTCTAGAGCTAAACATGTGAAATCCGTACCGAAAACCGACACAGGTGGTCGAGTCGAGTAGACTAAGGCGAACGAGTGAGATTCCCCCAAGGAACTAGGCAAAAAAGCAGCCGTAAGTTAGCAATAAGGCTTACCTCTCGCAAGAGAGGTTTCAACAAAAGTATCTCTGGCGACTGTTTACCAAAAACACAGCTCCCTGCGAACTCGTAAGAGGATGTATAGGGGGTGACGCCTGACCAATGCCAGAAGGTCAAGTAACGACGTTGTGTGAGTCTTCGGATTTACATGGTGATTGTTATAAGCCCTGGTGAATGTCGGCCGTAACTATAACGGTCCTAAGGTTGGTAACGCTGCCTTAGTAAAATTTAGCTATATGCTGGAATATCTGTGTGTAAAACACTGAAGTATCTGGTACTACTATGGTACAATTATCCCATAGATAATTATGCCAAGTGAAAAAGTATCCAGTGCAGGCAACCAGCAGGAAAGGCTAGAAATTGAAAATTGGATAGTTGGCTTTGCAGATGGAGAAGGATGTTTTACGGTAAGTTTAATAAAAAACAAAACAACCAAATCTGGTTGGCAAGTTTTTCCTGAGTTCGTTGTAACTCAAGGAGCAAAAAGCTTATCGGCATTACAACTCATTCAAAAATATTTCCAGATTGGAAATATTTTTATCAATAATCGAAAAGATAATCATAGAGAACCTCTCTATCGTTATTGCGTTCGTTCAATTGATGAATTGCAGACAAAAATTATTCCATTTTTTTCTAAAAACAAACTGAGAACAGCAAAAGCAAACGATTTTAAAATTTTTGCTTTTATTGTGAATATGCTTGTTAAAAAAGAACATTTTTCTCAAAAAGGAATGCAAAAAATTGCAAAACTTATTGAAACTATGAATCTTAAGAAAAAATCAAGATTTCTAGAATCCTCAGAGACTACACGCTAGACCTCGCGAAAGCGAGTGAAGATATAGTCCGAACTTTGCAGCGATGCAAAGAATAAAATAGAAATATTTTGTCTCCATTTTAAGATGGAAGTAACATTTAAGAGCGAAGTACCTTGTCGGGTAAGGAATTTGCCCGCTTGCGCCGTAAGGCGCATGAAAAAATCTGCTAAAAACGGTGAAGCCCAATTTCGGAGTCATAGAAATCAAGGTTTATGATGTTGAAGAAAGGGTAATACCGTGGGAACTATAAAAGTAATTTTATAGACCTGTATCGACTGGAAGCATTACTTTAAAAAGTAGTGAAGAAGATGGCAAGTACGCAAGAATGTATTGTCATAATACGCAGACATCTTAAAAATCTAAGATGAAGATATAGTCAGTGCCATTAGTAATAATGGAAGACAACATGAAGTTCCGACGCGCACGAATGGCGTAACGACTGGAGAACTGTCTCGGGGGATGGCTCGGTGAAAATACAATACCGGTGAAGATGCCGGTTACCTGCAGCAAGACAGAAAGACCCCAGGAGCTTTACTATAGCTTGAGACTGTACTTACGCGACTGCTGCGTAGCATAGATGGGAGACTTTGAAGGATTGATTTTGGTTGATCTGGAGTCGTCAGTGAAATACCATTCTGCATTTGTGTAAGTACTAACCATATCGGAAAAAAATGATATGGGACACTCTCTGGTGGGTAGTTTGTTTGGGGCGAATCCCTCCTAAAGAGTAACGGAGGGGCTTATTAAGGTCATCTAGGCGCGAATGGAAACCGTGCCGATAGTGTAATGGCAAAAGATGGCTTGACTGTAAGGGGTGCATCCCGAGCAGGTGCGAAAGCAGAACATAGTGAACCGATGGTCCGCGTTAGATGCGGCCGAAGATTAACGGATAAAAGCTACCCTGGGGATAACAGGCTAGTTGTGCCCAAGAGTTCATATCGACGGCACAGTTCGGCACCTCGATGTCGGCTCATCTTATCCTGGTGGTGGAGAAGCTACCAAGGGTTTGGCTGTTCGCCAATTAAAAAGATACGCGAGCTGGGTTCAAACCGTATAGAAGTTAAAATTTTTAACTTTTTTACAGTTTGAATCCGAGGAAAAAGACATTAAATTTAATTTCTGTATTTGAAAAAGTCCCATATTTTGATTTATCAAAATGTGGGTTCTTCCACCAATAAATTTTGGTGTTAGAAATAGATGAATCAATCAAATCACGGCGGTTGTATAAAGAAATTTATATTAAACCAGTAAACTTATATCGGTGGAATCCAATCTCTTAACACGAGAGGATAATACCGAGGGAATTGGCAGCATTAATTTTAATTAATGCGGCACATAGCCCGTAGAGACTAAACGTTTACTACCCACGATGAAAAATATCGGGGTAATGCTATAGTCCAATGCACGAAGTAATTCGTGGCACCATGCGTGAGACAGGTTGGTTCTCTATCTGCTGTAGGCGTTGATTCTTGAGAAGACTTGCTCCTAGTACGAGAGGACCGGAGCGAACTGACCACTGGTCTACCAGTTGTCCTGCCAAGGGCATTGCTGGGTAGCTATGTCGGGAATAGATAACCTCTGAAAGCATCTAAGAGGGAAGCTAACTTCAAGATTAGGAATCATTATGAGGCTCGTAAGAGATTATTACGTTGATAGGCTTTAGGTGTAAGTGTCGTAAGGCATTGAGCCGAGAAGTACTAATTCGCCCAATCCTATGAGGATTTTTGAAAATCGTTTTTACTTTCATACATCGAAATGGTGTATGGAAGATTGAGTGGGATATTACTCAATGATACTTGTTAAACCTGCAAAATAATTTAAAGACCCCTAAATTTGTGTGTTTCGTAGAGGGAACTCTCGTCGCCCGTACCTTTCACGGGCCTTGGCTGTACGGAGAGTAGGCTCGTGCGAGAGAGGGAGGTTTTCATAACTCCCGTTCGCATCTTCTACGAAACACATAAATAAAAAATTCATTTTTTAGTGTTGGTGTTTTGACGCAGGGGGCCCGCCTTACAGGCGCAGTACACTTTTCGCATTTTGATTACAAAATGCTCAAAGTTTTGCGAAGCTCCATGTGTTCGCTTCGCAACCTCTTCCATTCTGACAGAGAATAAAAATGATTATAAAAAATTGAATCTTAAGTTCTGGTGATTTGACGCAGCGGCCACACCTCTTCCCATTCCGAACAGAGAAGTTAAGCGCTGTAGTACCAATGATACTCGTAAGGGGAAAGTAGGTAGTTGCCAGAACTTAATATTCAATTTTTAGATGATACTCTTATGGGGTGAGGCGCGAACACTTGGAGCGCCGCAAGGCCGGAGCGCGACGGCGCGAGATAGGGCTGAAAGATTTTCTTGCAAGAAAATACTTTTGGCAGTAGGTAGACGCCAGCACTAAGCAATGAATTTTTCTGTAAAATACTCTTTAGGGGTTGCCAAGCTGTGGAACAGCTTGGCAAAATCGGAGCGCGACGGCGCGAGATAGGGCTGAAAGATTTTTCAGCAGAAAAATACTTTTGGCAGTAGGTAGTCGCCAGAACATAGAATTTAATTTTCCGTTCCTTCAATTCGGGGTGTAACTCAGCCTGGTAGAGTTCTCAAACTAGTTTTACCCGGGTGACAACGTCCGGTGCTTAAGTTTGAGGGTTGTCGTGGGTTCAAATCCCACCACCCCGACCCGCCGGCTTTCGAGCCGGTTTTTTTATTTGCTAATAAGAGTTACAGCCCATAAGACAATAAATTATATTTTTGGTATTATTTCTATATGTCACTTAATAAAAAGTTCCTACCTTTTATTATTTTAATACTTCTAATACCGTCAATTGCTAGCGCCGTCTGGTGGAATCCATTTACTTGGTTTAAATCTAAAAAAACTGAAATTGAATTTGTAGATAAAAAGATCGCAGACGATTTTTTGTCTGATATAAAAATAAATAATCTTCCGCCAAGTGAAAAAATTTTTATAACTGATTTGGCCACGTCCACCTCTAGGTCGCCAATTTTGATAAAAGAAAAATCAATCATTAAAAATATGCAGGGATATAAAATTGAAATCCCAGTAGGGTGGTATGTATTTTATAGTGGGGTAAATTTATCCGGAACTTTTGCTCTATGCTCTTCTCCTACTGTGGCAAACATTGAATTTCTTTCGATAATGAATAGCCCCGAAAGTGTGATTAAAGATATGATTTATAATAACAAAAAAAATTGTAGCTCCTATTTTTCAATAGGGGCAATGATAGATGGTGCTGGTCTAGCTCCTAAGGAATATGAAACATACGAAGGGGCAATTGAGAGTCTTAAAAAAAGAAAAGATTCTTATGAAAAAGAAGAGTCTAGAAATGTTGTAGGTATAAACTACACAGTAGAAGAATTAATAGATCTTATTCCCAGGGCCAAAGTTATAAAAGAGGAGTTAAATTATGCTCCGTATGGAGCAGAGGTCAGACAGACAAAATATTATATATATTTTGATGAAGTTTTTCTAAAAGGTAACTATAAGTTTGTGGCTGAATCATATAATTCCCATTCACCCTCTATAGAACAAATACTTTCAACAATAAAAATATTTGATTTAAACGACCCAGATGTTAGAGATAGCATAAGGATTAAGAGATTGAATGAACTCCTAATGTTCGCCTTTCCTAGATATTACGAATCTAACCTATATAAAAAAGTTGATTCAGGATGGTCCAATGACTTTTCTATAGGTCAATATCCAAAAACAATAAAAGAAATAAATTTAAAAATAAAAGAATTTTCTAAAATAGAAACAATACAAGACCCACTAGACAATAAAGATATTTCCTATACTCCTCATATTGGCAAAGATTATATTGATGGTTTTAGAATTGGAGTAAGTCTAGAAAATAAAGATAATCCATTTCTACGCCTTGATGGTTGCGATTTTTCACAAAATTTGTGTCCAGATGAAAATCTTTATGAAAAAGTATCTTATTTTAATGGAGATGATACAAAAGGTTGTAATGGAGAAAGTGGGCGTTTTTGTTTCGATATAGTTTGTAGAACAGTCAATTTTGAAAAAGGCAGATATAGCTACACATGCTCATCTGGAAAAGGTGACAGAAGCATATTTTATATTGCTGATTGGGAATTATATCTGAGGAGTCCAGAATATATTAAAAACATTAACACCAATAGTGCCAGTAGCACTAAAGAGAAAGCAGGACAAATAACAGAAGATAAGAATCAAGACACACTCTCTAATGTAAGCCCCGAAACAAAAAAAATAATCGACAAGATCAACGAGACCACTGTTAATGCCACTATTAAAGCCAATTTAGATGTAATGCGCGCTCAGGCAGAAATACTTTATGATCAGAATGTTAAAGATCGTTATAAAAGCCTCTGTTCCAATGGTTACGCTATAAACATAATTGATTCGGCTAAAAAAGTTTCAGGTATTACTAAACCGACCAATATCGATATAAATACCTCAGGAAGTGTTGGCACGGCAACTTGTCATGTCTCTAGCGATAATAATTCATGGGCTGTAGAAGTACCTTTGAAGTCACCTCCAACCAGCTTTCAATGCATTGATTCTAAGACTGTGGTTGTCACGACTTCTAGCACCTTGGGTGTAGGTGATACAAAATGTGGTCTCTAGAGTTTTTATTTGTAGGCTATTAGTAATCACGCCGTTTGCTATAATGTGTTTATTCGAGAGCTTCGGTAGATTTTTAGTAAAATCCACCGAAGTGCTCAATTTTATAATTATTCGTTTTACTCATAAATAAAATTGGCATGACTTGGGCAGGAAAGAGACAACTTTTAATTTTAGGTTCAATCGCTATAGTTTGTATAATCATTCTTTTTCCTGTGGTGAAACCAGTTGTTGCCCCCGCCCCAACTTGTTCTGATGGAAAACAAAATCAAGGCGAGCTCGGAGCAGATTGTTCAGGGCCCTGTCAAAGAATTTGTTTAGCAGAAGCCATTTCCATCAAAGTAATTTGGGTACGTTCTTTCAAAGTTGCCGACGGTGTCTACAGTGTAGTTGCTTATATCAGTAATCCAAATCCAGGGTTTATGGTAAAAAATGCGCAATATATTATGAAGCTTTATGATGAAAGAAATATTTTAGTTAGCGAAAGAGAGGGGGTAATAGATATTCCTGCAAAAGAGACAATTCCTATTTTTGAAGGAGGTATTCAAACTGGAGAATCTAATGTTAAAGAAGCCTTTTTTGATTTCAGAGAGGACCTAGAGTGGTTTAGGGGAAGTGAAATTCCTAAGAAAGTTTCTGTTGGTTCCTACACATTAGAAAATACAAATTCTCCTAGGGTTTTAGTTCCAATTAAAAACACAACACTGGATATTTTAAAAAATATTCCAGTTGTAGCAATTGTTTTTGATGAAAAAGATAATGCAATAGCGTCTTCTCAGACTTTGATTGAAAGATTGGAGAAAAACCAAACTGTGGAAGCAGTATTCACGTGGAGCCTACCTTTTGAAGGTAAGGTGGGTCCTGTCAGAATTTATCCACGCGTTACCGATTAACTGATTAACTAATTAATTAAAATGGAGGGATGGTTTCTAAAAAAAATAGGTCATATTTGGCCGGTAAAAATAGATTGGCCGCTTTTTTTTGCGGTACTGCTTTTGACGCTTGCTGGGCTTTTTACTATGAGTACTTTTTCGGGAGACAATAGTTTTTTTGAAAAACAATCCGTTTGGATATTAATTTGTGTGTCAGCCTTCTTTTTCTTATCCGGAGTGGACTACCACTTCTTAAGAAGAAGTAATGTTTTGATTTCACTTTATTTGATAATTGTGGGACTTCTAGTCCTTCTTTTCGTTATAGGCTCGGTTTTTCAAGGAGCAAGGAGTTGGTTTAATTTTGGGTTTGCCAGTTTTGAGCCGGTGGACTTGGCAAAATTAGTTCTGATTTTAATGTTAGCCAAGTATTTTTCTCGTCGTCATATAGAAATTGCGGATATTAAGCACATTGTAGTTTCAGGAATTTATGCGAGCATTCTATTTTTACTCGTTTTGTTCCAGCCGGATTTTGGTTCCGCCATTATAATATTTTTTGTTTGGCTCGGAATGGTTTTAGTTGCGGGCATTTCCAGAAAACATTTGCTACTAGTTTTTTTGGCCGGAGTTGTTTCCTTTTCTTTACTTTGGTTTTATGTTTTTGAGCCGTATCAAAAACAGCGCATAATGACCTTTTTAAATCCTCTGACTGACATTCACGGCTCAGGGTATAACGCATACCAAGCGACAGTTGCAGTTGGTTCGGGTCAAATTTGGGGGAAAGGATTAGCCCTTGGCACTCAATCAAAATTGGAGTTTTTGCCAGAATACCAAACCGACTTTATATTCGCTGCTTTTGCTGAAGAGTGGGGGTTTGTTGGGGTTATGATAATCTTTTCGCTTTTCGGCATTGTGATTTGGCGTATTATCGTTATTGCAACAGAAGCGGAAAGTAATTTCGAAGCTTTGTATGGAGTTGGTTTGGTGATACTATTCCTCACTCACTTTATAGTGCACGTCGGTATTAATATTGGACTCTTGCCCGTAACAGGAACGACCATTCCATTTTTAAGTTATGGTGGTTCGCACTTACTTACAGAATACACCGCACTTGGAATATTGATGGGAATGAGAAAATATTCTCGTGGCATACAGAAAAAGGATGCGCACAATGAAATGGTTGGAATTTCTTAATATTTTAAAAACAAATGATTATAGATGGTAAAAAAATAGCATTATCGATAAGAGAGAAAGTGGGGAAGGAAATAAAAAATCTTTCCCGCCCTTTAACGATTACGCACTTTATAGGTACAGAGGACCCAGCTGTCCTTTCTTTTGTGCGTATAAAGCAGAAAGTTGGGAGCGAACTTAGAGTAAATATTGAAAAAGTTGATGTTACTCAATTTGATACCGCGCAATTAATTCAAGAAATAAAGAACAGAGAAAACAAAACAGATGGAATAATTTTGCAATTTCCTTTGCCCAAAGGAATTGATGTTAAAGAAGTAAGAAATGCCATACCCACTTTGCTTGATATTGATTCAATATCAGATGTGGCTATGAGTAATTTTGAAAGGGGAGTTTCTGAAATTTTGCCTCCTGTTGCAGGCTCCATAAAAGAAATAATTGATGAATATAAAATTGAAGTTAAAGGGAAAAAAGTTTTGATAATTGGAGCGGGTCTT